>CAZWAS010000132.1:0-8917 GCA_964631915.1 uncultured Spirochaetales bacterium | reverse complement strand
ATAAAAAATCCTTTTTACACGGAATTTCTTATGGGAGTGGAAGAAGTGGCCAAAAAGAAGCGAATCATCACAACAGCTTACAATACGCAAGGACCGATCAATTCCAGAATCAGCGGCAGGATGAATCTGATTTATAAGAATATGCTTCTCGCACAGGGGATCGAGGGGCTCCTCGTGGGGCCTTTCGAATTCAATGATGATGAAAGTCCGGAAAATGTAGAAGAATATTTCAATAAACTTCCTATTCCAGTTGTGTTTGTCGATCGACCGGAAGTCAGCGAAAATGTGGTAAATCTCGATGCGCTTAATGCCGGTATCCTCGCTACAGAACATTTATTCGAGCACGGGCATACGAGGATCGGCATTATTACCGGAAAAACTGGCGTCCCTACGCTGAACAATTGTTACCAAGGATATATCCGAACCCTTGAAAAACACGATCTCCCGATCGATGAAGAACTGATCATGGAAGTCGAGGATTTTTCATTTGCCACTGGCTATAAGACATGCAGCGAGTTGGTAGGCAGACGCAGAGACGTGACGGCATTGTTCATTGCAGGCGATACGCTTTCGGTCGGTGCTTTGCGTGCGTTGGCCGATGCGGGAATACGAGTCCCCGAAGATATCGCTATTATAGGATACAATAACATCGAACTTGCGGCGTATACCACTCCTTCGCTTACAACTGTGGCCACGCCGATTCAGGAATTGGGCTCGCGGAGCATCAGTATGCTTATCAGTATCATGAATGGAGAAAAACCTGATAAAAACAATATTCTTTTGCCGACTAATTTAATCATTCGACAAAGCTGTGGTTGCCCAGCTTAACATATGGGCACCTCTAAGAATTCTTTATTTTTTCGCATGCGAAAAAATAATTCCTTACGCTACCTGCGATTAGGTGCCCGCTATGGGAACCAACCGAAGGTTAATAGAGGTTCCCATATCTCATAAAGGAGAGGTTTATGAAAAAAACATTAGTTGTTTTATTATTAGTCTGCTTGTGGCAAGTGACAGTATTCGCTGGAGGTAAGCAGGAAACGGCGCAAGCGAGCAAAGGAGCTTCCGTCGGAGTTTTTGTCGCTAACTCCTTCGGAGACAAGGCATTTTACGACATCGCGTTGGATGGAATCAAAACGATTGCAAAACAATTTTCGGTCAGCACGAATCAGTACGAAGGAAGGCTCGAACCGAACAACTTTGAGGCGATTCTTTCTTCCGCCGGCAAAAGCAATAAGCTGGTTTTTGTGCTCGGATTCGAAGCGATCGATGCGATGCTCAAGGTGGCACCCAGATATCCGGAGACGATGTATGTTTTTCTCGATTCTCTTGTGGATTCCGCTGATGTGGTTTCTCTCGCGTATAAGGATCATGAGGGTACGTTCGTTGCGGGATGTCTCGCAGGGCTGCTTACTCAGAGGGCTGGTGTCAAATACGTGAACGACAAGAAATTAATAGGGTATATAGGCGGTGTAGATTCGCCGGTAATGCAGCGAGCTCTTTGGGGATATGAGCAGGGCCTTACACATGTGGCGCCCGATGCGAAGGTCGAGGCGATTTTCGTCGGATCCTGGGTGGATCCCGCAAAAGGAAAAGAGGCGAATCTCGCTCTTATCGAAAAGGGCAGCGATATCAATTTTCAGTATGCTGGATTATCGGGCGAAGGCGGATTCAGCGCCGCGAAAGAAGGCGCACCGATGTGGGTCATTGGAGGCGGGTACGATCAGCGGTGGCTCGCTCCGGATAATACGATTGCGAGTGTCATGAAAGGCGTGAATACCTCTATGGTCTATCTGACCGACTTGTTTCTGAAAGGTAAGCTGAAGAAAGGCGAAAAATTTATCTGGGGCGTAAAAGAGAAGGGTGTTTACCTAACCATGTCCAAAGATCTGGTACCGGCCGATATTGTTTCACGCGTGGAAGATATTCAGAAACAAATCGGAGATGGGACCATACAGGTTACAGAGTTCAGAAACTAACACTTCGACACCTTGAACCATGCAGAGTGCAAGGGAGAATCCCTCCCTTGCGAACGATTTTCGCGGAGCGGCAATGTATACGCATATCATCGAGATGAAGTCCATCCGTAAAGCATTTCCCGGAAATGTCGTCGCGAATGATGACTGTTTCCTTGCCGTAAAGGAAGGAGAAATCCATGCCGTTATCGGAGAGAATGGTGCAGGGAAATCGACGTTGATGAATATTCTCTTCGGACTTCATCGGCCCGATGAAGGAACTATTGTTTTCAAAGGCCACCCGACAGACATTCCCGATCCACGCGCCGCGAAGCGCTTCGGCATAGAAATGGTACATCAGCATTTTATGCTCGTTCCCTCTTTCACTGTGCTGCAGAATATAACGCTTGGCTACGAATTGCGGAAAGGGATTTTCGTCGATACCAAGAAAGCAAGAAAGAGTATATCGAGGATTTGCGAACAATACGGGTTGATACTGCCGCTGGATGAAAAGGTGAAAAATCTACCGATAGGCATTCAGCAACGAGTGGAAATTGTCAAAGCGCTGTACAAAGAAGCTGAGATACTGATTCTCGACGAACCAACTGCTGTGCTCATTCCGCAGGAGACGGATGAATTGTTCAGGGTTTGTCTCGAACTGGTAAGAAACAAAAAAACGATCCTTTTTATTTCGCATAAATTGAAAGAAGTAATGCGAATATCCGATCGGATTACCGTTATGCGTAAAGGCAGGACCATCATCTCTCTGAACACATCCGATACGAATGAAAAAGAGCTCGCCAGGCTTATTATCGGCGAAAACCAACGCTTGCGGTTTGCCGAAAGGATTGTACAGGAAGATACCCAAGAGAGCGAAGAGGGCGGAAGAAGAACATCAGGCGAACTGGTTCTGGAAGTGAAGGATCTCACAATTCACGGCATTCACAACCGGATAGTGGTGGATAATGTCACATTGTCCGTCCGTTCTGGCGAAATCCTTGGAATTGCAGGCGTAGAGGGAAACGGGCAAACTGAACTTCTCAATGCAGTTGCGGGGATCATCCCGCACAGTCACGGCGAAATACTGCTTGACGGAAAACGGGTAAACCGTTCCCCGATTCAAAAAAGAAGATTCCTAGGACTTCGGTTTGTTCCGGAGGATCGGATGAAAACCGGATTATGTTTAGGCGCATCGATCAGCGAAAATCTCTTCATCGATTACAATGACCGGTCACGATATATCAAGCATGCCGGATGTATCGATTGGAGATCCATCAACGCTGATTCCGAAAAAAGAATAACCGACTATCGTATCGCAGTGCAGAGCCCGAAGCATAAGGCAGGAACGCTTTCCGGCGGAAACATGCAGAAAGTGGTTATGGCCAGAGAACTGACTTCATCCCACCGATGTCTGGTAGTAGCCCATCCGACACGGGGCGTCGATATCGGTTCCGCTGATTTTATCTATCAAAAACTAGTGGAAGCGAAAGAAGCAGGGGTCGCTGTGTTACTCGTTTCGGCTGATCTTGATGAACTTTTTCTGCTGAGCGACAGATTGATCGTTATGTACGAAGGACGGATCACGGCAGAGTTTTCGGCTGGGGAAATCGATTCGCATACTATCGGATTGTATATGACCGGTGCGAAACAGAGGAAAGCAGATGCGTAATAATAGATTAATCGCTTCCTGTCTGATGGTTTTGATTGTAACACTGATCATGGTGTGTATTAGTACTGTTTTAATCCTGGTTTCGGGGTATAAGCCACTGGTAGCGTTTGGGGGACTTTTTGAATATTCCTTTGGAGATATGACCGCCTTTGCGAATGTGGTGAACCGGGCTATGCCTTTGATACTTGCGGGGCTCGCTGTGTCTGTGGCTTTTCTGGCAGGATTTTACAACCTGGGTGTTGAAGGACAAATATTTCTCGGTGCAATTGCCGCGGCGATTATCGGGTACAAAATAACGGTGTTGCCGACGTTCGTTCATATTCCGTTTGCTGTAGCAGGTGGCATGGCTGCCGGAGCGTTCGGAGCGTTGATTCCTGCGCTGCTAAAGACACTATGCGACGTTGATGAAGTGATAACGACAATCATGCTGAACTCCATCTACATCCTCTTTACTGGATACCTCGCTACCTATCCCTTTCAAGATCCGACCCGCTGGAGTGGGACGACGCCAGCCATCGAAAGCACAGCGGAACTGCCGCTGCTGTCTTCACGGTTTGGCTTGAGTTCGGGTATCCTCCTCAGCCTGGCAGTCGCGATAGTATTGTATGTTGTTATGCGCCGCTCGGAAATAGGGTTCAGGTGGAAGATGGTCGGACTCAATCCTATTTTTGCCAGGTATGGTGGGATGAATGTAGCTGCTATTCAATTGAATGCTGCGGTGGTCAGCGGGATGATTGCCGGTCTTGCCGGAGCGCTTTTGGTAATCGGAACCCAACACAGATTCTGGATTCAGATCGGTACGAACATCGGTTGGGATGGGGTGCTTATCGGTATGCTCGCCATGAATAATGCGCTCGGAGTCGTTGCTGCGGGATTTGTTTTTGCCATTCTGAAAACTGGATCCATCGGGATGGAAATCAACTCGCAGGTTCCCTCGGAACTCATCAATATGACATTGGCGATACTCATTCTGGTCGTAACAGGAAGGTTTTTTATTGCCGATTGGATAAAACGGTTTAAGCCGGTGAAGAGGTAAAGGGGAAGCGTATGGATATTTTGATCAGCGGCATCAGAATGGCAACACCGCTTATCCTGGTGGGCCTCGGCGGGCTCATCAGTCTGCAGTGCGGAGATCTCAATATCGCGCTCGAAGGGATAATGCTCGTAGGAGCGTTTTTTGCAATTGTCGGGAGCTATCTTTTTCAGAGTGCTCTGATGGGGATACTCTTTGCCATAGCCTGTGCGGAAATTGTCGCCTTGATTTTCGGTTTTTTCGTGATCCGGCTGAAGAGCAATGTTTTTGTTGTTGGAATTGCTCTGAATTTGTTGGCCGTTGGCGCAACGGTATACTTTTCGCGGTTGATTTTCAATGTGAAAGGGTCGTTCAGTTCTCCGAGAATCGATCTGATAACGAAACTGCATATGGGTTTCCTGGACAATGTTCCTGTGCTGAACGAACTTTTCAATAATCATTCTCTGTTCGTGTACATCAGTTGGCTTCTTGTTATTGTCTTCTGGGTTGTCATCTACAAGACTCCTTTCGGTTTCCATATCCGAGCTGCCGGAGAGCATCCTGCTGCGCTGGAGACTGCCGGGATAGGGGTGAACGAAAAAAGATGGATTGCCGTGGTGATAACAGGAGTCACCTGCGGTCTTGCGGGAGCCCATCTTTCTTTGGGCTATGTCAATTTGTGGGTTGAGAATATGACTGCTGGCAAAGGATTTATCGCTCTGGCCGCAGTCATTTTCGGGGGGGCGAATCCCTTTGGCATGGCAGGGACAAGCCTTCTTTTTGGAATCACCGAAGGAGCTTCTCTGCGGATACAGAATATCGGCGTTCCTTCGCAGATTACTTTGGCGTTTCCCTATAGTGCAACAATTGTTGCCTTGGTTTTCCGATCTGTTTTCAGGAGAAAATTCCGGCACAACCTATATCACTAACAAAAGCGATCAGGAGTATGTTAATGACACCCTACGAACGGCACCTGGCGATACTGCACAACGAGGAGCCGGATAAAGTCGATGTTGTCGCAGCAGCAGGATTGCGTACCGGCCCTCAGGGTGGGTGGGTTCGAAGGCTGATGAGGCGGGGAATGGGAGTTACTCATATCGTGCCTCCCTACAAACCGATGTTTTTTTTTGACACGATTGTCAACCCGTATGTGAAAGGCATCGAGTATTCGCAGACATATTATTTTGAAAACGGTGTGTGGAGAACAAGACACCGTTTCAACACACCCGTAGGAGAGATCGCTTCTGTAATCGGGGGGAATCCAGGTCTGGGGCTCGCTACCGGGCATGTATGCGAGCCTTTTATCAAGGAGCGGAAAGATTGGAAGGTGATAAACTATCTATTCCGAAGCATGCACGAAGAAATGCGGCCCAATCACAGAGAAGTTCAGATGGACCAGGAAGATTTGGGGGACTCGGGAGTGACAATCGGTGTTATCGATAAAACGCCGTTCCAGCGTCTGTGGATCGAGCTTTCCTCTCTGGAAGACGCGATCTATGCTGTTATCGATCAGCAGTCCGAATTCCTGGAGTTTCTCGACGTTCAGTATACCTTTCATAAGAAGGCGGCTGAGATTTGCGCTGCGAGCCCAGCGGTGCATTTCGAACTAATCGATAACATTACCAATACTATTTCTCCCGATTTGTACAGAGAATACTGCATTCCTGTCTATAAACTGTATACCGATGCGTTCAAAGGAACCGGAAAGAAACTTGCGGTGCATCATGATGGGCTCATGGCAACTTTGAAAAATGAAATGGCAGAAGCACCCTTTGATATAATCGATTCGTTTACCATTCCGCCCGTAGGCGATGTGACCCTCACAGAGGCAAAACGGCTGTGGCCCGATAAGTTGATTTTCATCAATCTTCCTCCGCACCTTGCCCATAGCAACAAAGCAGAAATTCGGAAGGGGTACGAAGAAATTCTCAAAGAGTGGGGAAGCAAGAAACTCGTTATCGAGCATGTCGAAGATATGCCTGAAGAAGTCCTCGAACTTCATCTGAATAGCGCATTGGATGTATGCGGATATTCTGATTGACTCCTGCATTCCTGCGATGGGGACGAATCGTTCCTATCTGTACCTGCCGTAGAGCAGGAGGCTCCCGAATTTCTCCATAAATCCGGCTTCCAGGAAACAGGCAGCGAATGGGCTCCTGCCTGCCTCCATGCCGTTTATGGTTTCGACTTTAACGGAATTTTCCGGTTCTACCGGTCTTTCTGTGAGCCACGCGAAGAAGCCGAGATAGCGGCTCAACGAAGGATCGTCTGGTGAAGTCAGAATTTCCACTTCTTTCCCGGTCCGCGCGGAAACGAGTACGAGTCTGTTCCCATGGAATACTATGTGGTTCGAGCTCACTCTTCTCGGCAGTTTTCCCCCGAAACAGGGGATTCCTGCACCCGCGAGGCTTGCGGGATCGCATGCGTTCATCCAGAAAACCCGATCATGCTCGCGGATTTCGGAAAGGCGGACGATGGACGATTTCGTCGCGAACTGCGGACTCGACAGCCCGTGGAAGAAAACACCCGAATACAATTCCCCCGACAGCTCCATGACTCTGAGCGCAGGTATGAGGTATGACCAGGTTATCCACTGCAGTTCCCGCGACAGAAGTTCTCTGGCGAGTATGCCGTATCGTTCGAGGAGCAGGTACACGAGAGTTTTCCGCTTTTCCAGATCCTCTATCGCTGCTCTGTCTTGGGCGGATTCCCGCTGCTCGAGTACGAACCATAGGCCGCTCTGCGGCCGCGAAGAAGCCCATGACCGGAAATGCGTTTTTCCGGGTCTAACCGAATCCCTCGGCGTGTCTACAGGTTTGAATCCTCCTGCAATGGCTTTTCGCACGGGATCGAAGCTGTTCGTGCTCACATTTCCGCTCCACGCGAAACTCCAGAGTTTTTCCGTGAGCTCGGCGGAGGACAGCTTGGAGAATTCCTGAAGATCCCAGAATCCATACCTCCCCTTGGTATCCGGAAACACAGTTGAAAGGCCTTCGGTGCCGGCATCCGCCTGGGGGCCGCGCAGCACATGAAGGGCTTCCTGAGGGCAAAAGCAGATGCGCTCCCTCCCCGTTCCCATCCATCTGAGAGATGTGGTATCGAACACTTCGTCCAGCAGGCGGGGAGCATAATAAGGAACTCTGAGAGCGAAGATTTCTTTTTCCCAAAGGTCCGCTGCAAGCGGAAAACCGAAGAGCTTTTCGAGTGCCTCTTTGAGAAGGTCCGCACCATGCATAGCCGCGTCGCTCCCCCATTCCTGCGCTCCGTCGATTCCGTGAAGCTGAGCGAGAAAGACCTGGAGCATCTCGGGCTCCTGTGTGCCGATATCGACCTTCCTGGCGCGTTTCGCAAGATGGAGGAGCCGCCTGTAATTCTCGCGGTTCCAAAGCCGTCCGTTTTTGCCTGAGGTTTCAAATAGGATATGTTCCTGCTTCATGAGGCGGATCAGCGACTCGAGCCGCGATCCCGATATGCCGGAAACGGCGCTCAGAAATCGCCTATCGAATCCCGTATAGAAGCGGGACCACTGCCTGAGTATCTCGAAGAACGCCGCATGCTCCGTAAGTTTTTTGCCCGGGGCTGCAGCGGAGATGATGTATTGCTTGAGCTCTGCTGCGCATACGATTTCTGCGGTGCCGCCTGGTAGCACGAGGGCTGCGATTTTATTGCGGATCGGGGCGATGAGCTCTTCCTTCGTTTCCCCGGTTTCCTTTTCAACGGATGCAAGCAGCTCTTCCCATTCTTCAACAGGAATGATGATATGTTCCTTGAGCCACTCCAAAAGGTCCAAGGAAGTCGTCGGGCAGTAGCCTGCTGCAGTTCTCGAGAGTTTGCTCTGAAAAGAAGCGATAAGCTCTACCGGAATATCCGGTTCCGCTTCTTCTTCGGCTATCGAATGGAGGATGGCTTCGTCGAGCCTGGATTCCGTGTAATCGGAAGGGGTGTCGTCCTCGTACATGTACGTATTCGTCTCCCTCCACACGAGATCCTCGGCAAAAGGCGACGGTTCCTTGGAATGTATCACGCTTATCCGTATGTTGCCTTCTTCCAGTTCTCTGAGCATCTGTCTGAGCGCCGGAAGGTCGAAGGAGTCTTTGATGCAGGATCTCCAAGTTTCTATGAGCAAAGGGAAATTTTCATACTGCTTCACAGCAGCGAGCAGTTTCTTGGACTTGAGCCGCGATACCCAGAGCGGAGTTCTTTGGTTGAATCCTTTTTTGGGAAGCAGGAGAGCGACTCCCGCATTTTCTCTGAATCGGGCGCCGAAGAATCCGGTTTTTT
>CAZWAS010000131.1:3732-10783 GCA_964631915.1 uncultured Spirochaetales bacterium | reverse complement strand
GATCGTGTATATTTAAGTTCGCAATTTGATAGTTAAAAAAGGTCATTGGAAGATCCAAGATGTTGTTGTCGAGACTAACAGGGAGGATACAACCAATGACCAAGACAAAAGATACCGCGTTCTTTGAAAACAAGCTACTAGAGTTTATTGCGGAACAGGATCCTTTGTATGCCATGATGCAATGGCTTATCGAGCAGCTGATGGAGATCGAAGTTTCCAAGAAAGCGAATGCACCGAAAGGAATTCATTCGTCGGAACGGAAAACGTATCGATGCGGAACACGCCTCAGGCGTTTTGATACCCGGCTCGGTACCATGTATCTATTGATCCCGAAACTTGTGATGGCGGATATGTACCTTGCTTCGTTACCGAGAAAAAACGGAGCGAACAGGCGCTTATCGAGGTCATCCAAGAAGCATGGGTAAGTGGTATTTCCACTCGGAAGATCGATCGGTTAGCCAAGAGCCTCGGCATTGAAAACATAAGTGCATCACAGGTGAGTGAAATCAGTCAGGGTCTCGACGATATGGTCGCTGGATTCAGGACCCGGCCGCTGGAGAGCGAGTATCCTGTGATATGGGTCGATGCCCTGTATGAAAAGATACCTGACCATAATCGATGCCGAAACATGGCGATCATGGTCGTCAAGGGAATTACCCTGCAGGGAATGCCGCAAATTCTTGCGGTAGAGGCCTTTGATGAGGAAACTGAAGAGAACTACTGCGATCTTTTTGAGTCGCTGAAGGCACGCGGCCTTCAAAAGATATGGCTCTGCGTTTCCGATGCGCACCACGGCCTGCAAAATGCGATACGGAAAGAGTTTCTCGGTGCTTCTTGGCAGCGATGTAAAGTTCATTTCATGCGAAACATATTGGCAAAAGTTTCACAAAAGGACAAACGTGTATTTGCCGGGCACCTGAAGCAAATATGACTACAGCCGGATCGAAACAACGCAATCGCGTATGCACAGCAGATTATTGCGCAGTATGGCGATATGTATCCGCAAGCACTGGATATACTGGAAGATGGTCTTGAAGATTCTTTGCAGTATGATGCTTTTCCGGAAATCGATTCACAAACAATTGCTTCTACGAACACGATCGAGCGATTGAACAAGGAAATCAGACGCCGTTCAAAAGTGATAGGAATATTTCCTAGTGTCGATTCCTATATTCGACTCATTTGCTCATACCTCATGGAATATGAAGAAGACTGGCAAACAGGACGGAGTTACATCAAGGCCGAATCGCTTGTTAAACAGCAGGCGTTATTGAATACGGCAGCGTGACGAACTGGATTCCCAATGATTAGGTGACACCTATTCTGGCAGAGTGAGACGTTATGCTCATTGTATCTGTCTGGCAAGTTCCTTATGCACCCGCTTCACATCATACATCGATCGATCGGCCTTCTCGATAAGTGTGTCAACTTCCACGCCGTCATCCGGGAAGATCGCGTATCCCGAGCTCGCCCGCAGAACAACCCCGCGTTGCTCGAACCGAAACGGTGCGGAGAGTGCATTTTCCAGGCGCCCGATAAGCAACTCCGCTTCTTCTGGTTTTTCTATTTTGTGCAGGATGATCCCGAATTCGTCACCGCCCAATCGGGCGACCGTGTCAGCCTGCCGCGGCACGCTCTTGATGCGTAAGGCGAACTCCTTGATTGCAGCATCGCCCGCCCTATGGCCAAACCGGTCATTGATCTGCTTCAAACCGTCCATGTCGAGCATGATGACCGCGAACCGTTCGGAAGCCCGCTGCGCCTGAGCAAGTCGCTGTCTGAGCCGGTCATAAAAAAGGGCTCGATTCGCGACATCGGTGAGCTGATCGTACGTTGCGCGTCGAAATAACTCGTTTGATTCGTACTTCGCAGCATTGAACATAGATGCAGCGATCAGTTCCGACATGAGCTCGAGAATCCGTATGGCGGTTTCATCGAATGCATCCTTCCGGGACGACAGAACCTTGAGAACTCCGACCACCGTATCGCCGTGCTTCAGCGGAGCAACGATCATGGAGCGGAGGCCGACTCTGCGGCAGGCTTCGCGGTTCACACGGTCATCTGTTTCCGAATCTCTGCAGACAAGAGGGTGCGCAGCTTTGATGCAGAGACCCGAAAGGCTCGTATTCATCTTCAGGCGCAATCCCAGCTGAGGCTCGGCTATTCCGGATACAGCACGATATACCATCTCATCGCCTTCGGCCAGTTCTACAACTGCTCCGGCGGCTCCTGTCAGATGTTGAGCTCGCTGGGCAACCAGAGGCATAACTCCACCGAGGTCAAGACCCTGCTGTACGATCTCCGTCTGGATTTTGATAATTTCCAACAAACATTCTGGGCTCAAATTGGAATTCATGGATAGATCCTTACATTTTTTATATAGGCGATTTTACCATACCGAGCCAAGCTTGCAAAGTGCATGGAGCGGTTCTTGCCGGACGCAGCAACTGCAGTTGAAGTTATGCAATATAAAGCTCTCTGTGGCGAGGTTTCCTCAGTAAGAGCATTTGTGCGCGCGAATCGGAGGTTCGGACGCTCTTGGGCATCCTACGTATCTCCTATTCCACGAATATCATGTTCGAATAGTTGTTTTCAATATTCATAGTATCAAGAATATTGCTTATCTGGCCGCGATGATGTGTCTGATGATTAAAGAAATGTACTAATGCTTTCGCTACTTCTTTTTCGATCTTTGTACCCGCTCTGCTCACTCTCGATACTGTTTTCGCAAATATGTCGTCAGTGAGGCTATTCATGTATTTGATGATGAAATCATCCAATTTTTCCCGAGAAACCAGATACTCTTCGTAACGTGCAAAAGCTTTCTCCCCGTAGCCGGGTATGGGTCCGACGTCCTTCTCGATATTCAAGCCAAAATCCTGTACATCCATAAATGCCTTCAGCCAAATCATATCCGCGATGAAAATATGTTCGAGTATATCGGATAAGCATTTGAAGAAATAACCATCGAGCTTATGGCTGTACGGATCCTTGATAGTGTTTATGATCACATCGTTCATAGCTTTGTTTATCACTTTGTTGCATTTCGCATAGTAGGCCATTATATCCTTCATAAAAACCTCCCGATTGCCGAATTCAAGCGCTTGTTCCTCATGCCGTGCGTTCTTTGCGCTCATCGATATCGTCGAATACACCAGCCACAGTTGCTTGAATCACCGCTCTTCTTATAGAATATACCAACTCGTAGTATTTGATTCCATTCTTCTCCAGCAATTCCGATTTTTGCTCAAACCCCAGTTTTTTGTATATGTCTTTTGCATGGTGTACGGCCTCGATTTTAAGACCGGAAAAATCACCTCTCCGAAATTACAATTCATATCTGCTACTTCAGAAATTTCGTGCTCCGAATGACGCGCTCCGCTATCCCCATCGTCTCTTCGTTCCATGGCAGCTCTCCGGCTGCGATCAGCGTTGAGATGCCGTGTACCAACCCCCAGCAGTAGAGGATCAGCTCGTCCTGGGTCATCGCCTCGTCCGGATGCTCCGCCTTATACCGGGCGACCGTGTCATTGAGGATGCTGAAGGATCGGTCCGCCACATGTGCGTTATAGCCCAAACTCTCCCGAACCATACTGGCAAAGCGCGTACGCAGCCGTACATCGCTTAAAAACAGCAGCCGAAGGTATTCTGGTTTCTCGGCAAAAAATCTGATATACGCAAAACCCATTTCCCGCAGCTGTGCGGACACATCGCCGGGATGCTCTTCGACAGCTTTCTCCAAGGAAGCGCCGAAAGCCCCAAGAGCATGACCCGTGATGGCGGCGATCAACTCGTCCTTATTTTTGAAGTGACGGTATGGCGCCGTCTGGCTGACGCCGCAGAGCGCTGCTACCTTCCGCAGCGAAAAACCGTCGTAGCCATCCCTATCGAGCAGCTTCAAACCCTCTAAAATCAATTGCGATTTCAGATCGCCGTGGTGATAAGTTCTTTCCGGCAATTGTCTATCCACCCTTTGTTTTTGGGGAATATGGTAGCACACAATGTTGACAAAGTAAACATTGCGCGTTATATTGATGTTGACAACGTAAACATTAGGAAGGACACTAGTATGCGAATCTGCATTATCTCCGACAAAGACTTTCAAACGGAAGCGTTCGGACGGATTGACCGGCTTGTAAAAGATATGCTCGCTGCGCACAGCGCAGATATCACTGAGGCAAAGCTCGACTGGCAGGACCTGGCGCCCTGCATGGGGTGCTTCGGCTGTTGGGTTAAAAAGCCGGGAGAGTGTGTCATTTCCGACGCCATGGCCGACCTCAACAGGACCACAATGACCTCGGATGCCGTCATCTATCTCAGTCCGATCGTTTTCGGCCAGTTTTCAGCCACTATCAAAAACGCGGTGGACCGTATGCTGCCCAATATGCTGCCGTTTTTCGAAATTCGACCGGATGGCTCCACCATGCACCCGGCGCGGTATGTGTCGTATCCGAAATTCATCATGGTCGGCTACGGCGATGGCGTTACTGCGGAAGACGCCAGGCTTTTTGCCGATATCACAAGAAAACACCGCCGCAATATCGAAGTGGTGGTCTATACCGGCGACGACAAGAAAACGGCAGCAGAACTGGCATCGGTCGACATCAAAAGAACGGAGGGGAAACTATGAACAAAGCAATAAAACGCGCTGCCGTCATTTCCGGCAGCCCTAAGCCGGGCGGAGGTTCGACGTCCATGTGGTTGTGCGATATAGCGGAAGAAATCATAAGAGGGGATAGCATCGGCGTTAAGCGAATCGATGCCCGTGCCACCCTTGATCGACATGAAACGGTGCAAGACTATGAAGCCATGCTGGGCTCCGAAGCGCTCGTCATCATCTTCCCTCTGTACATTTTCTGCCTGCCCGGCGTTCTCATCAAGTTCCTGCAGGATTACGCCCACTACGTTTTCTCTCACCGCGCCGATGCGAAAGGTCCAGCCGTCTACGCTGTCGTCAACTGCGGCTTTCCCGAACCCGACATCAATGTGGAAGCAGTTCGCGTGATCAAAAGTTTTGCCGAAAAGATCGGCGGCGACTTCCGTTTCGGCGTCATGATCGGTTCCGGCGGCATGCTTCAGAATGCGCAGAACGCGCCATTCATGAAGAAAACCATGACGGACGTCCGCAGCGCGTTCCAGGCTATGAAGGACGCATTGATCTCCGGCAAGCCTGCGCCGGCAAAAGATATTTCGATGCGCCCGAAATTTCCGCGGCACCTGTACTACATGATGGGCAACATGGGCTGGACCGCGCAGGCCCGCAAGCACGGCTTAAAGAAAAAGGACTTGTATCGTCGTCCCTATTGCTGATATGGCGCGCAGGGGCTCTAAGGAATGGCGCAGAATATCGCAGGAAACGCTTTTGCCTGGGTTATCAAGCATGAATAAGTCGATACCACAGTCTAGTCGTTTATCGACTTCGTTGTCCCTTCGTTATATCATATCGGGTACTGTATCCGATACATAGATGCAATCTGGTGCGATTTTGCAAATTGACAAAGTCGATGCTTTGTGGGATACCTCTTTCTGCATGAACGATATCATAAAAACATATTTCGCCACCTGTCCGCGATATGTGGAAGACCTCTTATCGAATGAATTGAAAAAACTCGGTTCCGCATATGTGAAAGAAATCCCGGGGGGCGTGTATTTTTCAGGACCGCTCGAAATCGCATACAAGGCTTGTCTCTGGTCGAGGATAGCGAACAGGATATTCTTCCCTCTGAAGACGTTCCGAGCGGAAACGAAAGAAGCGCTCTACGATGCAGCGCGGTCTGTCCCGTGGATAGACCATTTCACTATGGAAGAGACCTTTGCGGTAAAGGCCACCGTGAAAGACTCTCTGTTCTCGAATCCCCAATACGCCGCGCTGGTCGTGAAAGACGCCGTTGCCGATTACTTCAACGACTCGTTCGGCATGCGGCCCTATGTCAATGCGGAACTTCCGGATATGCTTATCAATCTCCACATAGAAAAAAACGAGGCTGTGCTGAGCATCGATCTTTCTGGAGAAAGTCTTCACAGACGGGAATACAGAAAGCATGCGGGACCTGCGCCTTTGAAGGAAAATATTGCGGCGGCTCTGCTCCTCAGGGCAGGATGGCCTGCAATCGCGAAACAGGGAGGAGCATTCGTGGACCCTATGTGTGGTTCGGGAACTCTGCCTATCGAAGCAGCGCTCATGGCAACCGACACAGCGCCGGGCCTCCTCCGTTCGTATTTCGGATTCATGAGCTGGAAGCAACACGACGAAGCCCTCTGGAAGCGAATCAAAGGAGAAGCAATACAAAGAAGCGAGGAAGGGAAGACTATGCTTCCGCCGATCAGGGGTTTCGATAAGGATAGAAAGGCGGTTTCTCAGGCACTCGAGCATATAGAGCGCGCAGGTCTTAGGGGTTTGGTACATATCGAAAAGCGCGCATTGGAGGAGGCTCGGCTGGACTGCACGAACGTTATGCCAGGGCTTGTTGCGCTGAATCCCCCGTACGGAGAGCGCCTCGAAACAGGCGCCGATCTGCGCCCCCTGTACAGGGAAATCGGGACAGTTCTGCTCCAACGGTTTCCCGGATGGAAGGCCTCTATTATCACTGCGAACGAGGAGTACGCAAGAGCGACAGGCCTCAGAGCTGAGAAGGTGAATACTCTGTTTAACGGGAAACTGCGATGTATTGTCGCGCATTTCGTGCTCGACGAAAAGCACGTGTTTCACACATATGCGGATTCTCTCCGGATCCAGCCTGCATCCGATTCTTCCTTACCCAACGAACCGCATAAGCCCGGAGAGCACGCTTTCATGTTCGCGAACAGAATAGAGAAAAACCTGAAGAAGCTCAGAAAATGGGCGCGTGCCGAAGGCATAACCTGTTACCGAATATATGATGCGGACATGCCTGAATACTCTGCAGCCATCGATATGTTCGAGGACTCCTGGCTCCATGTTCAGGAATACGCTCCTCCGAAAACGATCGATCCCGAGAAAGCAGAGGCGAGGCTCAAGGATATGCTCTCCATGCTTCCGAAAGCAACGGGCATCGGAGAAAAGCACATATTC
>CAZWAS010000131.1:0-3721 GCA_964631915.1 uncultured Spirochaetales bacterium | reverse complement strand
AACAGAGGAAAAAGCGGAACAGGCTCGAACAGTACACCAAACTCGATTCCGCACAGCAGTTCCATAAGATCCACGAAGGAGGGAATACCTTCCTCGTCAATTTTTCCGACTATCTGGATGTCGGCATTTTTCTCGACCATAGGGACACGCGGGCTCTCATCGCGGAAGCATCCGTAGCGACGAATTTCCTCAATCTGTTCGGATATACAGGAACCGCCACAGTATACGCCGCCCAGGGAGGAGCTCTTTCGACAACGACTGTGGACACGTCGAACACCTATCTCGAGTGGGCGAGAAAAAATCTCGAATTGAACGGTTTCACGGGCAAAGAACACAAACTCATCCGCATGGATTCCATGCAGTTCCTCCGCGAAGACAGATCTTCCTACGGTGTCATCTTCATAGACCCTCCGACATTCTCGAACTCGAAAGACAAACGGCAGGATTTCGATGTTCAGAAAGATCATGCGGAGCTCATCCGTCTCGCAGCAGCCAGGCTGAAGCAGAACGGACTCATCGTATTCTCGACGAACTATCAGCGCTTCAAAATGGATCACGATGCGCTTAAAAAATTCCGCATCGAAGATATTTCCGCTAGGACGATTCCTCAGGATTTCAGCAGAAATCCTAAAATCCATTTCTGCTGGATAATAAGAAAGGCATAGCCTTTCTTTCTTCGTGCTGAACCGATTTATGTATGGCGAAATCTCTTACTCGCGGTTACAATTAGGGTAAGGGAACCTCTATTAACCTTCGGTTGGTTCCCATAGCGGGCACCTAATCGCAGGTAGCGTAAGGAATTATTTTTTCGCATGCGAAAAAATAAAGAGTTCTTAGAGGTGCCCGTAAGTAAGGAGGAAATGCCATGGCGAAAAAAGTCGGTTTCACTGCGATGGCTTCGGAAACGAAAGCAGGACACATGCCGGAGCTCGGAATCGGTATGCTCGGATACGCGTTCATGGGCAAGGCACATTCGAACGCGTTCAAACAGATGCCGTACATTTTCTGGCCTCCTCCGGCCATACCAAGACTCGTGAAGATCTGCGGCAGGCACAAGGAGAAGGTGGCGGAGGAAGCGGCGCGATACGGGTATGAAGAAATCTGCACCGATTGGCGGGATCTCATCAACGACAAACGGATCGATATACTGGTGAACGGAACTCCGCCGGATATGCATCCCGAACCCTGCATCGAGGCAGCTAAAGCGGGGAAACATATCCTCTGCGAGAAGCCGCTCGCCCGAAACGCGGCTGAAGCCAAAGAGATGCTCGACGCCGTGAAAAAGGCAGGAGTGAAGCACCTCTGCAACTTCAACTACAGGATGATTCCCGCAGTGGTGCTCGCGAAGAAATTGATCATGGACGGCAGGCTCGGAAGGATCTACCACTTCAGAGCGCGCTATCTTCAGGAATGGATAGCCGATCCGGAGTTTCCACTCGTATGGAGGTTGCAGAAAAAAATCGCCGGAAACGGCGTATTGGGTTGCCTCGGTTCGCACATCATAGACTTGGCAAGATTCCTCTGCGGAGAACCAAAAGCGGTCATGTCTTCCATCACCACCTTTATTCACGAACGGCCGCTCGTGGACGATCCGTCGAAAAAAGGAAAGGTGGACGTGGACGATGCGTTCGTTTCCACCGTGGAATTCGAAAATGGCGCCATAGGAACTCTGGAAGGTTCGAGGTTCTGCCTCGGCAGGAAAAACTTCGGAGCCATTGAGCTCAACGGGGAAAAAGGTAGCCTGCATCTGGACCTGGAAAATATGAATTACCTGCATGTGTATTTCAAGGACGAAGACCCCATGGAAACCATAGGGTTCCATGCGATCAATGTTACCGAATCTTTCCATCCGTACTACGACAAATGGTGGCCTCACGGCCATATCATAGGGTGGGAGAATACCTTCGTACACAGCGCGTACAATATGATGAACGCAGTCGTCAACAATGTTGCGCTCGAACCCATGGTAGCCACCTTTGAAGACGGATACAGGGCTGCGGTGATCTGCGATACGATACTGAAATCCGCCGCTTCGGAGAGAAAAGAAAAGATAGTCTATTGATCCACAGACCCCTGACTCGTGTTCGGGGGCCTCTCATGAAGGTGGATATGAGTTATACGAAAACGATTGTGTGTTTGGCAAATTCCCGTAAATATCCTATCCTTCGGGCAGGTGCATTGCAGGGCGCGAAAAAACCGCTTCGGGATTTGAAGCCTGGATTAGGCCTGTGAGCGCCCGTAAGACACAGGAAATATCCGAAGAAGAACGTCGCTTCGAAGACGGTACGGATCCACAGGTACTCGATATTATCGCGATTAAGATGCTTAGGCCGGTTCCTCAAAGGCATCAGAAAGAAAACCATCTTATCGATGATCAGCACTATTGGGTTAAACAGGGCAAAGTCGCATGGAATGAGCTGCAAAAGGCCATTGAAAATCCCGCCGGACCACTTTGGATCAATGGATACTCAAGCTCACATGGTGTTAACGATCGTATTCCAGAAAAGCAATTGGATCGGCTTAAGCGATCATTGTATCTGGTCCGACCTGACACTATAGAATTGATCATAACAACAGAAGGCAGAGACTTCGGACCTCCCAGGCGTCGGGTGCGTGCACAATTCAGTTTGTGCGACCATTTATATCGCCTTGTCGTCACGGATCCGAAGATTGAACAACAATACTTTCCAAAACCAAATAATACTCCTATCAAATTGAAAAGCTCGATGCTCTGCATAAGTCTTGCTGAAGCCTTTCACGATTTCGCATACAAATTAGTCGCAGCATTGATTACACCGGAACGGAGCGAGGGTTGAACTATGTCTGATATAGTTTACACAATAGGATATTCCGCTCATTCGATAGAGAAGTTCATAGATTTGCTGACCATCCATCATATCACGGCTATCGCCGATGTGCGTTCGCAGCCATATAGCCGTTTCAATCCGCAGTTCAATTTAACGAATCTGCAGTCTTCTCTGAAGAGCACGGGCATTTCATACACTTTCTTAGGGCGCGAACTCGGTGCTCGTCCTGAAGATCGGACCTGCTATGTCGATGGAAAAGCTCAGTATGACCTCATAGCCCGTACAGAGCTGTTTCGGAAAGGGCTCGCTCGGATTGTTGAGGGGGTTAAGAAATACCGGATCGCGTTGCTCTGTGTCGAGAAAGACCCGCTCACATGCCACCGAGCGATTCTTGTTTGCCGGCATCTTGTCAATTTGGGTATGGCACCACAACACATACTGGAAGATGGCCGACTTGAGAGCCATAATGATGCACTTTCGCGGTTACTTAAGGAACTCGGCCTACCGGAAGGAGACCTGTTCCGAAGTCGGGAAGAGTTCATCATCGATGCTTATAATCGGCGAGGACAACAAATCGCATATACCGAGAAAGAATGTTCCCCCGAGGAGCTGTTTCGCGAGGTACGGAGATGAAAATTTACACGATAGGATTCACGAAGAGTTCCGCCGAGTCCTTTTTTACCCGCCTTCAGAAAGCCGGCATCAAGAAGGTGATCGATATACGGCTGAACAACGAATCGCAGCTCTCCGGTTTCGCCAAGAAAAACGACCTCCGTTATTTCCTGAAGACACTGTGCGGGATCGAATATATCCATATGCCGGAGCTCGCCCCGACAAAGGAGATACTCGAAGCGTACAGAAAGCAAAAAGGGGCGTGGTCGGATTACGAAAAAAAGTTTCTCGCATTGATGAAA
>CAZWAS010000130.1:6429-10822 GCA_964631915.1 uncultured Spirochaetales bacterium | reverse complement strand
CTCGCAGACGGTTCCATACTCTTCCTCCCTCAAGTGCTCACTGATCTCATGGCTGCTTCCGAAACTGCGGAAGAACGCATGCGGCGGTTCGATGTCGTAAACAGGCAGGGGCCCGTTTCAGAGGCATCCCTATCGTTCACGGTTGCAGCGCTCCTGTACAGAATTCTCACTGGTACCTTCCCCTACACGGATGCAGAAGAGCATCTGCTCCATCAGAAAATCAGGGAAACGAACGTACTGGCGCTCCACATAAGGCGGCCGGATATACTGCCTGACGTATCGGTTGCCGTTATGCGATCCCTTGGAAAGGACGAACCTCTGTGTCTGCAGGAGTGGAACGAACTTCTAAAAAAATGGAACACGAACGGTTTTTTTAGACATGTCTCCGAACAGGAAGCGAGAACCATAGCCCTGAAAAGGAAACGGATCGAAGCAGATACCGAAAAACGGTTCTCCCGCAGAAGGTTCTGGGAAAAAAACTGGAAACTCTTCGTCATCAGCGCAGTTGCGGTTCTTGCAGTTTCTTGGTTTCTTTCCGATGTGCTCAAAAACCTCCTGGCACCGAGGAAAACGCACGGGTTCGACCCCGAGCACGTCATAGAAGCCTACTATCGCGCAATCACTGAACTCGACCATATGACTATGAAAGATTGCGTTGCAGGGGATGCCGGGAAGGTTGAGATCGACATGGTTGCTAACCTCTTCGTCATCACGAGAATGCGGCTCGCTAATGAAGGGAAAACCGGCTTCATACCTGCTTCGGACTGGGTAGCTCAGGGCAGACCGGCTGTGCCAGCGGAGTTCACCGTATTCGGCATCGCGGAGTTGCGGATCGAAAAGGAAAGCGAAACCGTATACCGAGTTCGGTATGAACGCTGGCTGCCGAAACGCCCGGCCGATGTACAAGGACGTACGAGTGCCGGGCGATGGTCGCAGATACCTAGGTACAGGGATGCCGAAGGTATCGAAACTACCGAAGGTACAGGAGGTACCGAAAGCCCGGCCGATGTACAAGGACGTACGAGTGCCGGGCGAGGCATGGATGCCGAAAGCCCGGCCGATGTACAAGGACGTACGAGTGCCGGGCGAGGCATGGATGCCGAAAGCCCGGCCGAAACACCCCGTTTCGAAGGCACCCGTGAAGAAAACAGGGTATATCTCAAACAAGATGGATCCGACTGGGTGATTTATAGGTTCGAGCCGTTCTCCAGCATCCCTATTCCTTATCAGGCGGGAGAAGAGCGCCCCAGATAAACGAAACCAGAGAACCAGAAATGCTTATACCGCCTGCAATGGCGAGGGACAGACCGAGCGTGTCTCTGAGCAGGGGATCCACATCCGGGAACAGCGCCGCGCCTCCTAGGGAGAGGAGAAGCCCTGCAGTCTCGGCGATGGCCCCCACACCGAGCAGTACGCCGCCCTGGATGAAGAGCCCTGTTTTCGTGACCGGCATGTACTCTTCCTGCTTTATGATGTCCTTAGGTGCTTCGGTTTTCTGCGCCGGTTTCGCGGTTTTCTGCACGACATCAGCCTGCTTTTCTTCCGTCGGGGCCGCCGTTTTCGGCTTTTCGGTTACCGTTTTTCCCGCCGCCTGTTCTTCGATTTTCGGCGTTTCCTGTTTCGGAGCTTCCAGCACTTCGGGTTCAACCTTAAAATCGTTCACTGTCCAGAACATCGCCACCTCTTCTGTTATCGACTCCTTTTCCAGAGGTTTATCCGGTTCCGCACTCGAGAGACTTACCATTTCGTTTGCAGAAATCACAATCGTCTCTCCAGCCCCCTGAACCTCCACCTTCCCTACAGGTTTCCTCGCCTGTTCAGAAGGCTCCGGCGTTTTCGCGGCTTTCGTCACTTCCACCGTACCTTCAAAGCAGTACACGTTGGTGACTGCATTCGTTGATACTGCACCCTGGGCGACGATGAGATCGTACCCGAAGTCCGTGCCTCTTACCCCGGCTACGGCGTTCCCGCCTGTTATTCTGAACTTTTCTCCCCCCACGAGTTTTGTAACTTTTGCTCTGACCCTTCCGTAGGTCACGGAAAAATTGCCTCCTCCCTGCGCCTCTATATTCGAAATCTGGAATATCGTATTCTCCGCTATTTTCAGCACGTTCTGGGAATTCTGAATCTGAATTTCGAGAAAGGTTTTCTTTTCGGTCTGAATTATATCTCCCACATAGAGCTCGAGCCCCGACACATCGTCCGCTGCGATGTCGTACGTTCTCGCCTGATTGTTCCGGATGACGTCGAATTCTCCGCCGTCCGCATACACAATGTATGCCAGAGCTTTCGAACTCTGCGCCCACAGCATGGAAACGCTTATAGTGAGGAATAAACAGCACAACAACCTTTTCATGCTTTTCTCCCCTTCTGGAATAAGAGTGTATACCATCCGAGGGTAGGATTCAATTCCTTTGCCGAATGTGTAAAACGAATATTGCAAAGCCCCTGATTTAAATCTATAGTAGAAAAAAGTCGAGAAACCATGGAACAACTGTCGTATGAGATCAGACTTCATTACACGGATAAGGAAATCAACGAAGTGTTGGGCGGAAAAAACGCTCAAGGTCTGCCGTATTCCAAGCACTTCAATCAGAACGAGGAATTCTTTCTCGCGATCGAGAAGGACTTCTCCATTCCCCACCTCCCCATACACCACGACGTGAGAAATAGCACTCCCACGAAGGAATACCTCGCGCAGCTGCGAAAAGCGATTTCCGCAATCGCCGCCATGTTTCCCGATGTGTTCGACGAGTTGACGTATTTTTTCGATCCCGGTGAAATTCTAAAACCCTGTTTCTTCAGACTGTATAAAGTGGGAGAGAGCCAGTACCTGTATCTTTTGCGGATCGATCTCGCATTCAGACCGAACGAATACGAGATAATCAACAAAGGTTCGAACGATCAAACGCCCGAATACAAAACCCGGCACCTCTTCCTCGAAGCGAATTTCATCCCGCTCCAGGATATTCAAGTGACGGATGGAAAGATACAGTGCTTCAGGATCCGTCAAACCATATCTCAGACATGGATAGGAGAAACAGGCAGAGGATATTTTGTGCAGGGCATCTGGATAGACAACGATCTGACGAAGTTTTTCACCAAACTGTTCCTGCCGAAAGGCAAACGGGTCTATCCGTTCTATCCGTTCATCTGCAAGTACAAAACCATCTGCCAGACAGTCGTGGATCTGTCGCCGGAAGGGAGGAGGAAATCTCTCCCCCTCCTTCATAAAGCCATAGAATTCCTCTCTCCCCAAATGGAAACCATTCAGAAGTCCATGCGCGAGACTCCCTTTTCCGAAAATTTGGAGACCTTCAAAACGTTAAAGGAACAAGTCCCCTCTGCGTGGGAAAAAGTATGGGAAACCCTGACCGTGGAACCTTATCTGAACGAAAAAGATATGAAGGAGTTCAAGCTTGAATATTGATGCAAAGACTATTCCCGGCCTGAAGGTAACCGTCATGGGGCTCGGCCTTCACGGCGGGGGTACGGCATCCGCCCGTTTCTTCGCGGAACGGGGAGCGTACGTGACGGTCACCGACCTGCGCGATGAAACCATACTCAAACCGTCGATAGAATCGCTGGAAGGGCTCAACATACGATTCGTGCTCGGCAGACATGAAGCTGCCGATTTTCTCAATGCGGATATCGTCATCAAAAATCCTGCGGTACCCCAGGGTAACCGATTCCTCGGCATGGCCCGTCAGATCGAAACCGATATCTCGGTGTTCCTCTCCCTGAGTAAAAACCCCATCCTCGCAGTGACAGGGAGCAAAGGGAAATCCACGACTGCTTCCGCCATGCATTGGGCTCTGCTCGCGGATTTCCCAGAAGCGAAACTCGGCGGAAATATTACGGTATCGCCCCTGACATTTCTCGAAGTCACCGATTCTCGCGCTCCGGTGGTGCTTGAACTCTCCTCGTGGCAGCTCGCAGATATGAAAGGGAAAGGTATCCTGAAACCCAAGGTATCCGTCATCACTTCTATATTTCCGGATCACCAAGACAGGTATGGGAGCATGGAAGCCTATGTGGCGGATAAGCGGCTCATCTATAGAGATCAGGATAGGGACGACTGCAGTGTGTTCAACTACGATGACCCGTACGGGCGGAGCTTCGGATTGGAAAGCCCTGCACATGTGCTCTATTTTTCGCGTTTCTTGCTCCCGGCACAGGTTGAAGGAGCATACCTCGAGGGTACGGGCAAAGGCCTGTTCCGAAGCGGTGGTTCCGTCGAAGAGCTGCTTTCCGAAGACCTTTGCGTGAAAGGTTTCCATCAGCGGGCCAATCTCCTCGCAGCAGGAACAGCGCTGAAATCCTTCGGTATAAAAAGCCATATCATACGGGAACGCTTGGCTTCCTTCCCCGGTGTGGAGCACAGGCTCGAATT
>CAZWAS010000130.1:5113-6419 GCA_964631915.1 uncultured Spirochaetales bacterium | reverse complement strand
CTGTGTAAAAAACGCGGTGTTTCTTTTTACAACGATTCCGCCGCAACGATCCCTGAAGCATTGGTCGCTGCGGTGGAAAGCTTTACGACTCCGCTCCTCCTGATAACAGGGGGGACGGATAAAAACCTCGATTTCACCGTATTTTCCGGCAGCGCTACGATTCCCAAAGCGATTTTCCTTCTCTCAGGAACTGCGACGGACAAACTCACCGAGCTCCTGGCCAAGCAGCATATCCCGTATCGTGGGCCGTATGCAGACCTCTCCAGAGCGGTTCGGGATGCAGCATCGTCTGCAGAACCCGGAGACTCTGTTCTTCTCTCGCCGGGTTGTGCATCTTTCGGAATGTTTCTGAACGAATTCGACAGGGGGAGAAAATTCAAGGAGCTTGTCGCGTCGCTTCCCGATTGATGCTTCCGCATACCGGACAATCCGGATTCCTGCTAAGCGCAAGCGTATCCATGGAACAAGCGCTGCCGTCGAAAAACAAAAGCTTATGCTTCAAAACAGAACCCGTCCCTGTGAGGAATTTGACCACTTCCAAAGCTTCCAGAGCGCCCATAATTCCTGCTGTCGCCCCGAGAACCGGTACAACGGTTTTCTGAGGTGCCTTGGGGATGATGCATGCAAGGCAAGGAGTATCCGGCGGCGATATGAACGAAAGCTGACCGGATAAACCGTACACCCCTGCATGGACAAAAGGAACGCGCATTCTGACGGAAAATCTGTTCAGAACGTATCTTGTATCAAAATTGTCCAAACAGTCGACCATTATCTGAGCATCTGCGACCAGTTCGGAAATGGAATCATCATCGATGCGAGCCGTGAGCGGGATAATCCGTATGTCCGGATTCAGCCGTTCAAGCTTTTCCCGAGCCGATTCGGTCTTCCCCCTCCCTATGTCCGCCTGGCTGTGAAGGATCTGCCGGTTCAAGTTCGAAACATCCACAACATCGGAATCGCATATGCGCAATGTTCCGATGCCTGCTGCTGCGAGGTAATAGGCGACAGGGCTGCCGAGTCCTCCTGCGCCTGCTATGAACACCGTGGCTTTGAGCAGCTTCTCCTGTGTTTCAGTAGTCCACGAATCGAGAATCGTCTGCCTGCTGTACCGCTCGTACATATCAATACAGAGAATACTGTGAATTCCGCAATTCTGTCCACTGAGCGCGATATCAGTTTTTTCATTGCAAAAACGCCGAACAGCATTCATAATAGAAGGAAAAACTGGATATGAATAAAACGATCCTGATAGCGGACGATGATGCTCTATTCGTGCTTTCGATTAAAGCATTTCTCGAGGAAAACC
>CAZWAS010000130.1:0-5100 GCA_964631915.1 uncultured Spirochaetales bacterium | reverse complement strand
GTTATTCAGTGAACGAAGCGCATTCCGGCGAACAGGCCCTTGAAATCGTCCGAAAGGGGGACATTCCCGATCTCATCCTCATGGATCTCGATTTCGGGGAGGGCCGTATGGACGGAGCCGAAAGCGTATCCCGCATATACCGGCTCTGCGATGTGCCTGTCGTATTCTTCACCGCACACAACGACAGAGAGACTATAGCAAAAACGAAGGCGCTTTCGAAATACGGATACCTGTATAAGCCAGCGGTGAATGAAACATTCCTGCTTGCCACGATCGACACCGTCTTCAGTCTGTATGATGCCCGCGCAAAATTGCAAAAAAGCGAATGCCAGCTGAAAGAAGCCGAACGACTTTCCCACCTGGGTCATTACGAAATCGATGTGGAAAGCGGAGAAGCGCTCTGGTCGGATGAGACATTCAGAATATTCGGATTCGCCCCCGGAACCTTCGCACCCACCTTAAAAAATTATAAAAAACTTATTCATCCCGATGATTCCGAGAAAGTCTATGCCTTATTCTATTCCTGCCTGAAGGAAAAAAGAACGTTCGATTCGATATACAGGATTAAGACCACGCAGGGAGAAACGCGGTTCATTCACAGCATCGGGAAAATAGAAACAGATACCGAAGGGAAGGTCTCCAAGATGTTCGGAACGCTTCAGGACATAACGGAACACATGCAGACCGAAGAGCGGATTCGAAAATCGCTTATGGAGAAAGACATCCTGTTCAAAGAGCTCAAGCACAGAGTAAAAAATAATATGATGCTTATTCATTCTTTGCTCTCGTATGAAATGCAGAAGATTTCCGATCCGCATGCCGATGCGGTACTTCTGAACGCACAGAACAGAATCAGCACGATGATTCAAGTGTATGAAAAACTCTACGGCTCCGAAGATCTGCAGGATATAGCGCTCCATTCGTATGTCGAGGACATTTCTCGGAATTTGTTACAATCCTACAGCATACAGCCAGAGCGGATAAAGCTCGAATTATATACGGAAGAAATCTATATGGAGCTGAAGAAGGCTGTCTCCTGCGGCCTAATACTCAACGAGCTCATAAGTAATGCGCTCCGATACGCATTCCCTCAAGGGAGGCGGGGTGTCATACGAATTTCGGCCAGAAAAATAAATAATAACAAAGAAGTGGAAATTCAGGTTCGGGACAACGGAGTCGGATTTCAGCCGACCATGGGAAAACCGCATAGATTGGGACTGGAGCTGGTTAGCATTCTCGCCGAGCAGCTCGACGGACAGCTTCATCGCCAAACCGGTAAAGGAACCTGCTTCACCCTCGTTTTTTCCCTGGACTAGTGAAATAAACAGAACATATACGCTATACTATATATGAACACTACGCGAAGGAGCTTTTATGGGACATATCACCGAAGAATTCATACGCACCATTCCGAAAACCGACCTCCATGTGCATCTCGATGGTTCATTACGCTTGTCGACCTTGATCGAACTCGCAAAAGCCCAAAAAGTGGAACTTCCTTCGTATACCGAGGAGGGCTTGAACGAGCTCGTTTTTAAAAAGAACTATGCTTCGCTCGACGAATACCTGAAGGGGTTCGCATATACTACAAAAGTGCTTCAGGACGAGGAGTCGCTCGAACGCGTGGCGTATGAGCTCGCATGGGATAATTTCAACGAGGGGGTGCGATATCTGGAAGTGCGCTTTGCGCCTCAGCTTTCCATGAGCAAGAAACTCACATTCGAGGCAGTCATGAAGGCGGTGGACAAAGGGCTCGTACGCGCGCGAAAGGAAATAAACGATGCTGTATCGCTCGAAGAACCCCGATTCGAATACGGGATCATCGTATGCGCCATGCGCTTTTTCACGAAAAACTTTTCCCAGTATTACCGGGATCTGTTCGACATACACACCTACTCGGAACAGCAGGAGGTAATCCGTATGGCTTCGCTGGAGCTCGCCAAAGCTTCGGTAAAATTGAGGAAAGACACCGATATCCAGCTCGTGGCATTCGATCTTGCGGGAAGCGAGTATGGATATCCTGCGAGCGAACATGAGGAATCCTACGATTACGCGCATAGGCATTTCATGAAAAAAACCGTCCACGCAGGGGAAGCCTACGGCCCGGAATCCATATTTCAGGCTATGACGAAACTGCATGCGGAACGCATAGGCCATGGATTCCACCTCTTCAACAAGGATTTCATCCATTCGCCGGATATCATAGATAAGGATGCATATATCGAAGAGTTGGTGAACTATATAGCGGACAACAGGACAACGATAGAGGTCTGCCTTACGAGCAACCTCCAAACCTTGCCGGAGCTGAAAGACATAAAGAACCATTCCCTCGGCAAGATGCTGGAACACAAGCTGTCCCTCACCTTTTGCACGGACAACCGCCTCGTATCGCACACTACGGTTACGAAAGAGATAAAACTCGCAATGGATAATTTCGATATCACCCCGCGACAGCTCAAAAACATCATCGTATACGGATTCAAGCGCTCGTTCTTCTATCATCCCTATACGGTGAAACGGGCATATGTGCGGGATATATTGAATTATTACGAAAAGGTGGAAAAGAAGTTCGGCATCGCATGAGCATCTGGCCGATCTGGGCAAATGTCGGAACAAAGCAATTTCCTCAGCACTACAGTATCCGTGCCGTTGCAGTATTCCATCCTCATGCGGAACATGCGCGAACAGTAAGCGAACGTTTCCGGGGAATAGAATGCTACGTGCGTAGGGTCAAAGCGATAATGCCAGCGCAGGAACTTCTCCTCGTCCCCAGGGGGGAATTGCGTCATCGCTGAAAACACTCCTCCTGTTTTCAGGAGCAAAACGATGGAGCGAAGCTCGTTTCTGGGATTTTTCATATGTTCTGCTACTTCGGTACACGTTATGCAATCGTAGGGACCGATCGGTTTCTCCGGAGCGAACCATGGATCGTAGAAGGATACACCGTACCCGCGCAAAGAAAGAAGGTGAGCAAGAACGGGAACCGGGCCGCTCCCGTAATCCAGAATATGGGAACCGCTCGGAACATAGCCACTCACCGCACGCTCGAGAAAACGTTCGAGCATGGCACAGTAGCCTTCATTGCTCAGGGAATTATTATGCTTCAGATACCGCTCGCGCTCGTCGCGTTCCGACACGTACAGGGCAGGATCGAGGAAACGCAAGCCGCAGTTCGGGCAGAGAAAATAACGCTTACCCTGTTTATCGCGAACGAAGTTTCGTGCGGAAGATTCGCAGAGAATACAAGGAATCTCATTCATGCTCTTTGAAAAACGTTTCTATGTGCTCGCTCACATCGTCTATGGTCTGCTCTTCCTTGCTGTTTTTGTCTCTGTACAAATCCTCGTCCACATTGTGCAGGATATCGTCCAGGCTCGTATTCGTAGCTTCATGGATTCCGATGCTCACACTAAATTGTATGGTATTCCCGCGGTTAGCCTCCTGTATGCGCGCGAGAATTCTGTTCTTCACCTCAAGCGCACCGTCGATTCCGGATTCTGGCATGAGCACGATAAACTCGTCTCCGCCGTAGCGGCACACGATATCCGCTTTCCGCACGCTGTCTGAAAGTATGCGGGTTATGGTTTTCAGAACACTGTCTCCCGCCACATGGCCGTGATTGTCGTTTATCTCCTTGAATTTGTCCACATCGATCATGATGATCGAGAAAGGGGAACCGTAGCGTTTGCAGCGCTCTTTCTCCCGCTGCAGAGACTTGAAAAAGCTTCTGCGGTTGCACGCTCCGGTAAGCGGATCTATGGTAGCGATCCGTTTCAGCGCGCTGAAATAATAGGCCTTTTCTATGGCTATGGCGGAAAAATCCGCTATGGTGGAGAGCACTTTCAGTTCGAGAGGCGTGAACGTATCGCCGTTGATCTTATTGATAAGCTCTATGACGCCGAATACTTTGTTCTTCGTTTTCAGAGGAACACCGATGATCGATTTGGTCGTGAACCCAGAAGCCCTATCCATGGATGGATCGAAGCGGGAATCCTGCGATACATCTTCTATGATGACGGCTTGGCCATTTTCCGCTATCCACCCGGCGACTCCGTGCCCGCGGGGAATCGTCAGGCCCAAAAGCTTCTCCGCTGCCGCCCCGGTCACTAAAGAGAAGGTGAGCTCCCCAGTTTTCACGTTTCTGAGCATGAGCGACCAGTGCTCCGGAGCGAAAATGGTCCCTATCTGCTCCATGACTTCATTGCAGGTATCCGTGACTGTTGTGGTCGAGGTGATTTTCTTCCCCATTTCGGCGAAAAAGGAGAGTTTCACGAGATCGGTCAATTCTTCATCTTTCTTTTCCACTGATTTGTTCCTGCCCTTCGGAGTGCGCAATCCGTATCGGGCTCACATAATATCCGGGTTTCTTCCCGCAGTCAAGAAATCACCGTATGAGCGCTGAAACGTCAGGGAAAGGCAGAAACTCACACATCGAACGGCATCGGACTCCTGTCCGTTAGAGTGAGATGTGTCGATTTTCCGCTATCATTGTGTATGCGTGCTCATAGGCGGAATTGGTGATTACCCTGTTGCCCGTATGCAAAAACATCGCTATCTTTAAGGATATACGCGTGTGTTGAACTAATGCACGGCATCGGATACTTGAAAACAAAAGGGTGAAGACCATGCCAGACAAACAAATAGTGCCTCTCGATCAAGTTCTTCCGAATAAGCTGTCCATCATCCCGTTGATCGGAAAACCAATCTTCCCGGGCATTTTTACTCCTGTTATGCTCGGCTCTCCTGTGGATATCCAGGTAGTCGAACAGGCTATGTCGTCGGACGGAATGGTGGGACTCGTGCTCACCAAAGGGGAGGATACGGAACATCTAACCCCGGACGACCTTTATAAGGTGGGGACCGTATGCAAAATAGTGAAAAAAATCAATCTACCGGACGGGGGACTGAACATATTCATCTCCACCCTCAAACGGTTCAAGATAAAGAAATTCCTCACATCCGAGAATCCGTTTACCGTTGCGGTCGAGTACCTCGAAGAGTCAGTGGACGATACGGACGAAATCAAAGCCCTCACTAGGTCACTCATCAGCGAGATGAAGCAGATATCGGAAAACAACCCGCTCTTCTCCGAAGAAATGC
>CAZWAS010000129.1:6458-10971 GCA_964631915.1 uncultured Spirochaetales bacterium | reverse complement strand
TCGGTACCGAATTCCTTCGCGATATCGATCGCTTCATCGATGGTCACTGAAAAAGGGATATCTTTCTGATACAGGAGGGAATACACGCTCATCCGCAGGATAGCTAGGTCCACTTTCGCGAGCCGGGGAAAATCCCAATGTTCGAGCTGTTTTTTGATGGCAGCGTCGATTTCTTGTACATGCTCCAGCGTTCCTGATATGAGCAAACGGGTAAAAGCAAGAATATCGTCTTCCATGCGATTCAGCTTCTCTTCTTCTATCCAGGAAAACTCCAGGAGATCCTCAAGAGGATTGCCGTTCATCTCCCAGCTGTATACTGCCTGGAATGCAAGTATCCTGCCTTTCCTTCGCGATCCCATACTTACCAGGTCATATTCTCGGGAAACAGTTTTATATCGGCCGTTTTTTTCAACTCATTGGATATTTCGTCCAAAGCCTGTTTGAGCGCCTTTTGTTGTTTGTCTATCATGAGCATGGAGATGATCCGTTGTCGTACGGTTTCCGTAGAACCAGGCTGAATCTTGTCGTTCAGCTCGAGGAATTTTTTGGGGATTTTGTCCGTAATGCGTACGATATGATAGCCTACATTCGATTCCATGACAGGATTCGCCTCGCCGAGCTTCAGGGAGAACAATTTCTGAAAAAATGCTTCTCCGAACAGCTGCATGGTCTGCTGATCGTTTCGCATAATGAAACCGACATCGCCGTTTTTCGACGAAGAATTGGTATCTTCCGAATATGTCCGCGCGAGGGATTCGAAGGTCCCTTCCCCGTTGATGAGTTTTTTGTATGTGGCTTCAGCATTCTCTAGGCTCTTCTTTTTCTCTTGGGCATTCGCGTTCCGTGTATCGAAAAAAATGTGGCTCATGCGAATCATTTCCGGATTTATGAAATACACGGAATTCTGCTCATAAAAGTCGGCAATCTCTTTGTCCGTGGGCTGTTTAATGGCATCGAGCAGCGCTTTTTTCTCCTGCATGATGTACCGTTCCTGAACCATGGTCTTTTTCAACTCGACCTTGTACTGATCGAATGTCATGCCTGTCTGCTGCGCAATGATGGCTTTGAACTGGTCGTCCGTCACAGGTCTGCCTAGTTGCGATTTCGCGAGCTGCAGCCTGGAATCGACTTCGGAGTCGCTCACTTTTATGCCGATCTTTTCCGCTCCCTGCGTGAGGAGGGCTTGCTGTATCAGTCCCTCAAGGATCTGCTTCTTTTCATCTTCCGTCGCTTTCCGGTTAAGTACCGCTTTTTCGATTTTCTCCACTTCGATCCTGAATTGTTTCTGGGTTATCGGAGTGGTCTTTATTAAATTGACAGTAGCAACGGGTTTATCAATGATCTGGGCACTGAGAAAACCTGCTGCAACGAAAAAAACGATACTCAAAAAAACAAGCTTCTTCATGTATTCCTCTCTGACATCATATGTTGTCCACATATTGTGGTGCAACTATATCACTCATCATGAATTTTTTCCATATCCTATTTTCTCTTTCAATTTCTTCACTCCGCCCAATCTTCCATCCAAAGACAGCCCTCTTTTCAAGTTTAACACAGCTTCCTCGTTCTGACCGAGCAGGGAATAGATTTCGGCGATTTTCTTGAAAAAAAAAGCATTGTCCTTGTTGGAGAAATTGAACGAAATGAGTTCCTGAATGTAAGATATAATCATATCCGGCGCTTCATCGTCGAGCATCTTTATACACACGATGATTTTGAGCCGTTCCAGCACTTCTTCTATGAAATGGCGGAAATATGGTTTCTCGAATTCCAGCCGCACGATGGAAAGCAGCAGGGAATACGCTTTTTTGTGTTCCTTTCTGATCTCATATTCCTCCGCAAGGAGAAAAGCGCAATCCATATAATCTTCCCGGTCGAGGAAATCGGACAGGTCGAACACCCCCCTTTTTTGAAGATGTTCATAGAGGTCCAAGGCTTCCTGCTCGTAGCCGTGGAGCAGATCAAAAAAAACGAGTTTAGCCTGACTCACCGGATCATCCCTCCGCTTTCTGAGGAATTCTCGGTAATCAAAATGTCCACGACCTTTGAAAAAAATATAGCTTCTGTCGTATTCCTCGCGAGCTTTCGGGTCGCTCAATACCTCGTATGCAGTGAGGAGGAGCTTGAACGCTTCATCCGATTTCTTGTTCGAAGCGTTTACATCCGGATGGAGCTCTTTCGCGCGTTTTCTGAACGATTTCTTTATTTCAGCGCAGCTGCTCGATTGTTTGACGCCAAGAACCTCGTAGTAATCGATTACGCTTTTTGCCGACACTGTTCATATATAATCCCATACAGTGTAAAAGTCAATGCTGAAGCACGATGCGCGCATGCGAATAAACAGTCCGGGAATTCTTTCTCTTGCGTGAATCGATAGAATAGTGGTAGAGTTTTTCCATGTTCGGATTTCTCATAAAAAAGACATTCTTCGATATGTGGGACAATATGTTTCGCATTCTTCTCATGAATCTAGGGTATACACTGTGGCTGTTCCTTTTTTTCTATGTCCCCATAGCAGCGAGGTTTCCGCTTCCGTTCTTCATCGCCACCGAGATAGCCGGATTTTGGGCCATACTCCTATACACAGGAGCCGTAAGCTCTATGGCTGCGGATATAGCCGACTACAAACAACCTGGATTCGCAGATTTTTTCGGTTATGTGAAAAAGAACTTCGCCTCAAGCAGCCTCTACGCTCTCGTTCAGGCAGGCATTCTGTTTCTTTGCTGGACTGCTTTCAATTTTTACGGCAGCATAGGTTCGTTCTTCGGTACCGTCATATGTGCGTTGCTGTTGTGGCTCTGCGTGGGGTGGATATTGATCTGTCAGTATTATTACCCGATTCAGGGCCGTCTCGACAAAAACTTCAGAAAAGTGTTCCGCAAAATGTTCATCCTGTTCTTCGATAATCAGCTCTTCAGCGTCGGCCTTCTCATGGGAAGCCTGGTCGTATTCCTCTGTTCGATCTTTACCGCAGGGCTTTTGCCGGGGATAACCACGATTCTTGTCTGGTATGCCGCTGCATTGAAACTCAGGCTTCTGAAATACGATTATCTGGAAAAAAACCCGAGCACAGATCGAAAGAAGATACCCTGGGATAGCCTGCTCGTAGAAGAACGGGAACGTGTTGGGAAACGGACATTCAAAGGGCTCATTTTTCCTTGGAAAGAATAGCTTCAGCGCGACTGTATGTGAAGCCGCTTGCCGACTTCCTCCGCTTCCTGGGCACTTAAGAAAATATTCGAATTCCGGATATACATCCCTTCGTGTTCCATCGCCTTCATGAGCCGGAGGAGCGCTTTCGAATACGAGAGCCCGCTTTTTATCACAAAGGCGAAAGAACGTTTGCCGCTGATCATGCCTGAAGAAGCGAGGAAGGGAGCGATTTTATCAGGAATCTTGCCTGTAAAAAGGGATACGGATTCCGTTCCCAGCGCGAGATATTCGTACATGGTCAGTTTCGCAGTGTTGTCTTTTTCCCCGTCTATGAGGGCCACAGTATGCCCTTGAGATTCCATGCCCAAAGCGAGCGACTTTGAAACCGCGAGGAGTTTGTCTCTGTTCTTTCCGGCGAAAAAGACGACAGCAGTCCGCATTTTTACTCCTCGTTATAGCTGTTTGTACAAATCTTCGATATCCTGCTCTTTGACCACGAGCACCGTGCATTTTGCATTGATCAGTATTTCTTTGTGGGCTTCGGATATTATGTCGCGCGCACTCCTCTCTTTTTCCCAGCCGCCCAAAATGATAATATCTGCGCTCCGTTCATCAGCCACCTTCAGAATCTCCGTATAGATCGCGCCGTGCCGCAGTTCTTTTTCTATGGAGACGCCTTTCTTCTTCGCAAGCTCTTCGACATACCCGAGATACCGCTCGCCGTTCGCCTCCAGATTCTTCTGATATTCGCTGCTTTCATCTTCCACGAAAATCTTTGTAATGAGAAGCTGCCTGAGTGTAGCAGTATCGACCACATACACAGCGGTGAGCTTGCATCGGTACAGTTTCGCCATAAGTATGGCGTACTTCGCGGCATGAATAGATGCATCTGAACCGCTAACTGCTAAAACAAGATTCTGAAATAAGGATTTCATAAACCCTCCGCTTGCGTTCGGTTTTTGAGCATTTTCTGAATGAAGAAAGCTTCCCGTTCCCTTTCATCGAGTACACTTTCGATGAAAAGCCTTGTCTCCTCCGTGGTTGGAATGACCAGTTTGTCCAGAGCATTCACGCGACGTTGGGTCTTTCGCACTTCCTTGGCGAGTTTCCAGACCATGGTTCTGATCCCTGCCATGCGGGAAATGAGCTTCAAGAGTTCGAAAAACTCCCGGCTCACCATATCGCATACGGCATACGTATTCATGAAAGAGTATTTAACCTCAAGTTTCGGCATATCCACTTTCAGCGTCGGAAGCGTAAGGCCTGCAATCTTCACCACCTTCTCATGGATGACATAGTCGAAACCGATCGAGCTGCTTATGTCATATGCTGTTTCCCTGCCTATGGAGAGGATCATCTT
>CAZWAS010000129.1:0-6448 GCA_964631915.1 uncultured Spirochaetales bacterium | reverse complement strand
GTAAAGCATACGATGTATTCAGCTTTTTATCCAGTTCTATTTCGAGAATTTTAACCTCTTCCACCATGCGCATGAGTTCCATAACGAGGATTTCTCTCTTCTGTTCGAGGAGCTCATACCCCTCTTTCGCTACAGCGAGTTGTTCCTTGACACTGATGAGGGACGACTTTGTAGGCGGGAGGTTGAGCCGGTTCATGATTCCTCTTCCGACCGCGGGTAGTACTTCTTTATCATCTCGGTTCTTATGCGATACAGTTCGTCTTTCGGCAGATACGTCAGAATCTTCCAACCGATATCCAGCGTCTGCTCTATGCTCCTATTCTCATGTTCACCTTGACAGAGGAAATCCTGTTCGAGGTGTTCGCCGAAAAGGAGATAGTTCTTGTCGATCGTCGAGAGCTCCTCTTCGCCTATGATGGCCGCGAGATTCCTGATGCTCTTAACGCGGGAATAGGCGGCAAAGAGCTGCGAAGCTACATCCTTATGATCCTCGCGGGTCATGCCAGGACCGATGCCGTCTTTCATAAGCCGCGAGAGGGACGGGAGGCCTGCAACAGGCGGGTAAATGCCGCGCTGGAACAGCTCCCGATCTAGAACGATCTGCCCCTCGGTGATGTAACCGGTGAGGTCTGGAACAGGATGCGATATGTCATCGTTCGGCATGGTGAGAATCGGTATCTGCGTTATGGAACCTTCCGAACCCTGGATCTTTCCCGCCCGTTCATAGAGCGAAGCTAGATCCGAATAAAGGTAGCCGGGATACCCTTTCCTGGAAGGCACTTCCCCCCTGATGGTGGAAACCTCTCTGAGCGCTTCGCAGTAATTCGTCATGTCCGTAAGTATCACGAGCACGTGCATACCTTTTTCGTACGCTAAGTATTCGGCAGCGGTAAGGGCGCAACGCGGAGTTATAAGGCGCTCTATGGACGGCTCGTCCGCAAGGGAAAGGAACATAGCAACATTTGACAGGACGCCGCTTTCCTCAAAGGAATCTATGAAAAACTTAGCAACATCGTACTTTATACCCATAGCGGCAAACACCATGACAAACGGCTCCTGAGCGCTTAAAATTTTCGCCTGCCGGATTATCTGAGCCGCAAGCCTGTTGTGTGGCAAGCCGTTCCCGGAGAATATGGGAAGCTTCTGCCCCCGGATCAAAGTGTTCATGCCGTCTATCGTAGAAATTCCCGTCTGTATGAAATCGCGGGGATACACTCTCGCATAGGGATTTATGGGATATCCGTTCACGTCGAGCCGCGTGGAAGAATATATCTCAGCATATCCGTCAATTGGTTTTCCCAAGCCGTTGAATATTCTGCCGAGCAACTCCTTACTGACGCGTATTTCCATCGGCTTCCCGATGAATTCCACCGAAGTCTGTTCGGTGGAAAGTCCGTTGTTCGAGCCGAAGACCTGGACAGCTACGTACTCCTCCGATATTTCTATGACTCTACCTACTCGCTCTTCCCTGTTTCTGTCGTACAGCGTCACGAGTTCGCCGTAACTCGTGTCTTCGCGCCGTTCGAGAATTACGATCGGGCCTTCGACCCTGCTGAGCCCTCTGTATTCAACTCCCCTCATACCCGATAACTCCTTTCCAGGGAATCGAGTTCCTTCTGCATAAGGGACGAAGCTTCGGACAATCCCTGAAGTTCCTTGTTCGGAACCGTAGATTTCAAACGTATGGTTGTTTCGACGCACGAAAGCTCGCGGAGCTTTAGAAGCGGAGCCCCTGCCTGAATTATCTCCAGAGCTCGGTGATAGAATCGCATGATAAGCGACAGTATACGCACCTGTTTTTCGGGAACAGAGTACATGTCGATTTCATCGAACGAGTTCTGCTGCAAAAAACCGTTTTTGATCATTTCGGCACAGAGGAGGATGAGCCTTTGATTGTCCGGCAGAGCATCCGGACCGATCAGTTTCACGATCTGGGACAATTTCTGCTCTTTTTTCAAAAGTTCGATCGCCTGTTCCCGCACCTCATGCCATTCGGGAGACACTTTGTACCACCACTGTTGGATCTCCTCAGCATATTCGCTGTAAGAATCGATCCAAGAAATCGCAGGGTAATGCCGTGCATTCGCAAGATCTCTGTCCAATGCCCAGAAACAGCGTATAAACCGTTTCGTGTGCTGGGTGACCGGTTCCGAGAAATCTCCCCCTGGAGGAGAAACAGCGCCGATTATGGTGATCGAACCCGTGTTCTTTGAAAGCGTATTCACTCTTCCTCCCCGCTCGTAAAACTCCGCGAGTCGGGTCGGAAGGTAGGCGGGGAACCCTTCATCCGCAGGCATTTCCTCCATGCGGCCAGACAGCTCACGGAGCGCCTCTGCCCATCTGGATGTGGAATCCGCCATGATCGCGACATCGTAGCCCATGTCCCTGTAATACTCAGCCAAAGTGACTCCCGTATATATGGAAACCTCGCGCGCAGCTACCGGCATGTTGGAGGTATTGGCTATCAGGATCGTCCGTTCCATGAGCGAACGGCCTGTTCTGGGGTCCACGATTTCCGGAAATTCGCGGAGAACATCCGTCATTTCGTTTCCCCGTTCTCCGCATCCTATGTAGACGATGATATCGGCATCGCACCACTTTGCAATTGCATGCTGCGTCATCGTCTTTCCCGTTCCGAACCCGCCGGGAATGGCTGCAGTGCCGCCCTTTGAGATGGGGAAAAACACATCGATGACACGCTGGCCTGTGATGAGCGGCTCGCTCATACCGAGTTTTTCGGCGAAAGGCCGCGCCTTACGCACAGGCCATTTGTGGGCGAGGGTTATTGCATGGCCGTTCGACAATCTCGCAATAGGCTCGGTAATGGAATACGAACCCTTTGGAGCTATCCATTCAAGCTTGTCCTCCTTCTCGAATGGGGGCAAGAGAATTCTGTGTTCGAGGAGTTCAGTCTCCTGAACCGTGCCCAAGAGACTTCCGCTTCGGATGCAAGCACCTGCTTCAGCTTTCGGTGTAAACTCCCACTTCTTCGCCACATCGAGAGACTCGATCTTATCCCCAGGTGCGAGAAATGCGCCGGACTTTTCAAACAGCTCCTTAAGCGGCCGCTGGATTCCGTCGTAGATTTCCCCTATGAGTCCGGGTCCTAGATACGCAGAAAGCGGAGTGCCAGTGGATACGGCCCGTTCGCCTATCTTCATGCCCGTATTGTCTTCGTATATCTGAATAGTCGCCTGACTTCCCTTCAGGCGGATGATCTCGCCTATGAGTTTATTTTCTCCGACTTCCACGACATCGTACAAGCCGCAGGCACCCAAACCCTCGGCCAGAACGATGGGTCCATTTATCCGGGTGATTCTGCCTTCAATCATAATTCACAGCCTTTGAACAAGCTCTGCATAAGCTCTTCTCTATATTCATCGAGGATATACCGTTTGACTTCTTCGACCGTATTGCGGATCCGTATACCCTTATCCTCTGTTTCAAGTATGATGCCCCTGTATCCTTTCTCTTCGATACAGGCTTTGGACATCACTCCGGGTAGTGCGTTTCTGATCGCCTTCTCCGCCTTTTCGCGCTCGAGCGATGAATAATAGCAAACGACTTTTTTGCCCTTCAGAAGTGGGAGAACAGATTCGAACTTCTTTTCGAATAACGCGATTATTTCCTCTTCCTTCATGCGCGAAAAGAAATCATCGATCGCGGAAGTCAAAGCGCTTTCTACAAATGCCAGTCGTTTCCTCATTTTCAAAAGAGGGAAACTCGCTTCCAATTCTACGCGTGCCGTTTCCATTTTCTTTTTGAACAAAGCATTCTGCTCCTGCAGAGCCTTTTCGGTTTTCTCTTTCCATTCACGATCCACTTCCTGGATCTCTTTTTCCGCATTCTGCAGGATACGGTTCACTTTTTTCCTGGCATCTTCGCGGATTTCTTGTTCGAGCACTTCGCTGGTGCGTATTTCTTCCATAAAATTTCCACTCTTATGCACGACCGAAATGAGTAAGACAACTGGTCATACATGAATTCCTATTGCTTCGCGAATGGCGTCTATGAGCGTCTTTCTCCCTTCGAGATGCCCTTGTATCCCCGGGACCTCCACAATGAGAGGGAATTCTCCACCGAGTTGCCACTCGAGCACGAGTTCGTCCAGCATGCTGGATACTTCTTCGGTGAGGATGAGGACCTTGATCTGTGCCTCTCCGGAAACAGCGAATTTGAACGCTTCCACGGCATCTTCACGCGTCCGGGCTATGCGTCCCTGTACGCCGATGAATTGGAAGCCAATGACTATTTCTTCTTCACCGATGACAAAAAATTCCACGCCTTAACTCACATTATGAGAATCAGCAACGCCACCAAAAATCCCCACAAACAGATACCTTCCGCAAGGCCGATGAAAGGAATAGCTTTTCCCGCGAGTTCCGGCTTTTCGCTCATGGCACCCATGGCTGCGGCTCCGATCTGTCCTACCGCTATGCCTCCACCGATACAGGCAAGGCTGACCGCTATGGCAGCTGCTATGTATCTCCAAGGCTGAGGAGCCGCTGCGCTTCCTTCCTGCGCAAATACCATCGGTGAAACGACACAAAAGATGAAAACAATGAGGAAGACGATTCGTTTTTTCATGTTCTGCTCCTTTTCGTCTGAAAACTGAAAGGTTTGAATTTCTCTCCCGATTCCGTGAAAAATTTGGAGAAAAATTCGTAATATTGAAGTCGTACGACTTGAATTGCAACGATCATGGCTTCAAGCGTCAGGATGAGCGCGTTTCCGATCAGGAAAATAAGAAACTGAAACACAAAGCTGCCGGGCACGCTTCCGACGATGTCGATCAGTTTGAAGACTATGAGGCTGAGCACCGTATGGGATAATGCGAATGCGGCGACCCTCAAAAAGCTCATCGAATTGGAAAAGTAATAGGAAATCGATTCGATGATCTCCACTATGCTTTCGATGAAAAATGTACCCATTCCTTCGTGGAGCACCGGACGTTTTCCGCTCATGAGCATATAGAGGGGATGTCCGAATACCAAGCAGACAAGTGGTACGGCAAGCCCTATGGCGTCGAGCGCATGAAATCTCCCACCAAGCACGATGCGCACAGCGATGGAAACGACATACCAGAAAAATGTGGCACCTGCGAGACCGGTTTTAGAAAATATCGCCTTGTCGAATTTCCTGAGTGCGAACTGATTGTAGATATTGATGATCAGCCCGATCGAATTGATTATGACACCCAAGCCTATGGTAAAACCGAAAAACGCGAACAGTTTGCCGAGCCCTTCTGTAGGCATAATCGCTATGATCCTATCCCTGGGCGTGCCGAACAAGAATTCCGTGACGGCTCGCGTGACAGGCACGAGCAGGTTTTCGCTCGCGAACACGGAGCCGTAGAGCAGTCCGGTCACCATGGAAGCGGCCCCTACGAGAATAAAAATCATGCCAAAGTGCTGCCATTTCCTGAAAGATTTGATGACGCCCTTGTGAAGGATGATGCCCAACACGAGGCCCACGAACCCTTGCCCGAGGTCTCCGAACATAATGGCGAATAAAAGAATGAAGAAAACCGAAACGATCGGAGTCGGGTCAATGGTACCGTACAGAGGTGCGCCGTAGGAGAACACGAGGCTCTGAAACGATGTGACAATTTTGCCGTGTTTCAGTTTGACCGGTATGGCTTCGGTCCCTTTTTTCACTGTATCGACTTCCTCGGGTCGATAGACACGAATGGCGATCCGTTTCGCAGTTATGGACTCGAGGTCGCTTATGGTAGCTTTCACGAGATCTTTGGGAATCCAGCCGGTCAGACGGAATACGCTCTGAGTGGATTCCAGCTCTCCTTTCACTTCCTCCATGAAGACGCCGAGTTTCAGCGACGCATACATGGTCTGCAAAAGCTCGCCGTGCTGTTTCCTGATATCCGACTTCTTCAACTCCAAGGAGGCAAGTTCCTCCTCTATCTTCCCTTTTTCAAGGAGCAGTCCATTGACGATTTCGCTCGGCACCCCTTTCAGGTCTTCCGGTATAGTGATTTCCTGAAATTGATATTTTTTCAGGTCGGAATCGAGCGCCCACCGTCCCTTCTTGGAAGCAAGCGCTATTATTCTTCCCGTATCGTCAAGAGGCAGCACGAGTCTTCCTTCCTGTGTCTGGAGCACCGCATCTCTGTTTGCGATCGGGATTTTGCCGATGCGGACGGTGAGAAACGTCAAATGTTCTATTTCGGAAAAAGGAACATCGAGCTTTATGAACGCCCGAACTTCTTGAAGGGTCTTCTCTATATCTTCCAGACGCCTACGAATCTGCCGCTCGGAAGCAAAAAGCGATTCCAAACCGGAAATAACGGTTTCCGCTTGTTGAAAGAAATCGGTTCCTGGCAATGCAGCTTCCGGATTTATACTGGTATTTTTTTCGAGTCCGAGAAAATTCATGCACTCTTCGATTCTTCGAGATTCCTGGTTCAAACTGTCCAGGTTTGACCTCTCGT
>CAZWAS010000128.1:0-11043 GCA_964631915.1 uncultured Spirochaetales bacterium | reverse complement strand
CTAGGGCCGTCCATTCTTAATTTCGATCTCCGCGGGAGCGAATATCTCGATACGCTGCACACATTCCAAGATCGAAAATTTCTCTACGAGATCAACGGAAACACCCTCGGAAACAACTACAGCCTCACGAAACTTCTCTGGATACGGGATCACGAACCAGAGCTGTACGGGAAAACATTCAAGTTCCTCCACTGGGGCAGCTTCGTGCCCTTCATGCTCGGGGCAGATCCATATATCGATTATTCTCTTGCAAACAGGAGCCTTCTCTTCGACATACGGGACTGTTCCTGGTCGGAACGTCTGTTTGCGGATGCCGGGCTCGATATGGGAAAATTCCCGAAGCCCGTCCCATCGGGCACTAGAATCGGTACGGTTGCAAAGGCAATAGCGGACGAGCTCGGACTTTCCCGTACTGTTGCGATCATAGCAGGAGCCCATGATCAGTGCTCCAATGCATTGGGTTGTGGCGTGCTCAACCAAGGACAGGCCATGTACGGCATGGGCACATTCATCTGCATAGTTCCGACATTCGATTCACGCAAGGATCCTTCCGCCATGATAGAGCAAGGGCTCAATACCGAACATCATGCGGTTCCGGGCAAATACGCGACCTTTATCTCCAATCCGGGAGGCGCTATCGTAAAATGGTACAGGGATACCTTCGCCTCTGAGGAACACCGGCAGGCGAAGGCAAAAGGCGAAGATATCTACGTAACGCTTTTCGGCGAAATTCCAGAGGGACCGACGAAAACCGTGGTGCTACCCCATTTCTCTACCATGGGGCCTCCGCATTTCACTACGGATTCGTGCGGCATGATAGCCGGGCTGTATCTGAACACTCGGCGCGGAGAAATACTGAAAGGGCTCATAGAAGGGGCGACGTTTTCCCTCAAAGAAAGCGTGGATATGCTTCCGAAGGTAGGCATCGCCATAGATGAATTCAGGGCAGTAGGAGGAGGAAGCAAATCCGACCTCTGGGTACAGCTTTCTGCGGATATTTTTGGCATTCCCTTCGTTCGACTGAAAATCACAGAGGCGGGGTCACTGGGTGCAGCCATACTCGCAGGAACAGGCATAGGGGTGTTCAAAGACGTACATGAAGGCATTCGGGCAATGGTCAGAGTGGAAAAGCGCTTTGAGCCTGCCAAGGAGAAAACACGAGCCTACGCATCCCGTTTCGAGAAATTCAAAAAATTATGGCCTTTATTCGGGGATTATCTCAGAGAACTGAACAGGCAGTGATTCGCCCCCTTTGGAGCGAATCGGTTCCGGCGTACTAAAAAAAGGCCGGGCTTCCAGCATCCCTGCTTCGCCCGGCACTTGTACATCCGTGTACATCGGCCGGGCTTCCAGCATCCCTGCTTCGCCCGGCACTTGTACATCCGTGTACATCGGCCAGGCTTCCAGTACCTTCTGTCCCTTCGGCATCCCTGTACCTACGGTACCTACAGTGTCTTCGGTACCTACGGTATCTTCGACACTTACAGTGTCTTCGGTACCTACGGTATCTTCGACACTTACAGTGTCTTCGACCTTCGCCTGGCACTTGTCCCCACGGCTAACTGCGGCCTGCAGTACAGCGGCCGACCGGTCTGGTCGGCCTTCCATAATGCGGCTGTTATTTTTCCATGGCTCCGTCGAACGCTATGGTAGAAGGTGCGAAGTTTATCTTCTTCACGAAATCAACCGATTCTTTGGCTCCGAACTCCCGTTCCATACCGTTGTCTTCCCATTCCACTGAAAGCGGTCCTGTGTAGTTAGCATAATTCAGTTCCCGGATGATTTCTTCGAAATTGACATGGCCGTGTCCGAGCGATCTGAAGTTCCATCCTCTCCTCGGGTCGCCGAACGCGATATGGGAACCGAGCACACCTGCCTTGCCATCGCGGTTGACAGCAACATCCTTCATGTGCACATGGTAGACCCTTGAGGCGAAATCGCGAAGGAATACCTTCGGATCCACCCCCTGCCAAAGCAAATGGCTGGGATCGAAATTGAGGCCGAGAGTGGCCCGGTTGTTGAACGCCTTGAACAGCTTCTCGGTGGTGTAATAGTCGAACGCTATTTCTGTAGGATGCACTTCGAGCGCGAATTTGACCTTATTCGCATCGAATTCGTCGAATATGGGGGTCCACAGTTCCACGATTTTCTTGAAAGCTTTTTCCACCATGTCGTCCGGTGTAGGTGGGAAAGAATACCAGTATTTCCATACGGGAGATCCGAGGAAGCCGGTCGCCACATAGCAGCCCATGTTCTTCGCAGCCTTTGCCACGTATTTCATTTCCTCAATAGCCCATTTTCTGATCTCTTCGGGTTTTCCCGCATACGCTTTGGGGGCAAATGTGTCGAGCCTCTCGTCCCAGAGGTCTCCTACGCACTGGCCTGCCAGATGCGAACCGAGAGCCCAGCATTTGAGATTGTATTTTTTCAGGATGGCTTTTCTGTTTTCCACATACGCCGAATCGGTCGCAGCCTTTCGAACATCCATGTGGTCCCCCCAGCAGGCTATTTCCAGACCGTCATAGCCCCAGGAACTCGCTTTTTTGCAGATTTCCTCAAAAGGTAGATCGGCCCATTGGCCGGTGAACAACGTTACAGGTCTGCTCATGATACACTCCTTCATTAGCTATAAGTACAGTACACAATCTCCGCCGACGGCGGAGCAATTCGCTCACGAAACATCAGGTCGCAGGTATGTGGTGTCCCATACCTGATCAAATATAGCGGTTTACCACTGTTTCAAGCCATTCTTGTCTGCCGGAACCTGCAGGTATATCCTTTTTATCGATGATGTAGGTTTCCAATTCCTTAAAACCCACTTTCTTGTCGCGTATATCCTTTCCTATGCCGCTTCTCCAGCTCTTGTAGCGTTCCTCGACGAAACTCTCGATTTCGCCACTTTTCAGGAGATTCCATGCTGCTTTGAGCCCTCGTGCGAAGCTGTCCATACCTGCGATGTGCGCAATCGCTAGGTCCTCGACTTCGTAGCTGCCCCTCCTGACCTTCGCATCGAAGTTCAAACCGCCTGAATGAAGCCCGCCGTTCTTGAGTATTTCGTACATGATGAGCGTGGTGTTATACAGGTTGGTCGGAAATTGATCCGTATCCCACCCCAAAAGCTCGTCGCCCTGGTTCGCATCCACGCTTCCGAGTATCCCGTTCACCCGAGCAAAATGGAGCTCATGCTGCATAGTATGCCCAGCGAGGGTCGCATGGTTGGTTTCGATATTGAGTTTCACATGCTCGAGCAGGTCGTATTTGCAGAGAAAGCCCAGTATGGCTCCTGAATCCGTGTCGTACTGATGCTTCGTAGGCTCTTTGGGCTTCGGTTCGAAAAGGAGCTGGCCGGTGAAACCTATCTCTTTAGCGTAGTCCTTCGCCATGTGGATGAATACGGCGAGATTATCCAGTTCAAGCCCCATATCCGTATTCAGAAGCGTCTCATACCCTTCTCTGCCACCCCAGAATACGTAGTTCACGCCGCCGAGCTCTTTGGTCACTTCGAGCGCCTTCTTCACCTGAGCCGCCGCATACGCGAATGCATCCGCATTTGGGCTTGTGGCTGCGCCGTGCATATATCGCGGATGGGAAAAAAGATTTGCGGTTCCCCACAGCAGTCTGGTGGGATAGTCTTTCATGAGTTGCTTTACGAATGCCACCACCTCATCCAGGTTTTTATTCGCTTCTCTGAGCGTCTCGCCGTCCGGAGCTATGTCTCTGTCGTGAAAGCAGAAAAACGGAATACTGAGCTTTGTAGTCAATTCGAAGATGGCCTGCATCTTCATCCTGGCCCGTTCCATGGCATTGCTTACGGTTTTCCACGGCCGGACAGCCGTTTCTACTCCGAAAGGATCGGCTCCTCCTCCGTTCATCGTATGCCAGTACGCCATCGAAAATCGGAAATGGTCGCGCATGGTCTTATCGCCGACTTTTTCTTCCGGATTGTAATAACGGAACGCCAACAGGTTCCTGCTGTCAGGACCTTCGTATTTGACTGTCGGTATGCTGGGAAATATTTCGTTCATTACTGCACTCCTTGTACGTTGAAATAAGGTTTCCAACACTCTAGTATACTGTGGCTCCATGGAAAAAGAAAGTAAAAATTACGGATCGATCTCGAACGCGAAGATCAGGCATACATCTTCCACGTGGTAGCCACGAGGGTGTCCACATCGCTCAATCTGGCTTTCCATCCGAGTACGCTGTGCGCCAACGCAGATGATGCCACAAGCTTCGCAGGATCGCCCGGTCTTCGAGTCGTAACCGTCGAAGGAATAGGTTTACCGGAAATTCTGCGGGCCGATTCGAGCATTTCCATGACGCTTATGCCATGTTCGCTTCCGAGATTCACAATAAGACTTCTGCCACCCTCTCCGATATATCTGAGCGCCCTGATATGTGCATCCGCAAGATCGGACACATGCACATAATCGCGTACTCCTGTGCCGTCCGGCGTATCGTAATCGTTTCCGAATATTTGGAGCGTCTTTCTCTTTCCGATTGCAGTCTCCATGATGACAGGAAGGAGATTCGCCGGATTCTTCTCGAGGCCGTGTATCCTTCCCGCCGGATCGTAGCCTGCAGCATTGAAATAGCGCAATGCTGCATAACGTATCCCTTTGAGCCTGTCGTACCAGTCGAGAAACCGCTCGATCTCCAGCTTGGTGAAGCCGTAATAGTTCTCAGGCTGAGTCTGATGCTTCTCATCCACGGGTATGTATTTCGGTTCGCCGTATACTGCTGCGGACGAGGAGAAAACGATCAGCTTCACGCCGCATTCAGAAGCCGCATTCAGAATATTCAAGGTGCCGGTGATATTATGCACCGAATACTTTTCAGGCTGCAGCATAGACTCCCCTGCCGCTTTGAGCGCCGCGAGATGGATCAGGGCATCCCACCCCTTGGCCATAACATCTTTCAGCCCCGCATAATCGAGTATATCTCCGCGGACAAATTCCGCTTCAGGGAACAAGTTCTCCGCACATCCCGAGGAAAGATTGTCGAACACGCAGACCTCGCAACCTTCATCGAGGAGCATTCTCGCTACATGCGCTCCGATATAACCTGCCCCACCTATTACCAGTACTTTCATACTACCTCCAGTATTACGGCACGATACGTTTTTTCGATATGATGGTCAAGGAATACACCGCATTTGGCATGTTGTCGGCTTTGCAGTCGTCTGCTGCAGACACCAGGGTATTTCCTTCGAATGTCCGAGCATTGAACTAGTCTTGATTAAAGGGCGGAAACGTATCAGTATATTTTAATCGATAAAAGTATTGTCAAGGAGCCACATATGTCCACCTACTACGATTTCAGAGTTCCGAACCTCGGAGAGCCAAAAATACCTTCCCCCGTCGCTCTTTCGCGTATCCACGGCGACTGGCTCGCCAATTATGTAGAGGATGACGAATGTATAGTATACGATATCGAAGCGAGGCCGGACGAACAGCGTAAGAAATACAGGAAAGAAGAGCTTCTGGAAAAAGCCGGGCCGAGAGAGCGCATTTTTTTCAGTCCCGGCCATGTGCATGCGGGAATTGTCACGTGCGGAGGACTCTGCCCCGGTTTGAACGATGTAATCCGCGCAATAGTCCGCTGCCTGTGGCACAGCTATGGAGTGCGCAGAATAACAGGCATACGATTCGGATACAAGGGTTTTCTGCCGGAATACAATTTCCCCACGATTGCGCTTTCTCCCGAGATCGCAGACGATATCCATAAGATCGGCGGGACGGTGCTCGGTTCCTCGCGCGGCGCGGGTGAGAGGACGTCGGATATCGTCGACGCTCTGGAGCGCATGAACCTCAATATGCTGTTCACTATAGGCGGCGACGGGACACAAAAAGGCGCTTTGAAAATTGCGGAAGAAATCGAAAGACGGAATTTGAAAATAGCAGTCGTAGGGATTCCGAAAACCATAGACAACGATCTGTCGTTCATCCAGAAATCCTTCGGTTTCGAAACTGCTGTTTCCAAGGCCGCTATGGCCGTTTCGAGCGCCCATGTGGAAGCTCATTCGAGCATAAACGGTATAGGACTCGTCAAGCTCATGGGCAGGGAGTCCGGATTTATCGCAGTGCACACGGCCCTCGCTGTCCACGAAGCGAACTTCGTGCTGATTCCCGAGGTCCCCTTCGACATAGACGGAGAAAAGGGGCTCCTCGCTGCTCTGAAACAACGCGTGCTCGAACGCGGACATGCCGTCATCATCGTCGCTGAGGGAGCAGGACAGGATCTCCTTGCCTCAGTAGAGGCCACGGACGAATCGGGAAACAAAAAGCTCGCCGATATCGGTTCATTCCTCAGGGACAAAATAACCGACTATTTCAAGAAGCTCGACATCGAAATCAATCTCAAATACATAGACCCGAGCTACATGATCCGGAGTGCTCCGGCTGACCCAAACGACTCCGTGTACTGCGACAGGCTCGGGAACAACGCGGTTCACGCCGCAATGGCGGGAAAAACGAAAATACTCATCAGCCTCATTAACAATACCTTCGTGCATCTGCCCATTGCTGTGGCAGTCGGGAGAAGAAATACGGTCGATCCGGAAGGGTCGCTGTGGCGGGATGCTGTGGAGGCAACGCAGCAGCCTTTGCTCATGAAAAACCAAATTCCTGAACCCAGGAAGCTTTGAAGATGCAGAGTGCGATCAAGGAGATCGTTTGATCAGCCGTACCGTGGCCTTGGGAGATATCCATGCCCAACGCGAATCCTTTCTGGAAATCCTTCGTGCGCTGGGCATTGTAGGCGAATCCCTTTCGTGGCAAGCCGAAGATACGAGGCTCGTCATGCTCGGAGATGTCTGCGACAGGGGCTACGATTCGAAATCGATATACGCTTTATTGATGAAATATCAGAAAGATGCGCCCCGATTCGGTTCCGAGGTGCGCTTCATCATCGGGAACCATGAAGTGATGAACATGTTCGGGCTTTCCAGATACACAAGAGCCGAAGAATACGGGAGCTACCGAGAGGATGAAACGTCGGATGGGAGGCATGAGTTTGAGAAAGCATTTTCTGCTGGAGGCTGGTTGCACGATTGGCTTCTGGGCCAGCACATCATCCTCAAGGTAGGCCCCCTGATATTCGCTCACGGCGATCTCCCTGTGAGTTTTGCGAATACCACGGTAGAAAACATCGAAACCGCGACAAAACGTGCGCTTAGAGAAGTCCTCAGACAAGGCCGCTTTTCCATGCTTCCGGACATTTTGTTCTCCGAACAGACCAGCATCCTCTGGTGCAGACAGGCGCAGCTGTACAAAGCGCCTGCATACGGAGCCGCTCTTTCGAATTTCCTCGAGCGGAACAATGCGAAACTCTACATCTGCGGCCATACCCCCTCTGAAGACGGGAAGTTCCACCTCTTGTACGACAAACAGTACCTGTGCATCGACTCGGCAATGACTTTCGAACATCAGGGAATCGGGAGAAAATCCGCTCTGCTCGTAGAGCAGGGGAGAGCCCGAGCGCTATACTTCACCCGGTCGGGAATCAAGGAAACCGATCTGGGTGTTTCGCTGTAGGCGTATCCATTGTTTTTCAGTCGATAAACCACTATGATACCGTTATGAACGGATCGAAAGAAAAACGTCGCACTATGGGGGCTGGCACGGTAAACAGCCTACACACAGAACTATGAAAACAGTTATCGGCGTTCTCATAGCCATTGTCGCTTATTCGATGCTCAACATCGGCATGGCGCTCCAGAAAAAGGGTGCGGACAAGCTTCCGAAAATAGAGAAAACTTCTGGGCTGCAGAATTTTAAAAATTTTCTCACTAATAGAACATGGCTTTTGGGATGGGTACTCTCCACAGCGAACTGGTATGTCTTCCTCGTAGCATTGATCTTCGCTCCGGTCAGCCTCCTCTGCCCCATGATGGGCGCTGGGCTTGTGGTACTCGTTTTTTTCGCGCGCTTCTACCTCAAGGAATCCGTGACGAGAACCGAGATAGTCGGCATCGCGGTCATCGCGTTAGGTACCGTATTGCTCAGCCTCACGCCTGCCAAGGCGGCCGTCGCAGCCGAGCTCGCAAGCATGCACAGGTATTACGGATCGGCTGACAGCCTCCTGTTCACCGTTTTCTCCTTGGGTTGCGTAGGAGCAGCCATGGCCTATACGGTGCTGAGAAAATTCCAGTTCGCCGACCTCATCTGCGGCATCAGCTGCGGGGTTCTCATGGGACTCGCTGCCACCTATTCAAAGGGATTCGCGAGCGGCTTTGCGGGTAGTTCATTCATCGGCACCCTGACGAACATTCCTTGGTACGGGTACACGGTCGTCGTCATTCTAGGCAACATGGGAGGGCTCGTAGTGCAGCAGATGGGATTCCAGCACGGCAAGGCGGTCATAGTGACTCCCCTGTCAGCAGTGTTCAACCTCATGTTCGGCGTTCTCGGAGGAGTCTTCACGTTCGGGGAATGGGAGTCCCTGTCCGTGCCTGCTATAGTTTTGAAAATCGCAGCGCTCGCCGCGATAATGGCGGGAGTTGCGATCCTATCGGTGTTCCGCATCAAAACGGAGAACGGAGAACGGGAATATAAGGAAATACAATAGTGTCCAACATAAAAAGCTATTAATTGCCTGACTCGGTAGTGTCAATAATCTTTCGCACAGTGCTTGAGGCGTCATCTGAGTGCTTGCTAGGCATTGGACCTTCTCCTGTATGGTAGACAGAAAGATAAGCGAGTACTACACCAGAAGGAGAGAACAAGATGGGGAAGAAGACAGTGGAACGACGTTGTGTACACAAAAGAGTGTAAGGCCGAGGCGGTAGTCTTGGCGGAGAACAAGGAGAAGCCGGTACGTCAGGTAGCCACGGACTTAGGTGCCAATAAGAGCCTCCTGTGGAGGTGGATCACCCAAGCCCGTTAGGCGGCTGGAGAGGGGTTTCCGGCGTTCCCCCGGCCATGGGCGTCCGCCGGACGAGGAGCTGAACCACCTGAGGAAAGAGGTCAACGCGCTACGGCAAGCCAACGAAATCCTAAACAATTCAGTAGTGCGCGAAAGCCTTTCGTACCCTGTCCTTAAACAGTGTCCCTCTGTCCGCCCAAGCATGAGCCGCAAGGGGACTTGCTGGGATAACGCCTGCGCGGAGAGCTTTTTCAAGATCCTCACGAGCGAGCTTGAAACCCTGGACGGCAAACATTCAGCGGCAGAGCTTAGGCAATCGGTGTTCATGTATAGTGAGGCGTATTATAATCGTCTGCGGATGCATTCGGCCCTTGGCTATGTCCAGCCGATTATGTTTCACTCGCAGAAAGCCGCTTAACACTGTCTACCATTAGGGGTAAAGTCCAATTCCCACAGCGCTATGAACTTCTGCTTCTGATTTATCATACTTACTGCTCCCCATGCCATTGTGCATTCCTTTTCTGGAGTGTTTTCGATGCACTTTTTTATGTAAAGGATGATCCTACACTATACCGGCGTCCATCGAACATTCGCTTAACTTGCGATGCGTACATGGCGCGATTCTTGCCGAGGAGCGGAGCGACGACAGCAAGAATCGTGACATAGCCGAGTCAGGTTGAACACGTTGTTCGATATCTTTTCCTTCTTCATTTCTTGTATTACCGCGCCCCTCTTCCCGCCTGAGCCGGAACGGCAGAGACACGGCTTATTTCTATTTCTCATTCGTCAGTTCATTGGCAATCAATTCTGCTTGTTTAAGTACCGTTTCTGTTGCCAGCATCTGCATATCTGGCGGGTAGCCGTACTGGCGCAACACATGCTTAACGATAACTTTGAGCTTGGCTTTAACGCTTTCCTTAATAGTCCAGTCTATTGAAGCGTTCTCTTTCACTTTTTCATAAAGGACAACGGCCAGTTCTCGGAGTTTTTCTTTTTCCATGAGTTCCCGGGCGCTTTCATTATTGGCTATGGCCGTGTAGAACGCGTATTCGTAAGCCGATAACCCCATCTTACCTGGTTCTTGATCCATGGCGCGGATTTCTTGGGAAAGCTTGATGAGCTCTTCAATCACCTCTGCGGCAGTCAATATTTTATTGTGATACCTATTAATTGAGTTCTCGAGCATCTCCATAAGGGAGTTGCTTTGTACCAAGTTCTTTTTGGTCCGTCCCTTAATCTCATCATTCAAGAGCTTCCGCAAGACTTCCAACGCAATATGTTTGTGTTCCATATTTTTTACTTCTAAAAGGAAGTCTTCGGAAAGAATAGAAATATCTGGTTTTTTTATACCCGCTGCATCAAAAATATCGATGACTTGTTCGCTTACCAGGGCTTTATCGATAACTTGCCGAATGGCAGTTTCCACTTCCGCGTTGGACTTGCCAGATCCTTGGCTGTCAAACTTAACAAGACGCGACTTTACAGCCTGAAAAAAGGCCACTTCGTCCTTTTTAGCCATGGCTTGGTCGTGGGGAATAGCGATAGAAAATGCCTTGGACAAAGCAGTAACTTCATCAATAAAACGTTTTTTGCCGTTTTCTAAACCGAGGACAAATTCTTCTGCGCTGAGAATGATCGAGAGCTTTTTACCCGTATCGGCCGTAAAATATTCTTGATACGGAAAGCCGTGAAACATTTGGGAAACCACTTCGAGTTTTTCGAGCATCAACTTAACCGCCTCTTCCTGGGTCTCCGCGGGATCACCTCTGCCGCCGGCATTGGAATAAAACGAAAGGGCTGTTTTTAAGTCCGACGCGATGCCCAGGTAGTCCACGATTAAACCGCCGGTCTTATCTTTATACACGCGGTTTACCCTGGCGATAGCCTGCATCAGATTGTGACCCTTCATGGGTTTATCGATGTACAGGGTATGCAAACAGGGCACATCAAACCCCGTAAGCCACATATCGCGAACAATGACCAGCTTAAGTTCATCATCGGGATCTTTCATGCGATCTGCCAGCATACGGCGTTGTTCTTTGGTGGTATAATGTCGTGAAATCTCGGGCCCATCCGAAGAGGCAGAAGTCATCACCACTTTGATCACGCCCTTTTTTAAATCGTCGTTGTGCCATTCGGACCTAAGGGCAATGATTTCTCGGTAGAGCAGGGCCGCAA
>CAZWAS010000127.1:9402-11091 GCA_964631915.1 uncultured Spirochaetales bacterium | reverse complement strand
ATGAGTCCGCCGTCCACCCCCCAAGACCTCTCTTTCATCTGCATGACGAAGCAGGACGAAGCGGATTTGATCCCCGGCGCAGTGGTGATGATATTCGCAGAAGCTATGATGACATTTCCGGTAGTGTTTTCCGCCCCTGCCACCATGGCATCCGCATCGCCTTTTCTCACCATCATAGCGCCCCATCGAAGCTGATCCTTCATCAGTTCTCTCGCTTTGGATATATCCACGCCCTTATGCTTGCGGAGTTCGTAAAACTCCTGTGCGTAATCTTCGAGTTTCGGCGAAGCCCAGGGATCTGCAATAGTTATTCCCTTTAGATCCGTTTTCACTTCTGCGGCCACTCTTTCGATATCCGCTTTTTTCCCAACCAGCGCGACTTCTCGTGCCAGTTTTTCGTCTATGATGATCCGTGCTGCTTGAACCGTGCGCGGCTCTGTGCCCTCTGCGAGCACAAGCCGTTTCTGAATTTGTTTAGCCTTTGTTTTCATTCGTTCGATAAATGTCATACGAACTCCTCAAAAAACGAGTATACCATCTCGTGTATTTTTTTACGATACAGTATATCAAAAAGTACGAAAAAATGAAATACCTTAATACTGTTGTAAGGACTAAATTCGAAAAAAAATTCCTGCGGCTGTGCTGCATCGGTGTACCGCTGCACTTGAAATGGCAGGGGTTGAAGTATATTATGCCTTCATATGAATATAGGTATATACGGACTCGGCAGATTCGGTTATTTTTGGTCCGCCGTATTGAGCAGGCATTTTCAGGTGCAGGCGTATTCGCGGAATGCAGACCGTGCTGCTCCGGAATCAGTGACCAGAGTGGCACATGAGGAAGAAATACTCTCTTGCGATGCGTTGTTTCTCTGCGTAGCCATCTCCGCGATGAGGGAAGTGTTGGAACGGATCGCTCCTTCTTTGAAGCCTGGTACGCTGGTACTAGACACGTGTTCTGTGAAGGTCATGCCTGTCCGCCTTATGAGCTATGTACTGCCTGAATCGGTTTCTATTGTGGGTACTCATCCAATGTTCGGTCCGGACTCGGGGAAGACTGGAATCCAGGGGCTCCCTATTGTGCTCTGTCGCGTCAGGAGTGAAGAAGAGCAGTTCCGGTTTTGGAAACAGATATTTCAAGATTTCGGCCTGCAAGTGCTCGAGAAGACTCCGGAGGAACACGACCGGGAAGCTGCCTATACGCAGGGCGTTACGCATTTTATCGGAAGGGTGCTCGGCGAGCTTCGGCTCTCCCCGAGTCCGATGGCGACGCTCGGATACAAAAAACTGCTCGAGATCATCGAACAGACGTGTAACGATCCCATGCAGCTTTTTATGGATCTACAGCGTTACAATCCGTACACGCGAGACATGCGGTACGATCTCCAGACCGCAATAAAGAACGTTCTTGAAAAACTGGAAGGTGTTTCTATTGACAGCGTCACAGCCGATAGATACGATGAAGGAAGAAACGTATGACCGATACCGCATTCAAACGCATCGATGAAACTGAAATAGATACTATCCTCGCAGAGGATATAGATTTTGCAGGTACATTGACTTTTCAGAAGCCTCTCATGATAAAAGGAAAATTTCGGGGGGAGATAAAAGCCACAGGAGATTTGTTCATCGGCGAGAAAGCGATAGTGGAAGCTTCCATAGAGGCGAACACTGTATCCGTGAAGGGTAA
>CAZWAS010000127.1:0-9291 GCA_964631915.1 uncultured Spirochaetales bacterium | reverse complement strand
TTGCACAATGACCAAAAAAGGAGCGGAACAATGAAGCACGGATCGTGTGTGTTATTCGGCATGCTCATAGCTGCTATGGTGTGCGGCGTTCCGCTCTGGTCGCAGGACAGGCCCGACGCTCTGGAGCTCTATAAAACCGGACGTTACAAGGAAGCGATCGACGTATGCCTGAACGAAATAAAAGAGATGCCAAAAAACATGGATTCGTATACAGTGCTCGGCTGGTGCCTTCTGAAGCTCGAGCGGTATAACGAGGCTCTGGAATACGGTAAAAAGGCTCTGGCAGTTACCCGCTACGATCATCGAATTTCGGAGATCATGGGGGAAGCATACTTTTTCCTCGGGAATAACCTTGAAGCGCTCAAATACCTAGAAGAATATGTGACGCTTGCTCCTACCGGAGACCGCATAGAGCTTGTGTATTATTTCATGGGAGAAATTTTCATCCGCCTTGGAGAATTCAATAACGCTGATATCGCGTTTTCGACTGCTGTAAATCACGCTCCGAATAACGCAAAATGGTGGGCCCGATTGGGATATGCCAGAGAAATGGCTGCGGATTTCAAATTTTCTCTCGAGGCCTACGAGAAAGCTTTGGCTCTGAACCCTTCTCTCGTCGAAGCCCAGCGAGGAAAAGCCCGGGTTGAGAGCAAGATAGAGAATGGATGAGGGCTTCTTTCTATACCCTCGGATGCAAGCTTAACCAGTGTGAGACGGAAGCGATATCGGACGCATTTCGGAAAGCAGGCATCGACGTACATACGGACCTTTCTGCCGCTGATATTTTCGTGGTAAACACCTGTACTGTCACATCCAAAAGCGAGCAGAAAGCCCGTAGGATGATCCGGAAAATCGCAAAGGATAATCCCGATTCGTTGATCATTGTCACAGGGTGCTACGCAGAACTCAATGCGGCCGAGGTCGCAGCTCTCGGTCCCCGCATCGCTGTGGTACCCCAAAGCGACAAGAGCATGCTTCTCGATGTGCACAATCAGGAAGGGTCGGAACTCCGTGAAGCTTTTTCCTCCCTACAGCACGGAAAAGAGGAGGGGGGGAAGTTTCGCTATCTATCGTCTTCGCAGCTTTTCCATTCCCGCGCTTTTCTGAAAATTCAGGACGGGTGCAACAACAGGTGCGCATATTGCCGTGTTCCTCTGGCGCGAGGCAATTCGGTAAGCCTGGCATCCGAAACGGTACTTCACCGCGTGCAGAACCTCGAAAGGGCAGGATACTCCGAAGTGGTGCTCACCGGAGTGAATATACCGTCCTATGCATCCGGAAGCGACAGGTTATCCGATCTTCTCTCGGCAATCCTCCTCCGTACCGAGCGGATCCGTATCAGGCTTTCTTCGCTCGAACCGGATGCCGTTGACAGTCGTCTCATTTCTGTGATATCCCGCCCGAGGATTCGGCCGCATTTCCACATACCGGTGCAGTCCGGCTCGGATGCTGTGCTCTCTTCCATGGGGAGACATTATCGTGCGGAAACGGTGGCAGCGCTGGTCGATGCATTAAGAACGGCCAAGGATGATCCTTTCATAGCAGCGGATTTCATCGTCGGTTTTCCGGGAGAAGGGGATGACGAATTCGCCGAAACGGTCGAGTTCATCCGCAGTTTGGATTTCGCTCAGCTCCATGTGTTTCCTTTTTCCCCTCGGCCCGGCACAAGAGCCTTTGCAATGGGCCCTCGTGTTCCTTCCCTCATTCGTAAGAAACGCGCGGAAAATCTCGGCGGAGTTTCAGAGGAACTGCACAGAGCGTACCTCTTGCGGTGGCAGGGCAAGGTTCTGGAAGCAGTTCTGGAGGAACAGGATACGCACAGCGGAGTATGGACCTGCACCACTGCGAACTACATCAAATGCAATATCCCCGGCGTACCTGAGGGTGCGCGCAAGGGCGGTCTCTGCGCTTGCAGGATAACCGGTTATACTCCTGCCTGCACAGCATTATTTGTCGAGCATATCCGGTGATTTCTATTTTTTTTCAAAGATTTGCTGTATACTGTAGTGCAGGATGCCGAATTTCGTATACTTTAACGAAAGAGGAGTTGCATGAAGCGTTTATTGGCATGGTTCCTGTATATTCTGTTCAGCGGTATGCTCACCTTTGCACAGACGATCGTCGCTGAACCGATGTTCAAACCGTTGAGCCCTGCCTTGATCGCACAGGGCGACTCGTTCACCGCTGTTTCCAGCGGCTACGATTCCTTATTTACAAATCCCGCTGGGTTTTCCCGAGGGGAAACATCCCTCACCATAGTGTCGGCGAATCCATGGGTCAGGATCAGGCCCGACCAGATCGGAACAGCTTTGCAGGGAGTATCCGCAGGGAATTCGGAGAACCTTTCTTCCATGCTTGCGGATCAGGTGCTGCAGTACGGATTCGGCATTGGTGCTTCCACAGGCATTGGCTGGGTAGGCAACGGATTGGGTCTGGGGTTGATCGGCGTGCTGGATTCTTCGCTTTCAGCGACCGATGCTTCGCATGCATCCGGCTACGTGCACGGCACAGTGGCATTCATAGGTGGGCTTTCCTTTCCTCTGGATCTTTTCGGATTCAAACTCCATCTCGGAGTGGATGTACGGCCTATGGTGAGAGTAAGGGCTCCGATCGACAACGTCTCCGTCTCCACGTTCTTCAGCGATGTGTTCCACGTCCTCGGGCAGGCGACCGCATTCCATGGGATCGGTGTGGGTCTCGACGCAGGAGCCATCCTCGAACTCGGTCCCTTTTCAGTCGGAGTTTCCGCACGGGACATAGCGGGAACGCGCTTTAATTACAGCACGAGCTCTTTAGGCGATCTCATAACGACATTGAAATTTTTCGGAGGAACTTCGCTGAGCAGATCGGGTGGACAGTTCGTCGTTCCCATGAACATAAGCGCAGGAATCGCTTTGCACCCGGATTTCGGGGATTTCAAAAAAATCGTCGATTTCATGCTGCATGGAGAGATGCAGGACATAACGGGAGTGATTCAAGGGACTGCGAGTCCCTGGTCTCTCCTCCATGTGGGAGCTGAACTCAAGCTTTTCTCGTTTCTTTCTCTCAGAGGAGGAATGGACAGAGGAGTGGTCACGGCAGGGGCAGGCGTCAAGCTCCTGTTCCTCGATTTCAACGGCGCTGTGTTCATGGATCTTTTAGGTGTGAATCAGGGAACAAAACCGTATTCGGGTATATCCATAGAGGCGGCCATTAGGATATAGAGGTGGTATATGAAAAGAGGGAAAACGTTCGCGAATGCGTGTCTCGTGATGGGCGTTACGCTCGGAATTACGGCATGTCAGGCGGTATTCACCTTCAGCCCCTTGTCGTTTCTCAAGCGCGATCCTGCGTCGCTTTCTGTGGATCAGCAGAAGGCGTATGCGGAAAACGCTCTCGCATCCGGAGACGCCGAAGCCGTGAAGGCGGCATACGCTGCGATCTCCGCTGCTCTTGCTCTGGATCCGACCAATAGCGAACTCAATCTGCTCGCAGCCGATCTCGCGATAGAAGCTTCGGGCGTCAGCGCAGTTACCTATGCGCTCATAAATACGTTCGTATCTGCAGGCGATTCCGCTTCCAGCGTCGATTATGTTTCTGTACTCAATCAACAGATGAACGCCATGGATACCGCGTATCTTGCAAACTTGGAAACCTACGTCTCGACTGCGGAAGCGAATGGCGGTGCGGTATCCTCGGATCAGTATGTCATGACTGGTCTCGCGGTATTTTTCCTCGCTGCCGACAGCGCAGGAGGAGTGGAGCATGTCGCAGAAGAGGATCTCGAAAAATCCGCAGGGTATCTGCAGAAAGGTGCGGATGCGCTCGAGGCGCAGGGAGTGTCTTCGAGTGCATTGGACGGCCTTTCGGCGCTGCTTACAGGAATGAACGGCTAGGGGGATACGATGAAAAAAAGTCTGCCTTTGTGCTGCTTGCTGCTTCTGATTCCGATACTGACTTTTTCTCAGCCGACGCTGCTACCGGGTGTTGCGGTCACCTCGGCCCGAACCGAGGCTCTCGGAGGGTATCACACTGCATATGTCGATGGATTCACGACCCTTACGGCGAATCCTGCAGGCCTTAAGAGCGTAAAAAAATCTCTGAGCATAGCGGAAATAACCGCAGGATTGAGCGGCCCTATTTTCGATATTTCCAGCATTATCATCTCCGGGTTGGGCGGTTCAGACATCCTGAGCATCATCGGAAGTGCTGATGTGCAGAAGCTTCTCAAGACACTCTACGCTGGCATGAATCTCGTGGGCCCCATCCATTTCGGATACATCGGGGAGGGCATCGGATTCGGCTTGTTCAACACGACGACCGCATTGTTCAGGAATATTGGAGGCATCAACCTCGAAGCGAAGCTCGGAGAGCAGGCAAAGATATGTGGTGGGTATGCATTCACCGTACCGCTTCCTGAAACCTTGGATATGGGGTTGGATGTAGGTGTACTCTTGAAAACCTTCGTCAGAGGTGAACTGGTGATACGCAAATCCATATTCGAACTGGCGGCGCTGTTTCAGAATCCCGGTGCGGATATCTTAATGAAAGCTCCATTTTCCCTTTCAACAGGGTTCGGATTCGATATAGGAATCCGCTATAGCCTTTCCAACTGGTTCGCCGCCGGGTTGGTCGTGAGGGATGCGTTTTCGCCTGTCATCATAAACGATTATGCGACCTTCCAAAATTTCGTCGATAATGCCGAGACTCCTGTGATATCGAACGGACTCGTTCCTCTCGATCTTTCCGCCGGCGTGCTGTTCTCTCCCAATCTCGGAGACTTCGAACGGTTCATAAACAGCCTGAACATCATGCTCGATTACAGCGATATCCTCGATTTTCTCACCCATCCTGCGACCGCGCGCAACCCTGTGCTTCATGTCGGGCTCGGGATCGATGTCCAATTGCTGAGGATCCTCCATGTGCGCGGAGGCTTTTTCCAAGGGCTTTTCTCCGCCGGTTTAGGAATCGATCTGACGTTCTTTACGCTCAATGCAGCTATGTATGGAAGAGAGGTTTCCGCTGAGCCGGGCATACAGCCGATATACAACATCATTCTCGGGTTGGAATTCAGGATTTAAGGCGCAATCGGGCTATTTCTTCGTCGAATGCTTTCTTAAGCTCTGCAGTGACTGGCCCAGGATTTCCTCGGCCGATCGTCCGTCCGTCTATCATGACCACAGGAAGGATTTCCGCACCTGTGCCTGTGAGAAAACATTCATCCGAATTGTAGAGGTCGTAGCGCGCGATTGCTGTATATCGGCATTCCCTTCCCATCTCTCCCGCGAGTTCGATGACGAAGTCCCTCGTTATGCCGTCCAGGGCTCCCATGGTAGGTTCGGGCGTATACAGCACCCCGTCTTTTACGATGAAAATGTTGTCGGCAGTGCATTCCGCCACAAAGCCGTCTCTGTTGAGCATCACTGCTTCGAGGCAACCGGCCTGGCGCGCTTCTATTTTTGCGATGATGTTGTTCAGGTAATTGAGCGATTTGATCCTCGGGTCGAGACATTCCGCTCCCGTCCTCCTGGTGGCTGCAGTTACTAAAGAAATGCCTTTGTCGTAGTATTCTTCAGGGTACAGCTTGATATCGTCCACAATTATGATTACCGACGGTTTCGGACACTGATAGGGATCTATGCCCAGAGGGCCTGGCCCCCGCGTCACGAGGAGGCGGATGTAGCCGTCGCGTTTGTCGTTCTTGGCGACTGCCTCTTTCACTGTATCGATCATCCGCTCTTTGTCCATGGGGATATCCAGAAGAATCGCTTGCGCTCCTCGATACAACCGTTCTATGTGTTCCTCGAGCCGGAAAATCACGCTTTTGTATATCCGTATGCCTTCGAATACCCCATCCCCGTAGAGAAGCCCGTGGTCGTATACGGAAATTTTCGCCTCGTTTTTTTCGTAGTATTCGCCGTCTATGTATATTTTCATAGTTCCTCCGGATGCATCCATCATAGCGCGCATGGAGGAAGGGGGCAAGAGCGAATACTGAAAAACGGTATGCATGACGCTTCGCTTCATGTATGATGAGCTCTATGAGTTATATCGCAGATTTTCATATCCATTCGCATTGCTCCGTCGCAACGAGTAAAGACCTGGTCCCTGAATATCTGGACTACTGGGCGCGCATAAAAGGCATACGCATCGTAGGTACGGGAGACCTTTCGCACCCTGGGTGGCTCACGGAACTCGAAGAAAAGCTTGTGCCTGCGGAACAGGGGCTATACAGGCTCAAGGATGAGCTGAAAGAGGCGTGGAGGCAGAAACCCGGCTACAATATAGAACCGGCTGCGCGATCCGAAGTGCGATTCATTCTCACAGGTGAAATAAGCACGATCTACAAAAAAGCAGGCAAGGTGAGGAAGGTGCACCATCTCGTCATGCTCCCCGATTTCGATGCGGTGCGCAGGTTTCAGCGAGCTCTCGCGTCTGTGGGCAACATCGTATCGGACGGCAGACCAATTCTGGGGCTCGATTCGCGCAACCTTCTTGAAATCGCTCTGGAATCCGCTCCCGATGCAATTTTTGTTCCCGCGCACATTTGGACGCCCTGGTTTTCCGTGCTCGGAGAAAAATCAGGGTTCGATCGTGTGGAAGACTGCTACAGAGATCTTTCCCCCTATATCCATGCTGTGGAAACAGGGCTTTCGAGCGATCCTCCCATGAACTGGGCATGCAGTTTTTTGGACAAATTTACGATCATCTCCAATTCGGACGCTCATTCGCCCGAGAATCTCGGCAGAGAGGCGAATGTGTTGGAATGCGGATTATCCTTCGACAGCATTGCAAATGCTTTGGATCAGGCGAAAAACGGAGGTTTTAAAGGCACGTACGAATTCTTCCCTCAAGAAGGGAAGTACCATTACGACGGACACAGAAAATGCGGTATCCGCTGGAACCCGGAGGAGACGCGTAAGCACGATGGTATCTGCGCTGTGTGCGGCAAACCCGTCACCGTCGGAGTTCTCCACAGGGTTTCTGTGCTGGCCGATCGTGAATTCGACGAATATAGAGGGCGGGCATACAGAAAAGAGTTCAAATCCCTCATTCCGCTGAAGGAAATGCTCGGCGAGATATTGAAAACCGGAGCTTCTTCGAAAGCCGTTTTCTCATCCTATAGGGATCTCATACACAAAGCGGGTTCGGAATTCGAGCTTCTCTTCGAATTGCCGATTGTGGATATTGCGAAGATAGGAGGAGAACTCCTCGCAGAAGCGATCAGCAGAATGCGTTCCGGCTGCATACACATCGAAGAGGGGTATGACGGCGAATACGGACGCATACGGGTGTTCGGTCCCGGGGAATTGTCTTCGTTCGGTCATTCTCTGTTTCCGGATTCCAGGTCGAACGGAAACGCTGCAGGAAAGAAGAACCGGGCAGTACCCTCCGAACCCGTTGGTACAGCCTGGCAAAGCCGCTTGCCCTCTCGGACTGCTGAACAGACCGTGAAAACAGCACCGGATCCTTTGGAATTCCGCAATGAAGAGCAAGCGGCGATAGAGGCATGGGGTAGGGGACCCATGCTCGTTCTAGCAGGTCCGGGAACGGGGAAAACCCGTACGCTCGCATTTCGTATAGCCTCTCTCATACGAGGGGAACTCGCTGTGAATCCTGAATCCATAGTAGCCATTACGTTCACGAGGAAAGCCGCTATGGAGATGAAAGAAAGGATCTGCTCTGCTCTGGGAACCGCAATAGGGCTTTCGGTGTTCGCTACGACATTCCATGCATTCGGATATCGGGTCCTTTCCGAACACGCGGAACTGCTCGGATTGCATCCCGGTTTTGCCGTGATCGATGAGGAGGAGAAACTCGAGCTTCTCGCGTCGCTCGGTGTTGAGAAAAAAAAATTAAACAGGACAAGCCGTGGAATTTCAGAAATGAAACAGCAGGTTTTATATCCTGTTCAGAGAGAAGAGAGCATCGCAGAATGTGCGAAACGCTATGAATCCGCTCTCAGGGAAAGACATGCGCTGGATTATGACGATCTCGTTTTCAGGACGATCCTGCTTTTCGAGGAACACCCAGAAATTCTCGCTGCATACAGGAATCGCTTCTCCTGGATGTTTGTGGATGAATATCAGGATATCAATGAGGCTCAGTACAAACTGGTGCGCACCCTTATGCCAGAACCCGACTCGAATCTCTGCGTCATCGGAGATCCAAATCAGGCCATCTATGGGTTTCGCGGGGCGGATGTTCGGTTCATCCGCATGTTTCGTACCGACTATCCTCAGGCGCGGATTTTCCATCTAAAAAAGAGCTACCGCTGCTCCGCATTGATACTCCGCGCTTCTGAAACCGTGCTGGCTTGCGAAACCTCATTGCAGGGTATGCACCACGGTATGAAGATACGCATTAGCGAACATCCGACCGAAAAAAGCGAGGCTGAACATATTGCAAGAACCATAGAACGGATGATCGGCGGACTGAGGTTTTTTTCGATCGATAGCGGCATATCCGGAGGCGAGAATCCGCAGGAGATCCTCAGTCTCTCGGATTTTGCAGTTCTCTGCAGAGTCGGTGCGCAGATGGATGCGTTTGAGAAAGCCTTTGCGGACCATGGGATCCCCTATCAGCGGGTGGGAGAAATTCCATTTTACAAAGAGGAACCGGTTCGTTCTTTATTACGACACTTCGGCCCTGCGCTTTCGAAACCGGATGCGACGGGCAAGAACACAGTGTCCATACTCAAGGGCATTGTACACGACACTCTCCCTCTCGGTTCCTCTGAGGATTCGAAGGTTTGGGAAAAGCTGTACTTCTTCGCCAGCATGATTCCCGAGCCGCAGGAATTCCTCAAGGAGTTCATGCTGGGCGACCCGCAGGATACAGTACGGCGGGATTCTGAAGAGGTTGCGCTCATAACCATACACGCTTCGAAAGGGCTCGAGTTTCCTTGCGTTTTTATTCCGGGGTGCGAAGAAGGCATCATCCCGTATTCGTTTTTCGGAGAAGAACGTTGCAATATGGAAGAAGAGAGGCGACTCCTCTATGTAGGCATGACGAGGGCGAAGACGCATCTTTTTATCTCGCGAGCACGAAGGCGGCAGCTTTTCGGCAGAATCGTGAACCTCCCCCCTTCGCGATTTCTCGCAGCAGGGGCTTCGGAACTCTTCGAAATTCTGAATTCCGAACCGGCTAAGCGGAAAAACGATCCGCAGCTCGATCTGTTCTAAGGATGTTCGGAAAGTGGAAATTATTGACAAAACTTAGAATCCCTGTTACATTCTCCGTGCACAATGCGGGCCGCTAGCTCAGTAGGTAGAGCAACGCCCTTTTAAGGCGTGGGTCACTGGTTCGAAT
>CAZWAS010000126.1:9518-11106 GCA_964631915.1 uncultured Spirochaetales bacterium | reverse complement strand
GCGCATTCGTGATGATACGGATATCCCATATGCACCCTGTGCTTCTCTCAGCAGCCAGGCTCCTGCTGGCTGCAGTACTCCTCACCCCGGTGTTTATCATCCAGGTGCGGAAGGAAGGAATTCGGTGGAAACACTTCGGCCTTTCCGCGCTTTCCGGGTGTCTGCTCGGGCTGCATTTTATAGCCTGGAACATAGGAGCACGGCTCACCTACGGGGCGAATGCCAATCTGATCGTGAATATCCAACCCGTATTTCTTCCCTTCATCGTGTTCGCTCTGTATCGGGAAAAAATCACGGTGTCGGAAATCATAGGCACAGCCATAGCGTTATCGGGCATCGTTCTGCTCACAGGCTCCTCCTTACGGCTGGGAGGCACGCATCTTTTGGGGGACATCATGTGCTTGGTGGCCATGGTGTTCGCCGCATTCTACCTCGCTCTGGCTAAACGCAACACGAAAAGCATTTTCGTATACGTTGTGCCGCTCTATTATGTGGGAGGGATATTTTGCTTCCTCGTATCGTTGTTTTTCGTGAATCCTCTCCTGCAGTTTTCGACAAAGGAAATCTTCTGTGTTGTCGCTCTTGCGGCAATACCGACCATAACTGGACATACGATCGTCAATTACTGCATGAAGGTACTGAGAAGCCAGATTGTATCCGTGCTGAATCTTATTCAAGTTTTGTTTGCTTCGGTATATGCATATGCATTTTTCGGTGAAATTCCTTCTGTTTTCTTTTATCCGGCAAGCGTACTCATACTCGCAGGAGCGATCATAGCCATTCTGTACAAAAACCAGAACCTCGGCGTGCAGATGAAGAAAAGCGACTGATTTCGTAGACTATTATGCACGGCACTGGGTATACTGAAGCACCATGGAAGCACAGAAACGGCTTGACGATCACAAAGCGATTCAGGTGGCGGATGGGATATGGTGGGTTGGCTTCGCCGATTACGAAGCAGGATTTTCCAACAATCCCTACCTGCTCGTGGACGGCGAGGAGGCTGTGCTCTTCGATCCGGGACCCGGGCACCTTTTTTTCCGCGACCTCATCGTGAAAAAGATACAAGAAGTGATCCCCCCCGAACGGATAAAATACTTGGTAGTGCACCATCAGGATCCGGATCTCTGCGGCCTCATACCGCTCATAGAGCCGAACATACATCAGGATGCCGTCATACTCGCTCATCCGCGTACATCCTTGTTCGTACCCTATTATGGTTCACGAAAAAGAGTGCTCCCCATAGGAGACGGCGATACCCTGGAGCTCCGTTCGGGAAGGAAGATCCGATTTTACCATACCCCCTATCTCCACTTCGCAGGGAACATGATCAGCTACGATGTGCTCACGAAAAGTCTCTTCAGTTCGGACATTTTCGCTGTATTCGACAGGGACTGGGATCTCTACGCTCGTCCCTCACAGAAGGAGTTGGTGAAACATTTCATCAATCATTATATCTCGGACAAAAAACCCATACTCTTCGCGTACGAAAAACTGAAAACCCTCGATATCGAAAGAATTCTGCCCCAACACGGCGGCATTATCCGCAAGGAACATGTCTCGGAATTTCTCGATGTGCTGCTCGAAT
>CAZWAS010000126.1:0-9508 GCA_964631915.1 uncultured Spirochaetales bacterium | reverse complement strand
GGGAGTGCTTATCCGAGAGCTCACCAATGCACCGGACAACAGGCAGCTCGAAGAACTTCTTGAACACGGGAAACTATGGCTCTCGCATTGGCTGCGTACCGATCTGAATGTCCGTTCCATAGACGAGCTTATGGGCATCGCGCTCGAAGAAGGGCCTGCCACTGTCTCGCTGCTCATAGACACGATAACCGCGCATGCAGCCGCTCTCGGAATCGCCAACCCCCTTACCAGAAACCGGACTCACACATGGAATCATCTCCATGCCGCCCGCACCACGAACCTCCTCGACTCCGTGCGGAAAAAGCTCCTCTACACCCAATACAGCAAAGACAAAGACAGCGACATGCTCAAACAGCAGCGGCTTCAGGCGTCCAAGACGAATCTGATCATTATGTTCATCGATATACGGGGATTCACCAAATGGAGCGAATCCCTTTCGCCCGAAGACATCATGAGTCTCCTGAACAAAGAGCACGACCTCATAGCAAGGGCGGTATCCGCGCATTCCGGCAGGGTGAACAAAATCCTCGGCGACGGGGCCCTCTGCTATTTCCCGGAAGGGAAAGCCTCCGACTGCCTCGCTGCCGCTGTATACATACACAGTGCTATCCGGGATACGGGGCTTCTGCCGGTGGGAATAGGCATAGGATTCGGAGAAGTAGTCATAGGAGACCTCGGACTGGACAGAAGGCTCGACTTCACCGTGATAGGGAAGACGGTGAATTTCGCTTCGCGCATGTGCGATATGGCCAAAGGGGGCCAAATCGCCCTCTCACGGGCGTTTTTCAATCTTTTACCAGGGAACAGGAACGAGTATCTCAGGAGCCTTCCCTCGTTCAGATCGTTCGCGGTTCGGCTGAAACCGAACGATCCGGAGATAGAAGGTATCGTTTTTTCGGCTTCGGAAAGTATGAGTCCACAGCACTTATAAGTGCGGCGTATTCCGACTCTTGCAATTCCTTGAAAAGCAAGGATATAGTAAGGCCATCCCAACACTTTTCTCTATGGAGTTTTCACATGAAAATCGTATGCCTTGACCTCGAAGGAGTTCTTGTACCGGAGATATGGATAGCGTTCTCCGAAAAGACCGGCATTCAGGAGCTCAGGCTCACGACCAGGGATGTTCCCGACTATGATGTGCTCATGAAACGGAGAATTGGCATTCTGAAGGAACACGGCCTCTTGCTCAAGGACATACAGGAAGTCATAGCTGGTATGGATCCCCTTCCTGGCGCAAAGGAATTTCTGGATGCCCTCCGGGGGAAAACCCAGGTCGTTATACTCTCCGATACGTTCAGCCAGTTCGCACAGCCGCTCATGAAAAAACTCGGCTGGCCCACGCTATTCTGCAACACGCTGGTGGTGGATTCCCGCGGAGTCATAACCGGCTATACACTTCGGCAACAGGACGGCAAACGAAAAGCCGTCGAAGCGCTCACTTCCATAGGCTTCACAGTGCTCGCGGCAGGGGATTCGTACAACGACACAGCCATGATGAAGGTCGCGGCGAAGGGAGTCTTCTTCAGGCCCCCGGAAAACATAAAACGGGAATTCCCTCAGTTTCCCATTACCACCACATATGAAGCCTTCATGCAGGAGATCGACGAATTTCTCGGAACTTGACATTCATACATACGAACTTTCGATACACACATTCGCCGCACATAAGCGGCTCAGAATGCTTTCGATATGCGCGCTTCGGTGATGCCAACTATCCTGCGCACGAACGCATCGATGTCGCTCACGTTTCCCCTTTCGATCCTGAAACCTATTGCTCCCGCATGACCGCCCCCGTCTTCGATGCCAAAATCCGAAAGGAGCGTCCTGAGATCCAGAAGCTTGTAGTTCTGGCTCCTTCTCATCCTGAACTGGATAAGACTTGACGTCGCCGGATTCTCGAAATAACAGATGAGGCTCACATATCCACTTTCTTCGGCTAACCTGTCTGCTGCCATGCGTGCTATGCTCACGATGATATCTTGCTCGAATCTGGCGGCGAGCTGCTCCGAATCTTCCCGTCCGAGCACTACGAACCTGAGATAGTTCGATGCTTTTTTCCTTTCCGTCATAAACAAGAAACATTGTTCTTCTTCGCCCGACAGCTTGGTCAGTTCGGCGTATACTTCCTCCATGTTCGAAAAATTGGCGGATCCTTTATACGTGTTTTCTGCGAGCATATCCGCGAACAGAGAACTGAATAAACGGTAAAACCAGCGTTCCCGGTTCGATTTCAGGAATTTCCCCATCTGCGAATCCCCGATCAGACCGGTGAGCACGGCGAGAATGAAATTTCTGGAGAATATCTCATTGATCTGGTACCGTTCCACGATGTCTTTCCGGTTCCGGAGCTTGAATGCGAACAGACCTATGAGCTCGCAGGTGGAGGATGCTTCGGCCACGAGCCGGTAATCCGGATCCCCGGAATATTCGCTGTCCGCAGCGAGATGATGATCGAACTCGATTTTCACTATCCGCTTGTCTTCGAGCAGTTGCGCGACAGACTCTTTCCCTGTGAGCATGGCAGGTTTCGGCGTGTCAAGAATCACGAGCGTAGTGACGGTCTCCGGCACTTTTTCGCAATCTTCGAGTATGGATATCGAATTGTACTTGCAGATATTGAGCAGATACTGGAAATTCCTATGAATCTCCGTGCAGGCCAAGAGGTACACTTGTTTGGAAAGTTTACTCAGCAAAAGACCTGCAGCCACCATAGAAGCTATACAATCTTCATCAGGGTTCGCGTGCCCCACAAGCAAAAAACCGTCCCGCGTATCTATGGCGCGTATGATGTTTTCGATAGTCCTGTTCTTCTCTGCAATAGTGGAAATGTCCTTCTTTTTTTCTATCATGATACCGCCTTTCCATGCTTCAAGCCGGCATGGCACGGTCTCTTCCCGATTCTTTTGCCTTGTACAACGCTCCGTCCGCCTTCTCCAGAAGCTCCTTCACGGTCCTGGCATGTTCGGGGTACGCAGCTACGCCGATGCTCGAAGTTACCCGACGTATGGTTCCGCCGAACGGTTCGAGAATCGAAAGCTTTCTGAGTCCCGAACACACCGTTTCGCACTTCTCAAGTGCTTCACTACTTGTAGTTTCAGGCAGGACGAAAGTGAACTCATCGCCTCCGTACCGTATGAGGATATCCTTCGTTCCGAACACCGTTTTGAACACGGATACAGCTTCCAGAATAACGGCATTCCCCACCTGTTCGCCGTATTCCTTGTTGAGCGAACCGAAATGGTCCAGGTCCACCATGGCAAGGCACAAACTGCTGCCTTTCATCTTCGCTTCCCTGAACCGCTCTTCCAGCGCATCGTCGAGGAAACGCCTGTTGAACAGGCCGGTAAAATCATCGGTCACCGCCCGCTTTCTCGCATCCTCTCCCCATTGCACCATATCCGTGAGAAAATTTCCCGTATTCCTGAGGCGTTCCACGGTTATCGCGAGCATCCTGTACATGATCTTGGATGCCGTCCTGGGGTGTGAACGGATCAGTTCATAAAAGTCTCCGCTTTTAAGGCCGAAAAGCGTACTTTTCATCTTCGTGCGACAAGTGGCGGACCGGGGTGCACCCTCGAATATGGACATTTCTCCAAAAAAATTTCCTTCTTGAATTTCGCTTATGACGAGTTCCTGCTCATCGGGCAATTTCACGGAAATGGATACCGCCCCCTCTTTCACCACAAAAAGCTCATCCCCTTTGTCTCCCTCCCGGAACAGCACGCTGCCTGCTTCGATTTCGATGCTCCGCATGGAAGAACCGAGCACTGCGAGCTCTGGATCGTCGAGGTCGGCGAACATGTCTATGGAACGAAGAAAATCCCGAGGTGTTTGCAAGCCATCGCCCGTTCCGTTTTTCTGCATCGTTTTCACGTTATGCTCTAGTGCCATTGTCAGCCTTTGTCTTCCGGAAAAAGAATGACGTTTCCGCCTCTGGCTCTGCCTATGAGCGGAAGCTCGTGAGCCTTTGCTATGAGCTCCTCAGCATTGTCAGCATGATCCGGAAACACAGCGATGCCTATGCTTACGCTGAGCCTAAAATCCTTACCGCCCGTTATTTCGGAGAGATCGAGGCTATTCATCATGCTGCGCAGAGATGCCGCAAAGGATTCGGCGTCGCACTTGCTGCAGGAAGGAAACGCGATGGACAGTTCGTTTCCCATGAAGCGAACAGCGAAACAGTCCGGCTTGATAACTTTCTGCAAGGCTCCTGCCATGATCTGTAGCGCATGGTCCCCTGCCTCGTGACCGTACTCGTCATTTATGAGCTTGAAATTGTCGGGTTTCACCATGAAAAGACTCACGGGATTGTGGGGATCGCACAGCAATTTCCCCAGATTCTCTTCCAGATAGGTTTTGTTGAACAAGCCGGTCAACTTGTCGCCGTACACCTGTTTCCTGAGCTCCTGCACCACAGGCGAGTTTTCTTTGATAAGACTGTTTGTCTTCCGTATCCTCCCAGCTATGATAACGAGAAATTCGTGGAGAATGCCTGCGGAAACGGCTGGGTTATCCCGAAGCAGGTCCTGAAACCGGACCCCGTTTCCCGGGAAAACAAGAAGAACCGAATCGCTTTCGCTTTTCGCTGTAGCATTGCGCGGCAGATTCTGCAGCAGCTCCATCTCGCCGAACATATCGCCTTGTATGAACCTGGCAATGTCTACTTCTCTGCCCTCCGCCTCCCTGCTGATGAGTACATCGCCTTTCTGTACGAGGTACAATTCCTCGCTCGGACTGCCGGACAGGAAGACGATTTCTCCTTTTGCATAGGAACGGAAGCTGCTGGCTTCAGCTATAAACTCAAGATCGTTTTTGTCGAGTTTCGAAAAAATCCGCGTATTTCTGAGTAGTTCGGTTTTGTCCCCTATGTCGGATATCATCCTGTGCCATAGTGTATAACGGCACTGCGATAATGACAAGGCCGCGGAAATTTGACAAATCCGATCATTCAAGTAAACTTTGAACTATAGAGCTGGGAAAAACGACTTCCCAAGCTCGTATTCTCAAGCATACATATTTTCGTTTCGCAGAATAGGAGTTATGATCATGATCATCGTCGAAATTCAAGCGGGAGTATGCGGATTCGCCTCCACAGTCAAGGCGGATTCGCAGGATATGCAGACCGTGGATATAGAGTTTTCCACGCAATGCCCGAATCTAAAACCTCTGGAACAGGAACTGAAGCAGGTATCGGCTTTTGCCGAGGCCTTCGGCAAAGTCGGAGACACAAGCGTATATCAGATAGCGCGCACATACTGTAAGCATGCGGCCTGCCCTGTGCCCATGGCTATCGTAAAAGCGGTAGAAGCTGCAGCAGGCCTTGCGCTTCCCCGGGATGTGCATGTGAGCATACGTAAACAAGAATCCTGATACGGGATATCGAGCTGCACATACAATGGCAAGGCGTTATAGTTCACCTTTCGTATCGCTCACTGTTCTTCCTCCTTGCCAGGCAATTCCTGAACGGTCTGCAAGCGCCGTTCTATGGCTCTGGAGCGAACCGCAGCGTCCTCTATGGTGTTACCGGCTTCCTGGAGTTTTTTCTTGGTCTTGTCGAGCATGTCTCCGAAACGGCCGAACTCTGCTTTCACAGATCCGAGCAGCTCCCAGACTTCGCTCGAACGCTTCTCTATGGCGAGAGTACGGAATCCCATTTGAAGGCTATTTAAGATTGCGGACAACGTGGTGGGACCTGCGACCACGATCTTGTATTCCCTCTGCAGAGAATCGAAAAGTCCCGGTCTTCTAAGAACTTCCGCGTACAAGCCTTCTATGGGAAGAAACATGATGCCGAAATCTGTTGTGTACGGAGGGTCCACATATTTGTCCCGGATGTTCTTCGCTTCGAGCCTGATGCGCCGCTCAAGCAGTTTGGAAGTTTCCTCCGCAGCCACAGGGTCTCCTTTATCCAGGGCTTCGAGCAACCGCTGATAATCCTCTTGAGGGAATTTCGCATCCAGGGGAAGCCACACGGACTCATCGTCCTTGGTTCTACCTGGCAATTTGATAGCGTATTCGACCCGTTCTCCGCTTCCTCGTTTCGTCGCCACATTCTTCGCATACTGCTCGGCAGTGAGCATGTTCTCAAGGAGGGCGCCGAGTTGTATTTCCCCCCAGGTGCCGCGGGTCTTCACATTGGTGAGCACTTTCTTGAGGTCTCCGACCCCAACTGCGAGGCTCTGCATCTCGCCCAATCCTTTCTGTACGGATTCGAGCCGCTCGCTCACGAGCCTGAAGGACTCTCCGAGCCGTCTTTCGAGCGTGGAATGTAACTTCTCGTCGACCGTTTCGCGCATCTTCTCGAGTTTCCTGCTGTTGTCCTCCTGGAGCGACTTGAGCCGTTCCTCCACAGTGTTGCGCACGTTCTCGAGCTTTTTCTCGTTCAGGTCCGTAAGCTGCGCAAGCTGTCCGCTGAAAATATCCAGTTGCTGCTTCTGAAACGATGCGATCCGCGTCAGCTCGGATGTGAGGGAATCTCTGAACATTCTGAGCGAACCGTTCAACTCGTCCCTCCCCTGCCTGGCGCTCTGAAGGGTTTCTTCCCTGTTCTTGGAAATTTCCTCTTTCAGGAGCCGCTCCGTCCTTTCTTGACCTTTTTCGAGGGATAGAAACCGCTGCTCGGAATCGTCCTTCCGGGTTTTAAAACTCCTGATGAAAACAATGAGAATGATGATGAACGTGATGATTTGGATGAAATACAAAGGTATTAACGGTTCGATGATCATACCCCCCTCATTCCAGCACTCCTTTGGAAAGCTTCTTCTCTTCGTCCGAAATCGCCGAAGGAAAACGGTACACAAAAGCGCCGTTTTCGGCCACTTCGATTTCCGCTATGCCATGATCCACGAGCGCAGAAAGTATTTTTTTGGCAGTTTTCACGGATAGCCCCTCTATTGAGAGGACATCCGCAAGGGTAAGCCTGCCACCTTCCAGTCGAGCCTTTGAAACAACAAGCTTCTGAATGTCATCCATGGAGAGCTTCGTTTTCACTGCATACCTGAAGACTCTGTAGGTAAAAAAACCGCACCCCCCTGCGAGACCGGCGAAAAAAACCATCAGCCCAATGAGCACTCCGGGTTTTTCCTCCGTTCCAGAGACAAGATCCGCCAATGCGGTAAACACTAAAGCGATGCTTACGAGTGCGACAAGAGCGGACAAAACGCCGAATATCTTTTTCATGCTCGCCCCTCATACCATGTCTTTCATGTTCTGAGCCAGGTAATAAAATCCAGGGAGTCCCTCATGGAATCGCTGTAAGTGTAATGCAGCCTGTTAAAATTATGCAACAGGAGGAAACACATCGCGCTGTACCTGTGCGCAGCGCATCAATCCGGGTCGAACCTGTATCCCCGTCCCCTTATGGTCAGGAGGCGGCGCGGTTCGCTCTGTTCACCAAGTTTCTGTCTGAGCCACGATATATGGACATCTACGGTTCTCGTGCTCGTTTCGCTTTCGTATCCCCAGACCTCGTCGAGAATTTCGTCGCGGGGAATCACCCGGTTCGGGTGTTCGACAAAGTACTTCAGCAGGAGGTACTCCTGCGTGTTCAGAAGGATAAGTTCTTTGCCTCTCCGCAATTCCTGTTTCCTCGTATCGAGGGAAAATTCTCCAAATTTGTATACATCTTGCCTCGCACACTGCGGAGACTGCAACGAACCGGTTCGCCTGAGCAATGCGAATATCCGAGCGAGGAGTTCTTGGAAATCGAACGGCTTAACAAGATAATCGTCTGCTCCTATCCTTAGGCCGGTAACGGTATCAATCGTGGTGTTCCGGGCGGTGAGCATGAGAACCGGTGTCGTAATGCCGGCGGCTCTGAGATTTTGGCATACCTGAAAACCGTCCCGCTCGGGAAGCATGATGTCGAGAATGATGAGGTCATAAAAACCGCTGCGAGCCTCTTCCTCTCCGTTTTTTCCGTCAAACCGCGAAACCACGGAATACCCTTCGTTCCCGAGCCGATCCTCGAGGCTCAGCACCAACCCTTCCTCATCCTCGATAAGGAGAATCCGTTTCCCTTCGCTCATACTTCCTTCACATCGGGCAGCTCGACTGTGAATCTGGCGCCCTCCTGCATCTTTCCCACTGTGTTCACATACGGGCTTTCGAGCCGAACAGACCCCCCGAAAAACCTCGCCACGCGTTTCACCAGATGGAGCCCGAGACCGCTTCCCGGATGCTGAGACTGTATGCTTTCCTTTCCCCGTACGAACGGTTCGAACACCTTTGCCTGCTCGTTTCTAGGTATTCCCGGTCCTTCGTCTTCTACGATGATAGCTATCCCGCGGTCAAACGGCCTTTTCTCTATATCGAGCCTGATGGGAGCCGAAACTCCCTCGTCCCGCTTTTTCGGCATGCCGTGATACAGGGCATTCATGAGTAAGTTCTCCAGGATGAGCCTGAGTGCGGTAGTATCTCCTTTCACCTTCAAAGCTCCGGGGCTTTTCCTGACGGTGATATCAGCACATGCCTTGGAAGCAGGTTCCTGCAGCGTTTCGACCACATCGTTCACGAGCCTGTCCAGATCGATCTCCACGGATGCGAAGGTGCCTGACGTCTTCTTTTCTATGCCCGAATACATGAGTATGCTTTCCACCATTCTAGAAAGGCGACGGGTCTCTTTGTATATTACGGTTCCATATCGCTTCATCCGTTCCGTATCCGTAATAAGCCCCTGTTTCAGATTCTCGGAGGTCGATTGGAGCACTGCGATTGGTGTTCGCAGCTCATGACTCATTGAAGTGACGAATTCTTGTTCCTTCGCCCTCAGGGTCAGTGTGTTGTTGTAGAGCCTGAAGAGCACGATCATGCAGGCCACCAACAAGAGGAGAAATCCGATGCTCACGCAGAGGTTCGCTATGTGCCTGTAGAAAATGAGAGACTGTATGCTGCCTCCGGGATAGAACACTTCTAGAGTCACCGGCCCCTTCGGAGCGGCAGAGGTAGTGAGGCTGGTAAGCGTTTCTTTGTCGAAACGTTCGGTTTTCTGTACCCAGAATCGGACTACCGGATCCTGTCCGAAGGAACTCCCTTCCGAGCTTTCCGCATCGCTGCCTTGGTTCGCGCTCCGGTCGGTCTCCCGCATGAACCGGTCGGGAGGTTGAAAAAAATTGCCGAGGGAGAGGGAAAGATCGGGCTTCCTGGTGTCAATGCCGTGCTCCGGATATTCGACCAGGTTCGTCTTGTCGGTTGCACTGTCCGAAAAAGAGATACGGAAAGGATATCCGTCGAGATACTGATTCATGAAAAATGGGACAATCGTTTCATAAAATATCCTTTGAACGACCTGCACAGCCATGAATATCCTGAGGGGCGCATCGGCAGAAGGCGCCGCATGCTGCCCTGCTTTCGGGAAAGCAGGTCGAATAGGCTCGAGGAATATCCCTTTGCTTTCGAGATTCCTCTGCGCCTTTCCGAAGTCTGCGGCATCTTCGCGCAAAAACACCGAATCGACAAAACCGAGCACCGCCTCGTTCGTCGAGGCGGTTCGGAAAGCGCCTTGTTCCAC
>CAZWAS010000125.1:0-11399 GCA_964631915.1 uncultured Spirochaetales bacterium | reverse complement strand
GCAGGAAGATAAAAAGCATACGATTCATGGTATCCTTGAAATTCCTCTTAAGAAGGTGCATGGTATAGATACATGATTATCCGTACTATAGCATGTTTTTTTGCCCTTGTCATTTCCTGTCCTTCCGTAAGCGGCGACTCCATCGTGTTTTTTACATCGTTCGGTGTGCAGCCGTCGATGATAGTTTCAAAAGATCCTCGGTTCGATGCCAAGGCGCAGATGAGTGGAAATGTGGAAACAGGGCTCTGCTTGTTCCTCTTCGACAGCCTCGGAATCGCTGCGGATACCGGCTTCGGCCTGGCTGCGGATTCGGATGCAGCAACCGGGGTTCTGCTCAGAGGTTTTGCAACGATCTATCTGGATCTCATGGTATTCCTCAAGGCTCAACCATTTTTTTCATCAGGTGAAACATCATGGTCCCTGGGCATCGGAGGAGGTACACTTCTCGCCTTTTCAAATTACAAGTCGACGTTTCTCTATTTCACGCATCCCGAACTTTTCATTTCGCCCTTTGTGTTGTGCACTGTCGGAAAAAACCGGCAAGCATTCAAGATTGCACCGTATGTTTCCTGGGCCTTCAGGCAGGGTTTGGAGTTTTCGATGCGTTTCGGGATTGCCTGGACTGTATATTTTAATCCGTTCAGCTTACCAACCACAAGGAGGGTGCGGAATGGGTAAACGTATGGTTCCGTTGTTGTTCTGTTTCGCCCTTTTCGGATGCACTGGAGGAATGCCTATCATACGCGGTTACGCCGTTGTGTACGGAATTGCGACCTATGCCCCGGACTATTCCGGAAATTTGACCTATTGTGCGAAGGATGCAGAGGCATTCAGTACGCTGCTGAAGAATCAAGGCTACACAGTGTTCTTGCGTACCGATTCTGATGCAACGAAAGAGCACCTTGAAGCGGATATTAACGATATACGACAACGGATTACAGAAGAGGATACGTTCATTTTATATTATTCAGGACATGGAATTCAATCGGATTTCCTTGGCTTCATGGACAACCTGCCCGAGCCATACAAACGAGACGAATATTCCGAATGGATATTTCTGTACGGCTCCCTGCCGGATTATGTGAACAATCTCTCCAAAACGTACGACGACGATCAACTGAATGCGCTCGTGGCGGATATCCCCACGAACAAGAAAATCATCATCATCGATGCGTGCAACTCGGGAGGGTTCATAGGGAACAGTCCGGAAATCGACGGTATTCCACAACGGTATACAGGATCGGGCGTGGACAAAAGCGGTCTAATAGGAGAGGCTTTTTCCTTATATCTCACATATCCGCAACTGGGCAAAGCGGATGTGGATTATCTCAATGCCATGGTCGTTGCGGCTGCAGGCGAAAACGAATACTCGTACGAAACAGGAACCGTGGGTCACGGTGTTTTCACCTATTATCTCATCAACTCCGTTCCCCATGCGGATTCAGACGGCAACGGAATCATCACAGTATCCGAAGTATTTGGTTTTGTGGTCGAATGCATAGAAGAACAGTGGAATAAAAAATATTCGCCGTATTACTCATTTTTATCACACATTTCTGGCGGACCCGTTGACTTTGTCCTTTTTGCATACTGACCTATTCACGCTGAAAAGGATTTCAGCTTTTCCAATTCATCCCGCAATACGATAGCAGCCTCGAAATCCAGATCTTTCGCCTTCTGAAGCATTTCCGCCTCGAGCGCCCGAATAAGTTCCTTCCTTTCTTTCGCTATAAGGATGTTATAGCTGTTCTTGAGAATTTCAACCGTTATTTCTTCCGTTTTTCGTTTTTCATCCTTCTTCCGGATGAGTATGTCCTGGACCGCTTTCTTTATACTAGTAGGCGTAATCCCGTGTGCAATATTGTATTCTTCCTGCAGCGAACGCCTTCGTTCGGTCTCCGCTATGGCTTCCCGCATCGCTTCAGATATTCTGTCTGCATACATGATAACGGTGCCGTTTACATTTCTGGCAGCCCTGCCGATGGTCTGAATGAGCGATGTAGCGGACCGCAGAAATCCGATCTTATCCGCATCGAGAATGGCGATGAGCGATACTTCAGGAAGATCGAGACCTTCCCGAAGGAGGTTAATCCCCACGAGAACATCGTACGTTCCTATGCGAAGATCCTTGAGAATTTCCACTCGTTCGATGGTTTCGACTTCCGAATGGAGATATCGTACTTTCAACCCCATTTCGGAGAAATAATCGGATAAATCTTCAGCCATCTTTTTCGTGAGTGTCGTCACAAGCGTGCGCTCACCAGCTTCGATTCGTTTTCGTATTTCCGCATAGAGATCCTCGATCTGGCCCTCGGAAGGCCGCACGATGACCTGCGGATCGAGCAAACCGGTAGGTCGGATTATCTGTTCGACGATTCTTTCTGATTTCGCCAGTTCTTCCTTCCCCGGCGTCGCGGATACGAAAATCGTCCTGTACAGAAGGCTTTCGAATTCTCCGTAAAACAGAGGTCTGTTGTCCAGGGCAGACGGCAGACGGAATCCAAAATTGACAAGGCTCGTTTTCCTGGACCTATCCCCTTCGTACATTCCTCCGATCTGAGGAATAGTCACATGCGATTCATCGATAAAGGTGAGGAACTGTTCAGGAAAATAGTCGAGAAGCACCCCCGGCCTCTGACCTGCAAGTCTTCCTGCGAGGTGTCGCGAATAGTTCTCTATGCCTGCGCAATATCCCATTTCCTGGAGCATTTCAAGATCGTATTCGGTTCTGGTTTTCAGTCGCTGCGCTTCTACGAGCTTATTTTGGGCCATAAGCTCTTCGTACCGCTCGGCAAGCTCGATCCGTATGGATTCGAGGGCGGAACGGATTTGTTCTTCCGGAATGACAAAATGTTTTGCGGGGTAGATCGTGCAGATGTCAAGTTCGGATATGGTGTTTCCGGTGAGCGGCTTGATTTTTCGGATGCGCGTACCTTCGTCCCATTCGAGCTCGATTCTGTACGCTTCGTTCATATATGCGGGGAATATTTCAAGAACATCACCCTTGATTCTGAAAAACCCTCTCTGAAGCAGCGTATCGTTTCTGTTATATTGCAGCGCAATGAGTTTCCTCCTAACTTCGTCGAGATTCAGCTTCGATGCTGCCTCAATACGTATCCGCATGTCGTTAAAGGATTCCGGATTCCCCAATCCGTAGATACACGATACAGTAGCGACTACAATGACGTCGCGGCGTTCCATGAGAGACGTAGTGGCGGAAAGCCGCAACCGTTCGATTTCCTCGTTGATGGAGGCATCTTTTTCGATGTAGAGGTCTTTGGATGCGACATACGCCTCAGGCTGATAGTAATCGTAATATGATACGAAATATTCTACGGCGTTATCAGGGAAAAACTCTTTGAACTCCCTGTACAGTTGGGCCGCAAGTGTTTTGTTGTGGGATATGACAAGAGTGGGTAACTGCACTCGCTCGATGATTTTCGCCATGGAAAAAGTTTTCCCCGATCCCGTTACTCCCTTGAGCGTCTGATAGTTCAGCCCTTGTTCTATCCCTTCGGATAGCTCCCGGATAGCCTTTTCCTGATCGCCTGCAGGTTCAAAAGACGCATGCACTGAAAACTGTTTCACTCGTTTCTGCCTCATTCCCACTGATACTGTTTGGGCCGTTCCGAGAGCAGAATATCCGCTTCTTTTTTTTTTTTTCTTCTGAAGTATACGATTTTCACCGTCTCCCCCGGTTTATTGTCTTCCAAAGCGGCGTACAGATCGGACAAGGATGTTATGGATTCCTTGTCGACTTCCACAATGATGTCCCCTCCGAGATAGATGATAGAATTACCGTAACGAACCGCATCTTCCCTTTTCCCGCCGATTATACCGGCTTTCTCTGCATTTCCACCCGGAATGACGCGAGAAACCAATATGCCCTGAGATACCGGGAGTTTCGCGTAATTTACGAGGGAAGGAAAGAGCTGCACAGGCACTATATCGATCCATCCACGTCGTACTTTCCCGAATTTGATGAGATCCGGCACGACCCTTCTTGCTGTGTCCACAGGTACTGCGAACCCTATTCCGACCGATCCCCCTGACGGTGAATAAATCATAGTGTTGATGCCGATCATCTGGCCCTTTGAGTTAAGCAGCGGCCCGCCGGAATTGCCAGGATTGATCGAAGCATCGGTCTGTATCATTTCCCGCATGATGAGGCCATTGGACGAACGGATCGGCCTGCCGAGACCGGAAACTATACCCATTGTGAGTGTGCGCTCGAAAGCGAAGGGGTTTCCTATGGCCAGCACTTTTTGTCCGACTTTCAGGTCTTTCGACGTCCCCATCGGAATCGTTGTAAGCGTTTTCCCTTTCGGATCGAACTTAATCACCGCAAGATCATTCTCCGGATCGACCCCCACCACGTCGCAGGGATACTGACTACCGTCGGAAAGTGTAGCAAAGAGTTTATACGCTTTTTCCACAACATGGTTATTCGTCAACACATACCCACGATTATCGATGATGGATCCCGATCCCGTACCGCCTTCCTGAGGGACAGGTTCCAAAAACCAGTTATATGCCACCACTTCCGTGGAAATGTTGACAACACCTTCGTTCAAACGCTCGTATACTCTGATATTTTCAAGTTCATCTTCGTTGTATTGCGTTGTATCGACTGCCTTGAAATCTTCCTGTTTCTGAGGCGTCGTCTGAAGGGAAAAATCCTCGGAAATCGGGGGCGACGAAGTTTTCTGTGCGGATGAAACGGGAGCAGCTTCTTTTCCCGAAACCTCCGCAGTCTTTTTCTCTATTCGTATGAGGCCAAAACCGGCTGCGAGCAAAAACGCCAACAAAGCTGCTGCAAGTGAAAATACTATCACCTGACCGCGGCTGTATAGTTTCATGGTTCAATTCTCCTACAAATATTATACTGTGTCCGGTTCGATTTGTCAGTATTCAGAAGTATGCCGCATTCCAAAAAAAATCCTTATCCCCGTAACGCCTGTGCTGTATCGCTTCGAGGAGATGTTCTTTGCATACAGAGTCGGATTCCCCAAGATCCGCTATGGTTCGCGCGATTTTTATAATCGAATGGCAGGCCCTCGAGGATAACTTGAACGCATGCACTGCTTTTGCGAATACTTCACGCGTGGAGGTATCCAGCGGCACGTATGCGTCGAGCATACCCGGCGGTATTCGCGAATTCCTTCGGAACGGGAGTCCATCATACCGTTTCGACTGCTTCAGCACCGCCTGTTCTATGCGTCCTCTCATCGCAGCGCTTGAGACCGTCTCCGCTTGAAGCATGGTTTCGACGGAAACAGGAAGCACCGGTATGCGAATATCTATCCGGTCCATCAGTGCTCCTCCGATCCGCTTCCAATAATTCTGTACATCCCGCATGGAACAGAGACAAGCGTGATCATCCCTGCCCATGTTACCACAGGGGCAGGGATTGGCAGTCATAATGAGCTGGAAATCTGCGGGAAAAAATGCATGTTTCCCTGCCCGTGCCAGAGCGACCCTACCTTCTTCGATCGGTTCTCTGAGGCTCTGCAACGCACCTTTCCTGAATTCCGGAGTCTCGTCCAAGAAGAGGACTCCTTTATGCGAAAGTGATACTTCTCCGGGTCGCATGAACTTTCCGCCGCCGATTATCCCTTCGAGAGATGCAGAATGATGGGGCATTCGGAAAGGAGGTCTCCACATAAGCCCCTGTTCCTTGGGAAGTATTCCTGCAAGCGAATAGATCTTCGTCACCGCTACAGCATCTTCCCAGCTCAAATCCGGCAAAAGAGAAACGAAGCGCCGCGCTGCCATTGTCTTACCGCTGCCCGGAGGTCCGAACAGGAGCACGTTATGCATACCAGCTGCCGCTATTTCAAGCGCACGTTTCACGAATGCCTGACCTTTCATATCCGAGAAATCGGGTTCGGTTTTACAGACCGGTTTGGGGCATTCTGTTGCACAAGATGCGAATCCTTCCATCCGTGTCAGCCTCGAAACCGCTTCAGAGAGATACGCTATGCCTGCGACATTTCCGGAATGCAGTGCGAGCGCTTCGAGAACATTCTCGCGGGGAACTAAGAAATGCGTTATGCCGTCCTTGATGCCGCATGCTACTGCAGAGAGCACCCCGTTGACCGGTCTTACACAGCCTGAAAGCTGCAGCTCGCCTATAATCATGATCCGCACATCCGAATCGTTCGCCATCTGTCCTGAAGCGAGGAGAATCGCAATTGCTATGGGCAGATCGAAGGCTGCTCCTTCTTTTCGAAAACCCGCAGGAGAAAGATTGATGAGGATCCGTTCCTGCGGAAATTGAAACCCTGAATTCCGTATAGCTATCCGCACGCGTTCTTTTGCCTCTTTTACCGCACCGTCGGGAAGACCGACGACATCTATTCCCGGTATGCCTCGGCGGATATCCACTTCTATGCGTACGAGCTCTCCTTCGAATCCGAGAGGAGCAAAACCTATGACCTGCATCTTCACCCCCGCTTTATACACAGAGGTTTTCACCATTACGCTTTCAGAGCGCCGCAATTTCCTTCTGAACGAGAGCATCGCAGCGTTCGTTAAACGCGTGCCCTGCATGCCCTCGAACCCACTCCCAGGTCACGGACAACACATGTGTCAGCTCTATCAGTTCTTTCCAGAGTTCCTGATTTTTTACCGGTTTCTTGTTGCTGGTCTTCCAGTTGTTTCGCATCCATGTGTGAATCCAGGTACTCATGCCTTTTTGTACGTACTGGGAATCCGTGTGCACCACGATGCGTCTTCGCTTGTATTCTTCCGACCGATGTATCCTCTCGAGAGACTTGATCACCGCATTCAATTCCATCCTATTGTTCGTAGTGGAAGCCTCTCCCCCTGAATCGGCGATTTCCGTACCGTTGTCGACTATGATATAGGCCCATCCGCCGGGTCCTGGATTTCCGGAACACCCGCCGTCGGTGAAAATATGAATCGCTTCCATAGGTTCTCCTGTCAATTGACGCACATATCGATATAATTTTATAATTTATTCAACTGGGAGAAACAATGGCAGAACAGCTTATTTTAAAAAACCTTCCTTTCATAAAAATCCTGCCTTCATGGGCACAGGAACTTTCTTACAAATACTGTTCAAAGACTGCTAATTTGTACATCATCCACGGCAACATCCGAGATTTCCTGCCGCATAAAATGCATGCCGGAGAGTTTATCTTCGTGCGCATTCAGGAATACATATCGGAGGTACTTTTTGGAAACAAAGACATCATCGTGTATTACGATCGCTCTTCAGGTTGCTCATTCTGCACGCCAGATATGAAGAAAAAGTATCTCGAAACTATGACAAAGGCTTTTCCGGACACGGATCCTACGGCTTTTCTTTCACAGGATCCCTTGAAGGCCTTTTACTATCTGGAAAAATATGTGCTCATGAATATTTCGACGAAACAAAGGATCGTGCTCATCATCGATTATTCGGAGACCATAGTACCGAACAATGAAGTTTCTCGACTTTCGGAAGACGACCGTTACTGCCTTGTAACGCTGAACCGCTGGTCTCATGATCCTATTTTTACCCGCGGAGATGTCTCAGTGCTCCTGCTCACGGAGAACCTTGCGGACCTGAATCCGAAACTCGTCCGTTCTCCTAGCACGGTCAAGGTGAATATTCCTATTCCGGATGAAACAGTACGCGCGAGTTTTCTTACATTTTTGAACAATAAAGGCAATCTGCTTCTCGAAAACCGCCTCACCCCCGAACAGGTGGGAACCATAACGAGCGGACTCAACCTCCTCAATCTGAATCAACTCGCAGCCGAATCTTTTCAAGAAGACAAGCCCATTTCTCTCGAATATTTAAAACAGAAAAAAAAGGAAATAATCGAAAACGAAGCAGGCGGCCTTCTGGAGTTCATCGAGTTCGAACACGATCTCTCGATGGTGTCCGGCCACGAATTCGTCAAGAAACGGTTCAAGAATGCAGCCAAGGCAATCAAACAAGGAAGACTCGATGTGCTTCCCATGGGCTATCTCATAGCGGGCCCGGTCGGAACCGGAAAATCATTCATGGTGAGCGCTTTCACGGGCGAAATTGGGATTCCTATGGTGAAATTCAGGAATTTCCGATCGAAGTGGCAAGGAGTCACCGAATCGAACCTCGAAAAAGTCCTCAATATCCTCAAAGCCATGGCTCCTGTAGGAGTCATGATCGATGAAGCCGACGCGTTTCTCGGCGACCGGAACATGGAAGGCGATTCCGGAACGAGTAACAGAATATTCGGACAGATAGCATCCTTTATGGGTAATACCGAGTATCGCGGCAAGATTATCTGGTTCCTCATCACGTGCCGCCCCGACCTTCTTCCTATAGATTTGAAGCGCCAAGGGCGCGCGGAGGAACATCTCGCTCTCTTTTACCCGGAAACCCCTGAAGAAAAAGAGGAACTCTTCGAGACGCTCGTCAGGAAACTGAAACTCAAGATCCAGAAAATATCCGCGGGCGAGCTTTTGAAAAAATACCGATATGACTATTCGGGTGCTGATCTGGAGGCTATTCTCATCCGTGCTAAATTTCATGCGGCGATGAACAATCACGTGATTATCACCAAAGAAGACATAGAACAGACGATCCACGATTTCATACCTCCGGCCTATCCTCATGAGATCGAACTGCAGAATCTCGTCGCAGTGCTCGAATGCACGAGCAGGGAAATGGTGCCAAAACGCTTTCAGAACCTCGATCGGACAAAACTCGTACAAGATATAACGCAGCTGAAGATTCTGCTCGGAGAAAAACCGTAAAGATTACGGATCATCAGATTTAACTTGACACCGTGGATTTCTCCGTTACAATCAGCTATAGTTTATGCGAGGTCACCATGAAACGAAAAATCCCTAAACCGAGTTTGTATCGGTTACCCCTGTACTATCGATCCTTGAAAGTGGCAATCGAGAACAACATTGAATACATTTCTTCCGAAGAATTGGGCAAGAGTGCCTCTGTTCCCGGAGCTCAGGTAAGAAAGGATTTGAGCTACCTTTCGGAAAAAGGCAGACCCTCCATTGGGTACGACACAAAAAAACTCGCTCTTTACCTCGAGAATTATCTCGGCCTTGTGAATGACAAGGAAGCAGTCCTCGTGGGAGTAGGGAACCTCGGCCATGCTCTTGTCCATTTCCCGGGTTTCAAGACATACGGGCTTAAGATTGCGCTCCTATTCGATAACGACCCGAAAAAAATCGGCACGGTGATAGATGGACTCGTGATCAATCCCATAGAGAGGCTTGCAGAAATGGCGCTGCAGATGAACTTAAAAATGGGAATCATCGCCGTGCCTGCGGGAGCAGCACAGGGGATAGCGGATGAAATGGTCAAGGGTGGAATCATTGCCATATGGAATTTTGCACCGTATACGATCCAAGTTCCCGAGGATGTGTATGTGAAAAGCGAAGATCTTGCAGCAGGACTGGCTATCGTATCGCATCATATACGGTTCATGTCGGAACCGGAGCCTTTCGACGACGCAGAACGCGAAACCTGATTCGGCTTACTCTTCGTGCACCGGATTGCTCAAAATCCCGATCTTCTCGATGTCGACATCCACTACATCGCCGTGTTTTATGGGACCTACGCCGCTCGGCGTTCCGGTGAGAATGATGTCTCCTTCTTCGAGAGTAAAATTCTTCGATACAAACGCGAGAATAGCAGAAACGGGAAAGATCATGTGCCTCGTGTTCGATTGCTGGACTATTTTGCCGTTCAGGCGGCACACTATATTCAAATTCTGCGGGTTTCCTATATCTTCGGTTCGCACAATACGTGGACCGATCGGGCCGAATGTGTCGAGGGATTTCCCTCGGAACCATCCTGATCTGTCGGAGTTCTGTATATTGCGCTGGCTTACATCGTTCATGCACGTAAACCCGAAAATATACTCGAAGGCCGAAGATTCCGGAACGTGCTTACAGCGCCTGCCGATGAGAAACGCCAGCTCCGCTTCGTAATCGACACGGAAATCTTTGAACCCATATTCCTTCAGGAAACGGGGAATGACAATCGGCATTCCGTTCGGGATGAGTACATTGGGGGTTTTGGGGAAAAGCACGGGCTCTGCAGGCTCTTCCGTTGTGAACCCCTGCACCTTTACCGAAACGCTCTCGGCTATGTGGTCCCGATAATTCAAACCCAAGGCGATGATTTTGGTAGGTCGCAGCGGGTACGATTCCTTTGTACCCGCAACAGGAAGAGTGAACATATGGTTTATTCAGGTGCTCACAGTGTGTCGCTTTATTTTTTTCGTGGATGTCATTTCCATGGGTTGTTCGAGCACTTTGAACCTGCTTATCCGTTTGTAGAATACCAGATCCTTGTTCACCTCAGCTATGATCTGCTTCATGCGCTTTTCTATATCTTCTTTCGAATACGTCTTCTTTTCTTTCTGTTCGAGTTCTTTGAAATAGTCGTATGAGGGGTAGATATACGCTTCTATGTCTTCTGTTTTTTTTTTTTGTTCTTTGACGAACCCGCGCACCATTATCTGCTCTATTTCGTCGTAGAGCTGAAAGCTGTCTTCGATTTCTTCGGGATATACATTTTTTCCTCCTTCGGTCACTATGAGAGATTTTTTCCGGCCGGTCAGATACAGATAATTCTCCGAATCGAGATATCCGACGTCTCCCGTTTTCAAATATCCGTCGGCGGTGAATGTCGCATCCGTTTCTTTTTTATTATTAAAATAGCCCTGCATGACCATAGGCCCCTTGACTATCACTTCCCCTACTCCGTTTTCGTCCGCATCGAGTATTTTCAGTTCCGTCTGGGGCAACACCTTTCCTACGGATGCTTCTTTGTAGTGCTCCACCGGATTCAGCGTCAGAATCGGAGAGGTTTCCGTCAATCCGTATCCTTGTATGAAGTCCAGGCCGAGTTGGTTAAACTGCTTGAACGTCTGGGAAGGAAGCGGACCTCCTCCGCATATGCAAATGCGAAGCGTATCTAGTGAGGCCTTGCTGAGTACGGAGTGGAACAGCTTTTTCCCCGGATTCGTTTTCAGCACCTTTTTTATGACCCCGCTTACCCCCATCAAAAGCCGGATAATGCCGTACACGAGGATCCCCTTTTCCCTTATTCCTTTCATAATTCCTTTGAGCAATTTGTTGTACAGCATCGGAATACCGAGGAGCATAGTGATACCGCCTGTCTTCAAATCTTTCAGTATCTGTTTAACCGCCATACGTTTAGCGAACACGATTTCCGCACCCACGGAAATCGATTCGATGAAAACCGCAAGCATCGTATACGAATGATGAAGCGGAAGCAGAGCGTAGAACACATCCTGCTCGGAGATGACCAAATGTGCTTGAGCGAGGAAACAATCGCTCACGAAATTGTGGTGCGTGAGCATGACGCCTTTCGCGTTCCCCGTGGTTCCCGATGTGAAAAGAATCGC
>CAZWAS010000124.1:10681-11467 GCA_964631915.1 uncultured Spirochaetales bacterium | reverse complement strand
AAAAACTCACGCAGAAAAAAAGCTATAAGAAGGTTGCTCCGCATGAAGCGGTCGAGGCCATCGTCGAATACTATATCAAAGACGAATCCGATTTCGATCAATTCGTGAAGTACCAGCCGCCGGTGCTGGCATACGACTGCTCGGAAATCGCACGGGCCAGGAAGCTCCTTGGCGACCGGGGGATTGTTGCGCCCTGGGCCCAGGGCGCTTTCAACAGCGTGAGCTTTTACAGAAAAGTCGACGAGCTCATCGTCGATGCGTACACGAACCCCGATTTTTTTCATCGAATGATGGCATATTTTTCGGAAAGGATGTACCAATTCATCCGCCAACTCGCATCAGCCGGTGCCGATATGGTCTGCTGCGGAGGAAACGTCGCCAACGGTACGACGGCGGGTCCGTATTTTTTCAAAGAATTTGTGCTTCCGTACGAAACTTCCTTTACCCGGAAGGTGAAAGCCCTCGGCGTTTACTATTTGTATCATAACTGCGGCGATGCAGCATCGCTGTTGGATATGTATTCGGAAGTCGGCATGGATCTCTACGAAACGCTCGCAGGGCCTCCGTTCGGCGATACCGACCTTGAGACCGCATTGCGGAAATTTGACAAACGCATAACGTTGAGCGGTAACATCGACCAGATAGATTTTCTTGTCACTGCAAAACCCGACGAGGTGAAAGCACAGGTGAAAAAGACGCTCGACATCGTGAAACGGCGCGGTAATTTTATCCTCGCTGCTTCCGATTATTTCAGCGAAGGCACGCCGTACGAAAACATCAAAGCCT
>CAZWAS010000124.1:4646-10670 GCA_964631915.1 uncultured Spirochaetales bacterium | reverse complement strand
GATCATATTAGCGGTATGGCGCTTCTTTTGAACCGCGTTCATCTGCTGTCGGGATACTGTATGTTAGATTCTGATACTGTTCTGCGGAGGAAATAATGAACAGAAAACCGAAGATCGGCTTGCTGGGGCTGATGATAGAGCTGTATCGGGTGATGCCCGAAATACAGAAGCGGATGGAGGTATGGGTGGCGGAGATGATCGAATCTTTCGAGGCTTGGTGCGACGTTGTGTACAGCGGGGTCTGCGATACACGGCCCGTGGCAGAAGCCGCCGTCCGAACTATGGAAGCCGAGGAGGTAGACCTCCTCGTCGTTTTTCCGTTGACATATGCGCCGAGCCATTTGTCCATTCCGCTCCTGAAAAAGACGCGGCTTCCGTTTCTGATTTTGAACACGCAACTGTTGAACGGCTGGCCCGCTACGGTCAGTGCCGACTGCTTTCTCGATAATCAGGCGCCCACAGGGGTATTCGATCTGACGAACACCTTGGTACGCAATGAAATTCCGTTCGACATTGTAAGCGGTTGGTACAAGGACGAGCGATTTCTCGCTGAATTGAAAGCATGGTGCATCGCAGCCCGCGCGGTCAAAGAAATACGACAGAGCACCGTCGGTCTTATCGGTTATACCATGGACGGAATGGGCGATTTGGCTGCGGATTATACGGCGCTCATCAGTTGGCTCGGGGTGGAAGTAAAACATCTGAGCCTTTCCGAACTTATCGAGCTCTGTTCGCAGGCTCCGATGGATGCATTGAAGAAGCAAATGGAATTCGACAGAACCGAGTTTCTTGTGGATGCATCCCTCAGTGAACACGAGCATAGAAATGCCTCTCGGCTCGAATGGGCCGTAAGGACGCTCATACGCAAGTACGGACTTGATGCATTTACTTTTCATTTCGGAGCTCTTGCGGAAGATGGCAGGTTCTCAGCCATGCCGCTACTCGCTGCATCTAAGCTGTTGTCCGAAGGGATCGGCTACGGTGGAGAAGGGGATATCATGAGCGCTTTGGCGGTGGCGTTTCTGAACCGGATCGCGGAGGAGGTCGATTTTTTCGAGTCATGGGGAATGGATTTTGTGGAAGGTGCGCTACTGAGGAATCACATGGGAGAGGGGAACTATCGGCTCGCCCGCAAAGATACTCCTGTCAGATTGGTGCGTGCTCCTATGTCGATCGGCGGCTCCGTCGCTTCCAATGCCGTTCCGGTCTTCACATTGAAACCGGGGGATGCGACATTGGTGAACCTTACTACGACGAAACAAGGGAAAATCAAGCTTATTGCGAGCGAAGGATGCGTTCCTGATTTCCAACCGATAGCAGGCGTAAACAGCCCCCACGGTAAATTCAAGCCGGATACGCCGGTGATCGAATATCTGAATGCATATGCGTATGCCGGCGGTTCCCACCACGGTGCGCTCGCTTACGGCCGTATAGCGGGTACCGTTGCAAAGGCGGCACGATTGCTTGGGATCGAGTTTGAGCGGATATGATCTTTATTATTCCAGAAGGAGATCCATATCCAGCGGATATGTGCCGAACAGCCGAACCGTTTCGACCATCGCCTTGAAATTCTCCGGTTTTACCGAAGCGATTATATCGCTCGAGGAGGACAAAATATAGCCTCCCCCACTGCCCCCTTCGCGTATGCACCGTTTCGTCTCACGTACGACATCCTCTTCGCTCCCCAGCGACAATGCAGATGTCACGGGAACCCCGCCTTTTATGGCGATCCTGTGACCGTATTTCAATTTTATGGAAGAAAGGTTCATTCCCGCCTCGGCATCTATCGGATCGATACAGCTTATTCCTGCATCGACCATGTCGTCTAATATTGTATTGATGTTTCCGTCGTTGTGTTTGATGAATCGATATCCCTCTCGTTCGACTGCAGCGACCAACCTTTTGAGGCCGGGAAGTATAAATGTGTGCCACAGTTCGATACCCATTACAGGACCGCGATTGTCGCAATAATCGTCGCTCGACCAGAACACATCCGCTCCGAGTTCCATGGCTCTATATGCCATGCGGATATGGTAATCGATCGACACATCCACGAGATATCGAACGAGTTCGGGATTGAGGATCAGATCCATCATGATGTTTTCCATGCCGCGCAGATACCGGGGCATGGAGTATGCGTCTCTGAGCCTGAAGATAATGGCTCTTTTCCCTTTGAATCTCGCAACAGCTTTCTTGAGCGACTCGAACCTGTGCGGCGCACAAGGGTCCGGGATGGCAAGGGCATCGGCTTTTTCGGGATCTTTCAACGGAAAATCGATGCTTATGGGGTAGTCCTCTTCGGTCTTTGCGAAGGTGATACCCCATTCATCTTTATACGTATGCTTGTCGAGCCATTGTTTTTTTTCATCAGCGTACACTGTCACTCCGTCCAGATCCATAAGCTCTTCGAAATCGAAAGGGCCGCAACCCGGAAAGATATGGTGCATGATTTTTTCGTTAATGCTCCACTCGAAAACCGGAATGCGATCCGGTTCTTCTCGTGCGAGAGCGGCCATGGTTCGCTCGAAAGGTGACATACTCATACAGAACTCCTGCCAAGGGGAAGAAGAACGTTTTGTGCTCGAACCGTGCAGTTTGTAGTATTGCAATGAGTATCACAGGAATCACGACGCATGTCAATCATAAATAGTGTAAAATAAGATCGAAATGATCATAATATGATTAATTTGCTTGACAGGTGCGTAGGGGTGCTTTACTATTTCAAGTAAACATATCAACAAAGGAGGTATGTATGATCGTCCGCAAAGCAATTCTCATTGCATTAGTGGTAGTACTATGTGCAGCGTTCAGTCTGAATGCTGCGGATATACCTGTTCCAAAGGCGAAGACCACCATCGATTTTTGGTGGCAGGATTGGCCGGGTGGAGTAAAATGGATCAGTGCCTTCATCAAAAAATTCGAGGCGAAATACCCGACCATCAAGGTGAATCTTATTCCGGTAGCTTTCGATGAACTTTTTGCAAAATATATCCCGTCAATAGCACAAGGGAAAGAAGCGGCGCTCATGTTCGGGTACAGCGACTGGATCACCGGCAAGGATGTTACGAAACTGTTCGCTCCGATTTCTCCTACGGTGATGAGTGCGGCCGAGTTCAAGAACGTCATCTATGAGGCGACGCTGAAAAGCGTAACCGGAAAAGACGGACAAATTTACGGTTTGCCCGTGGCTACCGGTGCAAATGCGTTCGGATTCGTATATCATAAGGATCTGTTCAGGGAAGCTGGCGTAGATGCCTCGAAGATAAAAAGCTGGGACGATCTGAAGGAAGCTGCGAAGAAACTCACGGTTCTGAATCCGAACGGCTCGATAAAAAGGAGCGGTGTTTTGTTCTCTTATACCGAGGCTGCTAATGCTTTCCTCGATATGATCCAGGCCCAGGGAGCAGGCACTAAAATGTTCAATGCAACGAAAAACGAATGGAACTTCAACATTCCGGAAGCGAAGAAGGCGATCGAAACGTTCAAATGGTTCGTGGACAATAAGGTGTACGATCCGCAATCCGGCGATCCTTTCAATACTTTCCCCAATAAACTTGGGGCCATGCTTCTTATAGGTCCTTGGGACGTCGGTGCCGCTATGACCGATTTCCCGCAGCTTGAAGTAGGATATCTCCTCATGCCGCCCTTCCCGTCTGCAGATTCGCAGCTTGTGCTCGGTTCGGTCATAAGCTATTTCAACCTTTGTGTATCCAAACGGCTGAAAGGCGACCAGAAAAACGCCGCCATGCTCTTCGTGAAGGAAATCGCCGCCAACCCTGCGGAATATTTCGATATTCCCTTCTATAATAAACCCCCGTTCTGGGTAGGTGCTCCCTGCAATAAGAAATACATCGATATTCTCCAGAAGCGGAGCCCAGGAGAAATGAACGAATTCAGTCAAACGGCATTGATTGCGACACAAAAAGGCTTGCCGGCGGTTAAGACGCTTGAGACAAGAATATCGGAACCGGTACTCATCCGCCAGACGATTTATCCTGAAATGGAGAACGTGTATCTCGGGAAGAAGACGGTAGATCAGATGCTCGATTATCTCACCAAGTATTTGACTCAGCAGGAAAAGCAGTTGGCACAGTGAGGCCCTGCGGGGCGGCATGTTTTGCCGCCCCAGCTTACCTATCGCATTTCTCCGGAGAAAGGAGCCCCGCTATGGGAAAGAGAGAAACTGCCCTTCAGAGAAAACGGAAACCGATCAATCTTTTCCTTCTGGTCGTAGCGCTCGCAGTGTTGTGTTATTACACACTCACAGGCATATGGCCCTTTCTCTACAATTTTTTTCTCACATTCCGAAAAACGGATCTCATAACAGAAGACAAGTTCATCGGCATAAGCAATTATATCTACCTCTTTCAGGATCCGGTGTTTCAGCAAGCATTACTTCACAATCTCTTCTATTTAGTCGTCATGGTGGGTCTCGGTATCGTCACATCGCTTGGAATCGCATTTCTCATCCACAAAACGAGCGGAATTCCGCGCAAGATATATACGGCCATGTTTTTTGCTCCTGTTGTCACGTCCATGGTAGCGGTTTCTCTCGTATGGACGCTCCTGTATTTCCCCCAAATAGGGGTCTTCGCAAAATTGATTTCCGGCATATTCGGCATCGATCCGGGGGCTCTGACGTTTCTTCAGAATACTTCGACTGCTTCGCTGTGCATCATCATCATGGACGTATGGCGCGATACCGGCATACGAACCGTCATCTTCGTTTCCGGAATGGACGAAATACCGGACTCTCTGTATGAATCCGCGCGAATAGATGGAGCCGGTTCTTTGCGTCAATTTTTCAAAATTACGATCCCTCTTCTCAGGCCGCAGCTCATATTTGTTGCGGCTGTCTATTCGATCAACGCAATCCGGGTGTACGTGCCTGTGTATATGATGACGGGGAGTCCTCCAGGGGGGCCTGCGAATTCCACCATGGTGCTGAGCCTTCACATGTATCTCTCTTCGTTTTACGGATCGAGATTCGGCTACGGGTCGGCGATTTCCATGGTGATGTTCGTAATCCTGTTCGGTCTGGTGTTGCTCGAAATCAAGGCATTCAGCCAGAAATGGGAGTATTGAAGATGAGCAGTCTCGGTATTCGCGGCGGATACAGGGCAAGGCGGATCGTCGCCCGCACGTTTCTCCATCTTGCGCTTATAGCTGGGGGACTGATCATGATCTTCCCTTTGGTGTGGATGGTATTTTCCTCGTTCAAAACCTCGCTCGAGGTTATCAGCATCGACTTTCATCTTCTTCCCAAAACATGGACGCTCGAGAACTATGCGAAAGTGTTCGAGGATCTGCCGATGGGGCGAGGATATCTGAACAGTTTTGTGGTTTCAAGCGTCATCACATTTTTAGTGCTGCTCTCCTCCACCGCAGCCGGCTATCTGTTCGCGAAAATGAAATTCAAGGGAAGAGATGCTCTTTTTTTCATCGTACTCGCGAGCATTATGATTCCGCCGCAGATAGTGCTTATCCCCCTGTTCATCCTTATGAACAAATTCGGCTGGATAAGCACCTATCAGGGGATCATGTTTCCTTTCATCATGAACGCATTCGGAATTTTCCTCATGCGCCAGTTCATGTACGGAATACCGAACGATCTGCTGGAAGCTGCCCGGATCGACGGTGCTTCCGATTTCCGAATCTACTTCACGATCATCATCCCTCTTGTCAGATCTTCGATAGCGGTACTGGGAATACTGATATTCTTATGGAGCTGGGACGAGTTCCTCTGGCCTCTTGTTATGGTGAACGATAACGAATTGAAAACCCTGCCCTTGCTGATGGCCCATTTCACTATGGCTGAAGGGCAATTCCCTGGCGAGTCCATGGCCGCATCCACGCTCGTCATCATGCCGGTGCTCATCGTATACGCATTTTTCCAGAGGCACTTCATCAGAGGTTTGAGCATGACGGGTATGAAGGCCTGAATGCCGATGAAAACTCCCGTTTCTTTGCCAGGGGATAGAAGCATCTGTTTTTCTGTTCCCATAGGACGTATACTTCCGGTTT
>CAZWAS010000124.1:0-4629 GCA_964631915.1 uncultured Spirochaetales bacterium | reverse complement strand
TCTTTTCCCTCTGAGGATCTTTTCCTTTGCGACGATTTCCAATCCGAAGGATGCTGGGGGTTTCTGAGATTTTCTGGACCCGATGTGCTTGCGGCCCGCATAGGCTTCGAGCGTGGAACATTTCCGATCGGAGAGAAGAAGCAGCACTACAATCCGTCATTTCTGCAACTTCATGTGGAGCTCATTACCCGTGAAGGAGCCTTGCTCTGGCTGCCTTCTGGAGGTTATGGAGCGCATGAAATGCGGATCGATCCGGATAAAAAGCTGATTTCCCTTGAACGCAACGGAAATACAATTTTTTCCATATCGGGATGGCCACACATGTCGTGGTTTTTCTCTTCTGAAGACCGCGATCTTGAGATTTCCGTAGAATTCGCAGTTTCGACTATTGCCGTGCTTCCGGACTGTATGCTTCCCCATTGCGTTTTTTCCATGTGGGAAACCGCCTGCCCCGTACGGGGCACGATTCGGTATAAGAAGGTTCGCTATGCAGCAGAAGGTACGATTTTCTATGATCATCCGAGAGTGCTGTACCGTGAACATGCGGTAGTTCCGAGGAAACGATATATGTATACTACGCTATCCTTGGGTCGCTTCGGTAATCTTTTCGGGTACTATGCTGAGGATACGGCTGGGAATCCCATGGAGTACTATTGTTTCGGGGTGTTCATGGACGAACATGGAGAAGGAGTATTCCTGAACAAGGTGAGGATTTCCGCACTGGAATTCGATGGCGACCATCTTCCTTCGGGCTACGAACTTACATGGGAGAACGACGAAAAGCGTATACGGACGCGTATCCGTGTCGATCCGACTCCGCTTCTCAAAAGCTGGGGGACAGAAGCGGCTCCGCAGAAGAAGAGCGATTTTATCATATTCCCGCTCGTATTATCGGGTGAAGCTGTTGTATGCGACGGAAGCGGAACAAGGCTGTTGCCGTGTTCGGGGCTTGCTGAATATTTCGATGCCGGCTTCTGGGAGGCATGAAATCGGGAAGGGTGGAGGGTAGGGCGGTGAGGCTCCTGATTGGGCTCGATATCGGTACCAGTGCAATAAAAGGCGTATTAATTTCGGAGGAAGGAGACGTCATTGCGGGTTCCAAACGAGATGTAAAGTTCCTGTACCCTGCGCCGGGATTCATAGAGTTTTCCGCAGAAGCGCAGTATATCGCCCTCTGCGATCTGATCCGGGAGTTGTCTTCGCAGCGAACCGGCAGCGGCACGATCGTCGCTCTGAGCATGGCTGCTGCAAGCGGCAATTCATTGCTTCTCGATGCGGAATATCGGCCTCTGACTAACGCCATAAGCTGGATGGATGAGCGTGCTGCAGGCCGTGATAACGAATTGATTCCTGGAATCGATACGGACGCAATCCATAGTACAGCAGGGTGGTACTGGTTGGGAATGTTTCCGCTTGCCCATTTCGCATGGTTGAAGAAATACAGACCTGATGTTTATAAAAGAGCGGAGCACTTCGCCATGAATTGCGATTACCTGTGTTACCGGTTGTCCGGAGTGCATGCGATAGACTATTCGAATGCCACACCGTCGTATCTCCTGGATCAGGAGCGACGGATATGGAATAAACCGTACCTGGATGAACTGGAAATAACGGAACGGCATCTGCCATCCCTGCATCCATCGGGGACTGCAATCGGAAAGATAACGCCGAATGCTGCGGAAGCGACAGGTCTGAGTGGAGAGACGTTAGTCGTTTTGGGTGCATTCGACCATCCGTGCGCCGCCCGCGGAACGGGAACGTTGAAAGAAGGCAGAGTGCTTCTTTCCTGCGGGACTTCTTGGGTAGGCTTTTATCCGTCATTTGAACGGGAGACGGGTGTCAAAGAACACTTGCTCATCGATCCATTTTTGTCTCCAGAAGGGCCATGGGGGCTTATGTTTTCAATACCAGGTATCGGACTGGCTATAGACCGTTTCGTCGATGCGTTGGTCGAAAATGGACGGGGTGTGTCTGTTGGAAAATATGATGCCTTCAACGAGGCTGCCGGCCGAGCACCACCTGGTGCGGACGGACTCATGATCGATATCATCGGTAGGAACGAAAAGCGAACCGACCCGAACGATATCTTGCGCTGCAATACGCCCGAAAATGTTTCGCGAGCGGTGATGGAGATGGCTGCGTTCGAAATGTGGAACAGGCTGCTTCGACTCTCCGAGGCAGGATTGCCGGCGGAATACATGACCATGGTAGGCGGTCCCTCGGAAAGTCCTGTATGGCCGCAGATCCTCTCCGATGTGACGGGGCTCGAGCTGCGGCTTGCCGATGGCCGGACGGCAGGAGCTGTGGGGGCCGCAATTCTCGCCGGAATCGGCGCAGGGATGTTCCCAGACGAAGAGAGCGGTTTTGCGGCGATGGGAGGACGGGTTTCCCGCATTCGTCCGTCGTCCGCTGCACCCCTTTACAAAGCGTTGTTCGACCGCTATGTCGAGAAAATCTGCAACAGGAGTTGAACCAATGGATCAATTATTTGAAGTGAAACAGATCGATAAACGTGTATACGAAAGCGAATTGAAAGATTTTCTGCCCGAGAGAATCATAGATGTGCATACGCATGTATGGCTCGATAGATTTAAGAATCGAGTCGAAGAAAAAAGCGCGAGACTCGTGTCCTGGCCTTCTCGCGTCGCATTGGACAATTCCGTAGAGGATCTCAAGGAGACGTACAGACTGATGTTCCCGGACAAGGAAGTGTCGCCGCTCATGTTTTCCCTTATCGGCGAACATGACGATGAGCGGCTGCTGAACGATTACGTGAGCGAGGCGGCAAAGAAAAATTCCTTTCCTGCGCTCATATGGGCTTTGCCGCGGTGGAGCGGCGAAGAGCTGTATTATCGCTTGAAAGCAGGTTCGTTTCTCGGGCTCAAGGTGTATCTCGACTCAGCGCCTTGGTATATCCCAAGGAACGAAATCCGAATCTTCGATTACTTACCTCCTCATCAACTAGAGATCGCCGACCGTTACGGACTCATCGTTATGCTGCACATACCGAGGGACGGACGTTTGAAAGATCCGGTGAATCTTTACCAAATGCTCGAGATCGAACAACGCTATCCACAGGTGAAACTTATCATCGCTCATGTGGGAAGAGCGTACTGCGATGAGGATGTGGGAAACGCCTTCGAAATACTGGCGGAGGCGAAGAATATGCGGTTCGATTTCTCCGCAAATACCAATGCTCGTGTTTTCGAGCAGCTCCTGCGGGCCGTAGGGCATGAAAGGGTGCTGTTCGGAAGCGATTTGCCGATTCTCAGAATGCGTATGAGAAGAATATGCGAAGATGGCAGATACGTGAATATCGTGCCGAAAGGTTTGTATGGCGATGTGTCAGGCGACAAACATATGAGGGAAGTCGACGAACCAGAAGCATCGGGCTTAACGTTTTTCATGTATGAGGAATTGCTGGCCTTCAAGACTGCAGCGCTCCGCGTGGGGCTTTCCCGCAGGGCGATCGAAGACGTGTTTTACAACAATGCGAAACGGCTTATAGAGTCGGTCCGATAGTGACCCTCACAAAACGGCACAATCCCATCCCATCATCGCAGCGAATGCTTGGAGCACATGAGGATCGCAGTCGTATACGAGTGCGAGATGATGGGTTCCCCCGAGCATACTGTACTCCTTCAAGAATTCGCGAATCGGTTTTCCGGGTTTGAACCATCCGTGTACGGAATCTCCCATGGCGTCCGAGCCTGTCACAGCCGTCATTTCCGCCGCGACCAGGATGAGACGGAATCGATTTTCCGGAAGTGGTGCGACATCGATCAAAAAAATCTTGCCTGGCTTGAATCTGCCGACTGCGACGACCGGATTTTCCGCGTCTGTGTAGGGATAGTTCATTTCTATGAGCTTCGGCGTTTCCGATGCAAGGAGATAATTCATTTCTCCCATGTGACTCAGGTAGATGAGGTCGTTTTCCCAGTCCGGACAGAACATCTCGGTGAAGCTTGTCTGCTCGAACTCTCCGGCGATTGTCCCTACAAGGGTTGCAGTTAGTACATCCCCTTCCCCCGCATACCCTATTCGGCGGCTCATCGCTTTGCTCGCTTCGAGAAACGGTACTGTTTCCAGTCCCGATGCTTTGGTGATATCCATAAAATTGAACGAGAAGGCGGAGAGTTTTTCCTTTTCCAGCCATTTTCTAACGGCAAGGCCGATGCGTACCGATCGTTCATGGACTTCGGGCGAGAGTGAATCGAAACGAAACCTTTTTTTGTCAGCCTCTAGTTCCTCCCGCACTTCCGTATGTAAAACGCTCTCGCACAGATTCACCGCTGCGGAGACGGAAAGTCGGACTATTTCCGTACCTATCGACGCTTTTATCTCCTGCGGGGAGACAGCGAAATCCCCCATGCCCTTGAATGCATCACCGATTAAACCGGTTCTGGAATGTTTCATCCGGTCCGCCATGGCTGCGGCGCGGATGAGCCTGACCACGCGTTCGAGCACATCGGATTTTTCCCAATGGCCTGCTTCTATGAAGAAGGGTTTTCGATTACGGAGGAGCAGGTTGCACATATCCTGTACGCCGTGGATCCCGTGATTGTAGAGCAGTTCGTCGGGATTTTGGGTCGGGCCGTAGGAATACGACGGCGTAGTGTCGAGCACTAT
>CAZWAS010000123.1:9561-11514 GCA_964631915.1 uncultured Spirochaetales bacterium | reverse complement strand
CTCAATATCCTCGGCATTCTCGAACAGCCCACCGAAGGTAAATACCTCCTCGAAGATTACGACATAACCCTCTTGTCGGACAAGGAGCAGGCAAGAATAAGAAACCGCCATTTCGGATTCGTATTCCAGAGCTTCCAGCTCTTCACCGAGCTGAGCGCCATAGAGAACGTTATGCTTCCTATGAGCTATGCCGGGGTTCCTCCTGTGGAAAGGAGAAAACGCGCCGCGGAACTTCTGGACAGGCTCGGGCTCTCTCACAGGCTCTACCACCTCCCCACCATGCTGAGCGGCGGAGAACAGCAGCGCGTGGCCATAGCCCGCGCCCTGTCGAACGAACCGAGCCTCATTCTGGCCGACGAGCCGACCGGTAATCTCCCCACGGACAAAGGCGAAGAGATTCTGTCCATACTCGAAAGCCTCAACAGGGACGGCGTGACGATCATTATGGTTACCCACAATGGTGCGCAGGGCAGGCGCGCGCAGCGGAGGCTCAACATTCTGGACGGCATGCTCCAGATACCGGAGCGGCACCTTGCGCCGGCATCAGGACAGAGGAGCCCCGCATGAGTATCGGAGAAGATGTCCATATAAGCATCCGCTCCATCAGGAAACGGATGGTCGAATCCCTGCTTCTCGCCATAGGCATCGCACTGGGAATAGGAGCTACCGGAGCAGGCATAGCGCTCGTTTCCAATTCCATGCGGGAAACGGACAAGGTACTCAATTCGCCGGAGTATCGCGAAATCGTCGTGAGCCTCCGCGAAGACAATGCGGACATGGATATACCCGCCGTCCCCGTAGAAGTCAAGACGGATGTGATTCTCACGACTGCCGACCTGGCAGCGGCTCGGGAAGCCCCGGATGTCCAATACGCCTACATCTCGAACCCTGCGAGGTTCCGCCTCGGCGAGGAACCGATGGGACCACCGCCCGGAGGAGGAGAAGGCGGCCCCTCGTCGGAAGCGGGCGGAGCGCAGCCTGCTCAGTTCGAAGAGCTGAGCGGCTACCGCGTGAGCCCCGAATTCTTCGCCGCATGGGACATCCAGGCCGAACAGGGGAGCCTCTTCACTGCAGACGACATGGCTTCCGACAAGCCGCTCATCGTTCTGGGCTCCGAGCTCGCCGCATCCATGTACGCCGACAAGAACGCTGTAGGAGAAAAACTGCGCATGAACGGAAACCTGTACACCATATCCGGAGTGCTCGAACCGACCGGCTCTTCTTTCGACCGGCTCGTGTTCACGCCCGCTTTCATGCCGAATCTGCGAGGTACGAACACGGGAATGCTCAGGATGGCGGACTGGAACACGAGCCTCCGTTTCTCGGTAAAAGACCCGGAAAAGCTCGATGCAGCAAAAAACCAACTTGCATCGTATTTCGAACGTAATTTCGGCCAGGGGGCAGTGGTCATATCCGTGCCCAGAGAGGAAGCCGAACTGGCTAAAACGCGCTCTGTCAGGCTCGTTACTGTGGTGATGTTTCTTTCCATTGCGGGCCTGCTCATCGCTGGGGTGAATGTATCCAACATTATGATGGGACGTGCCATGCGCCGCCAGAGATCCATCGGCGTGCTCAAGGCACTGGGGGCTTCGAGAACCGACATATTCCGTCTTTTCTTCAGCGAAGCCCTGCTCTTATGCGTTGCCGGAGCAGTCATAGGCACCGGTCTGTCCCTGCTCCTTTCTCCCCTCATGGAAAAAACCATGGGATTCGGGGGGGTCAACGCTCTCATCCTCGCTTTAGGAATTCTCATAGCTTGGATCTTCACCCTTGCGATGACCGTACTGCCTGCCCTGCAGGCTGCCAGGGTTCCCGCTGCAGAAGCTATCAGGAACGAATAGGAGGAGCCATGAAAACTTTACGGGCAGTATTGCAGAGCATAGCGCATAGTCCGGGAAAATCCATCCTGACAATATTCACCGTAGGAGCGGGAGTGGGTGTGCTCATACTCGC
>CAZWAS010000123.1:6461-9493 GCA_964631915.1 uncultured Spirochaetales bacterium | reverse complement strand
TTCGTAAACGGAGAACTCAATGCGTTAGGAGAGATCGAAACCGTACGACCGCCCGAACTCGACGAAAATGTCGGCACTGTCTTGAAACAGGAAATACCGAACATAGTGGCCATATCCCCTGTGGTGACTCCAAGATGGAGAGAAGTAAAGGCAGGGCAGACTTCCTACCAGATCCGCAGCGTGCTCGGAGTTTCCGACGAATACCTGTCCATGATGGGACTCGAACCTATAGCAGGAACACTGTTTACATCGAAGGATGTGAATGATGGGTTGAAAAAAGCCGTCATAACCGAGAGCCTCGCAATCATTATGTACGGTTCCGTGGACAATGCGATAGGCAACACCCTTCAGCCTCCTGCCATGCCTCGGCCACCAAGGCGCGGTTCTAATGAAACCGAGGAAGTGGAAGCTCCCACCCAGATATTCACCGTTGTCGGTGTTGTCAACGATCCCTCCGAGATTCAACGGAAGGCCTACGGCGTGGCGGACGCATTCATCCCGTACACGACAGCATTCCCCTTTGCCATGAACAATGCATTTGCAAAAAAGATGCTCAATGCGATGCAGATCGTGAAGGTGAAGGACACGAGCGTGAAAACGGCTGAAGCGAGGATAAAAGAAGCCCTCTACAGGGCCTACGGGGACGATGTGAGCCTGTACGCGTGGGAAGGAACCCCAAGCGGAGAAACGGCATGGCTCGAACAGACGAGGGAAACCGTGAACACGTTTACGCTTGTGGTCAACCTCCTCGGTTTTTTGCTCCTCGTCATCAGCTCCATCGGCATCCTGAGCATCATGCTCATAGAAGTCCTGAACCGTTCCAAGGAAATAGCATTGGAACGGGCTTTCGGAGCTACTAAATTCAGGATCCTGAAGGAGTTTTTTGGCCGTTCGGTTCTTCTGAGCCTTATGAGCGCCCTCATAGGCATAGCGTTGAGCCTAGCTTTTTCAAAACCCCTTCAGACCGTGCTCGAACCGATTTTTTCCGGCATCGGTATCCGGAGCACCGTGGGGAACACCGTGACCCCGCTCGCAGTGCTGATCGGCACCGGTTCGGCCCTCGTGGTAGGCGGCCTTTTCGGACTATTTCCGGTGTTCTCAGCGATGAAGGCACCCATTTCGGAAACCATCAGGAGCTCATGAGCATGCAAAAACTGTGCATTATCATCCTCGCTGCAGTCGTGGCGGCATCGAGCTTGAACGCGGAAACAGTATCCATGGAAGACGCTGCAGCGAAAGCGAGCGTTCTGAATAACGAAGTCATAAAAGCCGGCACTGCTGCGGAAAAAGCAAAGGAGGATATACCGGACATCATCACCTTGAAAAACTCTACGCTCTCACTCCAAGGCGGATACGGAGTATACTCCGACACTTCCTCTGGCTCTTCGGGAACGATTCAGACCGAGGATGCCCTATCTGGAAGCGCAGTGCTCTCTTTGCCCGTAATCTCCCAGCTCAGCCTGGGCGGCTCCTTCGCCGCCCAGGCTTCGGGTAAGCTTTCAGGAAAACTATCTCTCACGCTTTCCCCGTTTGCCGAATCTCCAGAAACCTACACAGCGGAAAAAACTTACAAAACGGCGTTGGTAACGTTGAAATACCTGAAACAAAAAACCTACTATGCTGCAGAAAATGCCGTGCTCACCGTCATCCTTGCCGACAGGGAACGTTTATTCGCACAGGACACGTACGAACTCGAGGCGAAAAAACTCGATCTGTATCAGAAACAACTCGCGCTCGACGCCGTCACTTTCCAAGAGGTGCAGGATCAATTAGCTACGGTGACTGCAGCAGCCAAAGATCTCTACAACAAGGAAACCTCTTATCTCTCCGCGTGGAAAACCTTGCAACTTTTGTTCACTGCGAATGATGGCGAGATCGCTGTGCAAAATGTATCTTTCGACGAACTCGCTTCGCTGATAGACCAACGGAAAGCCCGTCTTGCATCGTTCGAAAACGAACATCCTTCTTCCCAATCCCTGGAGATCCTCAATACGGAACTCGAAGCGCTGAAGGCGCAACTGGCAGCAACACCAGTGTGGAGACCCTCATTGAGCGCGAATGCATCCGTAAGCCTTCCTTCACCCTCTGTCAGCGTGGGGGTTTCTCTGACCTTTTCACCCAGTCAGATAAAGACGGACGACCGGAAAGACTTGGAGGATTCGATAAGCGAGAAAATCATGGACATCAAAACCGAGACCTTCGCTCTGGAGATCCAGAAGAAGATGCTGCTCAAGAACATCGCCATAGCAGAACAGGCCCTCGCTTCAGCAAAACTATCATGGAAAAAAGCGGATCTCGCGCTTAAAGAAACCGAACTGCTTCATTCGCAAGGCAAACGCACCGATCTCGAATTGGAACAGGAACGGCTCAATCTGCGGAGCGCAGAAATTCAGTCCTTTTCATCAGCTTCCGCACTGTACGCTGCACTCTCAGAATATCTCATGCTGTTCGTGAAGTGAGTGAAAAAGCAGCTCATGCAAGACTCTGCATGAGCTGCCGAGCGGTGATATTTGTCTCTGAGAACTCCGGCCGGGCTCCCGATCTCCTTGCACGTCGTTACACCCGCGAACGCTCCTCGTATTTCGTATGCAGGAGATGATGCGATTTTTCGCCCAGAGGCTCCTTCAGGTATTCCTCGTATATTTTCCTGATATCCGGATTGTCGTGTGACTTTCTGAGTGCTTTACCTTCGTCCTCTTTATATATCGCCTGGATTCTGGCTTTTCGAATCTCATCCGTGGTAAATCTGGGCTGTCCCCCGCCGCCTATGCAGCCGCCAGGGCAAGTCATTATTTCCACGAAATGGTAAGTTGCCTCTCCGTTCTGTATTCTGTCCAGAAGCTTCGCCGCGTTTCCGAGCCCGTGGGCAACAGCCGTTTTCAATTGCACGCCGTTGAGGAAGGACCAGGCAGGAAGCGGATCCTTGATCGTGATGGATGCTTCCTTAATTCCTTCGAGTCCTGCAATGGGCCCTATATGGAGATTATCTCCGGGAAGCTCCCTTCCCGTCACGATTTCGTATGCGGTACGGA
>CAZWAS010000123.1:0-6440 GCA_964631915.1 uncultured Spirochaetales bacterium | reverse complement strand
TGACTCCGCCCGTATTTGCGAATATGTCCGCAGCTCCTGAGGAAAGCCCTAAAGGCGAGTCCATGACGCCGTCTTCGAGTGCATCGAAATCTATTCCCGCAGCCTCTATCATCTGACCGAGCTCTCTGGTAGTGAGCACATAATCCACATCCCTTACCCCGGAAGCAGTCATTTCAGGTCTCTGACATTCGAATTTTTTCGCAGTGCACGGCATGACGGACACTACCACCATGTCTTCGGGATTTCTCCCGATCTTGGTCGCATAGTAGGTCTTGGCCACGGCGCCGAACATCTGCTGGGGAGACTTGCACGTAGATAGGTTCGGAAGGAATTGCGGATAGTAATGTTCCGCGAATTTGATCCAGCCGGGAGAGCAGCTCGTGAACATGGGAAGTGCCACCTCTCCTTTGTCCACCAGAGCCTTCTTCAGGCGGAGAAGAAGTTCAGTGCCTTCTTCCATAATGGTGAGGTCAGCAGCGAAGTTCGTATCGAAAACAGCATCGAAGCCGAGTTGCTTGAGGGCAGTGACCATTTTGCCCGTCACCAGCGTACCGGGTTCGTATCCAAAACACTCACCGAGTGCTGCTCGTATCGCAGGAGCGGTCTGCACCACCACGACTTTTGTGGGATCTTCCAAAGCCTCCCAGACCTTGTCGATGTGGCTCTTCTCGGTTATAGCTCCTACTGGGCATACTGCCGCGCACTGACCGCATTGGACACAGGCCACACCTGCGAGATCTCTGGTGAACGCCGGCCCTATGACGGTTTTATACCCTCTATGCTGCGGAAAAAGAGCGCCTACGCCCTGCACCTCGCTGCACACCGTTACGCACCGCCTGCACTTTATGCACTTCGCGGCGTCACGTACGAGGGCAGGACTGCTCTCGTCGCATTCCGCCTCGGGTTTTGCACCCTCGTAGCGGAGATTGCGGATGCCGAGCTGGTGCGCAAGAGTCTTGAGCTCGCAATCCTCGCTCCTGACGCAATACTGACAGTTGCCTTCATGCTCGCTCAAAAGCAGCTCCACAACGGTCTTCCGCGCTTCGCGCACCTTTTTGCTGTTGGTCTGCACCTTCATGCCTTCCGAAAGGGGTGTGGCGCACGCCGCCATGAGGGTCCTCGCGCCTTCCACTTCCACGACGCAGACTCTGCATGCGCCGAGAGGGTTTTTCCCTTCAAGATAGCACATGGTGGGTATATCTATTCCTATGGACCGGGCCGCCTGCACGATGGTCGTGCCCGGCGTGAAATCTACCGATCTGTTGTTTATTGTCGCCTTAGGCATGGGCTGCCTCCTTTTGTGCTGGGGTCTTTCCGTAATCGCAGCGCAGACACCGTTTGCACTGCCTGATGGCCACGCTCTCCACCCATGGGAGTTCCACTTCGTCGAAATTATGCCGCCGCTTTTCAACAGGTATGGAGCGCATCTTTTCGCGCGGATAGGGAACCGGATCAGCTTCCGGATCATATTCTGTGTTAACCGGTTTGTCCTCTCTCCAGAACGCCCCCTCCTCTCCGGTGAGGTAGAGGTTTATGCCTACTGCTGCGCGTTCTCCTCCTGCTATAGCGGTGACTACGGACGCAGGACCAGTAGCGTTGTCGCCTCCTGCGAAAATCCACGGTATGTTCGTCTGCCCCGTTACAGGGTCGGTTTGGATAAATTTATTCGTATTCAATGCTAATCCGATATTATCGATGAACTTCTTCGCTTCGAGGCGCTGACCTATGGCTATGATCACCTGATCGGTCTGCATGATGAAGGTCTCTTCCTCTTTCTCCGTGGGCCTTCTGCGGCCGGTTCGGTCGAATTCGCCCAGCTTCATGGGTATACATTTTATTCCGGCTACAGATCCGTCTTTCGCTTTCATGATCTCCATAGGCTGAGTGAGAGTCATGAGCTCCACTCCCTCATGGAGCGCCTCTTCGATCTCCTCTGCATACGCCGGCATCTCGTCCTGGCTTCGTCGATAGATGATCGTCACCTTCTCCGCCCCGAGCCTGAGCGCGGTGCGCGCTGCATCTATGGCTGCATTTCCTCCTCCAACCACTACCACCTGCTTGCCTACAGGTACTGATCCCCGGATATTGTACTGTCTAAGGAAATTGATAGCGTGCACGACGTTCTTCGCATCCTCTCCGATAACACCCAGATTGATGCTTTCTGGTGCCCCGAGCCCGAGGAATACTGCTTCGTAGCCCTCGTCTCTGAGGCTTTGAAGCGTGAAATCCTTGCCGAGAGTTTTCCCCGTCTCTATTTCCGCTCCAAGCTGCTCGATCATACGGATTTCGCGCGCAAGGGTTTCGCGCGGAAGCCTGTATGCGGGAATAGTCTGAACGAGCATGCCTCCCGGCCTCTGTTCCGCCTCGAAAACCTTAGGCTTGTACCCGAGCCGCGCGAGAAAGTACGCGCAGGAAAGCCCTGCAGGTCCTGCCCCTACGATAGCGACCTTCCGTTTCGCGTTCTGCTCGTTTTCGCGTACTTCTGGGTGCTGAATGGTAACTTCCTGATCCACCATAAAGCGCTTCACGCCGCGGATGGAAACCGCATCATCAAGAGCCGAACGCCTGCATTTGTCTTCGCAGGTATGAAAGCACACCCGCGCACACACTGCAGCAAAGGGATTCCTCTCCCTGTGGAGTTTGAGCGCCTCCGCATACCGTTTCTCAGAGGTGAGCGCCACGAAACCGGGTATATCGACCTTTGCAGGACAAGCGCTTTGGCAGGGCGCCCTGACCAGAGAAGGACAGACTCCTGCAGGACAGCGTTTTTCGAGTATGTGTGCCTCGTATTCATCTCTGAAATATCGTATCGTGGAGAGCACGGGGTTCGGAGCGGTCTGACCGAGTCCGCACAGAGATGTTTCCTTTATCTGATTGCCCAACTCTATGAGCTTCTCCACATCGCCGACTTCTCCCTTGCCCTCACAGATGCGCGTCACGATTTCCAGCATGCGTTTCGTGCCGACTCTGCAGGGTACGCATTTGCCGCAGGATTCCTCTTGGGTGAACTCCAAAAAGAATCTCGCCATGTCGACCATGCAGGAATCCTCATCCATGACTATGAGGCCGCCCGAGCCCATGATTGCGCCTAATGCTATGACCGACTCGTAGTCGACAGGCACATTGAGATGCTCCTTCGGTATGCATCCCCCGGAAGGTCCCCCCATCTGCGCTGCCTTGAACCGCTTGCCGCCCGGTATGCCGCCTCCGATGTCGTATACAATATCGCCCAACGGAGTGCCCATATTCACTTCCACGAGTCCGACATTGTTCACTTTTCCGGTGAGCGCGAAAATCTTCGTGCCGGGAGACCGTTCGGTACCGACGGACCTGAACCATTCGGCCCCATTGCGTATTATGAGGGGAACGTTGCCGAAGGTTTCCACGTTGTTGAGTACCGAAGGTTTATCGAAAAGTCCCTTGTTCGCAGGGAACGGCGGCCGAGGGCGAGGTTCTCCTCGCTTGAGCGCCGTTTCTTCCCCGCACACGAAAGCCCCTGAACCCTGGGCTATCTTGATGTCGAAGGAAAAATCCGTACCCAAAATGTTGTTTCCGAGAAGCCCGCGCGCCCGACATTCGCCGATAGCATGTTCGAGCCTCTGCAGTGCCAGAGGATACTCGGCTCTGCAATAGATGTAGCCGGTATCGGCACCCACGGCCCGCGCGCCTATCATCATTCCTTCCAGCACTGCATGCGGATCCGCCTCTATAAGGCTCCTGTCCATGAATGCACCAGGGTCTCCTTCATCCGCGTTACAGATGATGTACTTTTTGTCTCCTTGAGCCCTGGAGCACAATTCCCACTTTATGCCCGTGGGAAACCCTGCACCTCCCCGTCCCCTCAGTCCTGCTTCTTTCATCTCCGAAATAATGCTCTGCGGCGTCATCTCGAGGAGCGCCTTTGCAAGGCCAAAATATCCATCCCTGCCTATGTATTCCTCTATGCTCTCAGCAGCGATGAGCCCCTTGTTGTGGAGCACGCGCAGATTCTGCTGGGCGAAAAACTGTATGTCCTTGTACAGAGGAATAGCCTGCCCGGTCACCGGATGATGAAACATGAGGCGCTCCACTGGTTTCTGTTTTACGAGGTGGTGTGACACAATATCTGCAGCATCCTCGGGTGAAACTTTGTGGTAGAAGTATCCATGCGGATATACCACAACGATAGGACCTCCTGCGCAGAACCCGTTGCATCCCGTTTCTACGAGAGTAACTTTGTTCTTGAGGCCGTGTTTCTCCAGTTCTTCGACAAACGCGTTTTTGACGAACACTGCGCCTGAGGAAAGGCATCCTGTGCCGAAACAGAACATAACATGGAATTCCCCTTCCTTTACGCTGGGTTCCTGATCTCCGGCTCCGATCCGAATCGCCAAGGTGGCCAGCGCTTTTTCTCTGATATGCTCGAGGTCTTGTTTTCCGGCAATTTTCTTCACGCTCATGCTGACGCTCCTTGTTCCTCTTCTTTCTTATAAAAAGAATCGATAATCTCGCCCACTTTGATCGGCCGTACCCGCTTGTACACTTCACCGTCGATGGAAATGGTCGGCGCAAGACCGCAGGCTCCGAAACAGCGCCCTACCTCCAGGGAAAACAGCCTGTCTTCTGTCGTCTCTCCGACATTGATGCCCAGCTGCTTTCTGAATGCTTCGAGCACTTCATTTCCGCCTCTGACATAACAGGCAGTACCGAGACATACACGCACCACATGTTTGCCCCGCGGAACAGTGGAAAAAAATGAATAGAATGTCACCACGCCTGTGACCTCACTGTACGGCACCTTCAATTTGAGGCTCAGGTGTTTCAGCACCTGCTCAGGGAGGTATCCCCAGAGGTTCTGGGCCGTCTGAAGAGCGGGTATGAGAATTCCTTTGGAATCTTCAAAGCTGTCGATTATTTCATCGAGCCGTTTGAAAAGCTCCTCATCCGAGACCGGTTGATTCGTACACCCGCACACGGTGGTCTGCGCTGGGGATGGTTGCGATATTGAACTCATGACTTCACTCCTTCTTTCAAATCAAACGTGAAAAAAGACATGAGGCTCAATAATAGAGTATTATTTCGTTCCTTTTTTCACTTTAATGATAGACATTATCATGTGTTTTTCAAAATGTAAAGAAAATTCATACTTTTTTTCACGAACTAGCGTGTTATGCGCACTAAGTTGTGAAGTTTATCGCAATATAATCTCCGATGCATTGAATAACAGTATTCCTGTCTGTATAATTGCGTTCATATGAATGAACAGACAGCCCATTGGGCGGATTTATACGCCGAAAAAGTCATACGTGAAAAGGGCGAAAAAGACACGTATGTGTGCGCATCCGGTATAACTCCCTCCGGAACCGTGCATATCGGGAATTTCAGGGAGATCATATCTGTGGATCTTGTCGTGCGCGCACTGCGGGACAAGGGAAGGAACGTACGTTTCATCTACTCCTGGGATGACTACGATGTGTTCCGCAAAGTTCCTGCGAACATGCCGAACCAAGAGGAACTCGCAAAATACCTCCGCTGGCCGATAACCCTGGTTCCAGACCCCTTCGGAAAAGCAGAGAGCTATGCGAGGGCGAACGAGCTCGAAATCGAACGGATCCTGCCTGTAGTGGGTATAGCGCCCGAATACCTCTACCAGGCGAAACGGTACAGAAATTCCGATTATGCGGAACAGATAAAAACAGCGCTTGAGAAAAAGGAAATAATCCGGGAAATTCTCAACGCACACAGAACGGAGGATCTCTCCGAAGATTGGTGGCCTGTTTCCGTATTCTGCAATTCATGCAACAAGGATACTACGAAAATTCTCGCGTGGGACGGCGATTATGGTATCTCGTACGCATGCGATTCATGCGGCACGAATGAAAAAGTAGACCTCAGGACGACAAAAGCGGTGAAACTCCCCTGGAGAGTGGACTGGCCTATGCGCTGGTCCTTCGAAAAAGTTGATTTCGAACCTGCAGGCAAAGATCACCATTCGGAGGGCGGATCGTTCGACACGGCCAGAGAAATATCCAAGAAAATCTACGATCACGACGCTCCGGTGAGCTTCCAGTACGATTTCATCGGCATAAAAGGCAGAGGCGGCAAAATTTCTTCTTCGAAGGGAGAGGTCATAAGTTTGCCGGATGTGCTCGAAATCTATCAACCTGAAGTGACCAGATACCTGTTCGCAGGTACACGGCCGAACACGGAATTTTCGATTTCTTTCGACCTCGATGTGATAAAACTGTACGAAGATTACGACAGGTGCGAACGCATCTATTTCGGCAAGGAGGAGGTAGGCGAAAAACGCAAAGAGAAGGAAAAACGGATATACGAACTCTCACAGGTTCACGAAATACCGAAAACTATGCCGGTACAAATTCCGTTCAGGCATCTGTGCAATCTCCTCCAAATCCACGGCGGCAACATAGAAGAAGCGATCCGCCAAAATGGTGAACTGC
>CAZWAS010000122.1:7666-11732 GCA_964631915.1 uncultured Spirochaetales bacterium | reverse complement strand
CCGACAGGTCGCGCCGGAAGGGCTGCGGCGCAAGCTCACTGCTCTGTTTGGCCGGGAGAACAGACCTTCCGCCGTATTCGCCCTTGACGACGATGTAGCACTTAGGGCCATGGTCGTATTGAATGAGTTGGGGTACTCGGTGCCGGAGGATATTTCCATCATCGCACCGGGAGATGTTCTAGACTATGAGCTTCCCAATGTTCCGAAAATCACCACAATGAGCATCAACACCGCGTACATGGGAAGAATCGCTGCTCAGATGATGATGAACCGACTCATGCATAAACCGGAAGATATCCATGTGCTGAAGGTGAAGCAGCAATTGATAAAACGCAGTTCCTGCAGAGAGATCGGAGGATACGGGCAATGACAGGTAAAGAACGGGTAATGGCTGCATTCCAACACAGGACGGCGGACAGGGTGCCGGCCTGGTGTGGAGCGAGCGCAGAGTTTTGGGCAAAAGCGAAACGATACACGGGGCTTGACGACGAGGGGTTGCGCATACGGCTTGGAGATGATTTCAGGCGGGTGTACGCCGTCTACGCGGGGCCGGACCGTCCACTTTCCCCCGGCGCCACGTGGAGAAGCCCGTTCGGCATAGAGCGGACCGGCATAGGGTACGGCCAACCGCTTGCACATCCTCTTGCGGATGCGAAAACCGAAGATGCTATCCACGCATACGACTGGCCCGACCCGGACTGGATGGATGTTTCCCGCATCAAAGCCGATGCCGAGCAATGGAACGGTGTGTATGCGATACTCGGAGGCGAATGGTGTCCTATTTTCCATGATGCCATAGATTTCCTCGGTATGGAAAAACTGTACTATGCAATGTACGATACGCCTTCCCTCGTACATGCACTCATGGGACACCTCACCGATTTCTATTTCGAAGTGAGCCGAAGGACCTTTGACGCAGCCTCTCGCGTCATCGATATATTTTTCATCGGGAACGACCTGGGAAGCCAGACCGGCCCCCTCCTCGGCACCGAGCTGTTCAGAGAGTTCGTGCTCCCCTATCTGAAACGCTTCATAGATCTGGGACACGATTATGGCTTGAAAGTCATGATGCACTGCTGTGGAGGCTTCAGACCGCTCATTCCTTTGCTCATAGAAGCAGGGCTTGACGGACTCCATGCGCTTCAGCCGAACTGCGCCGGCATGGAAAGTGCAGGGCTGAAACGGGACTTCGGCGATAAAATCGTCCTGAACGGAGCTATAGATTCCCACCACGTGCTCATAGACGGGCCGAGTCCCGATTTCGTGCGTGCGAAAACGAAAGAAGTACTCGACATCATGGCGCCGCAGGGAGGATATATCGCATCCGCAAGCCATGACACCATTCTCGAAGAAACTCCTGTGGAGAACGTTCTCGCCATGTTTGACACGATCGCCGAATACAGGGTACAACAGAAAGCGTGATACAACGAAAAAAAGCGACAAAAGAACAGGTAGCATATACGATAGCGCATGCCGAATTCCCCGAGGACATACGCACTGCGGATAAACAGGTAGCGGTCGTCATGACGCAGAACTGGTGCCCCCAGTGGTTCGCTATGCAGCTTTACCTCAAACGCCTCGAAACGGAGGTGGCAGGCCAGAACCTGTCTCTCGTCATTTACGAAATCGTATACAATACCGAACCGTATTTCCGCGAATTCCTCGAAGTAAAAGAACGGGCGTGGAAAAACAAACTCATTCCCTATATTCGTTACTATCGGGAAGGCGTTCTCGTCGATGAATCGAATTTCGTGACTCTTGAAGATTTTTTGTCCAGATGCTCCGGCAAGATTTGAAAAATCCTGCCGACACCCCTTCGATTTTCATTCCATGATTATCATATGAGGGTAGAGGAATCCAACTCGCTTTTTTAAGTTTTTGACCATGCGGCCGATCCTCCACTCCACATTCTTCTTGTAGCTGTCAATATTGAAAAACAATCCTATCAGACTCGAAAACTTGAGGCGAGCGGTGAAAATGAGTACGCTCCCCCCTGAAAGGCCGTATGCCTCGAATGACAGCGATGCATGCTCCACAGCGAAGGAAGTTGTAGCCATGACGAGAGTCATGCGCTTGGCCTTTTCATCGTTCTGTTCCTCCTTTATTTTGAACTGAATCTTGTTCCCCTTGCTCCCGAAGGGCCACGGAAGATTCACATCGAAAACGACTTCGAAAAAGTGTTGTTCGGGGAGGTATATGATATCGCTGAAAATTCCTATGAACTTTTTCGACACCGGATCCTTTCCATCCATGCCTTCCAATGCCCATTCCCGATATGTGCTGTAGTCGTCGAGAATTTCTCTCAACGCACTGAATGCAATGGGTAGAGAGAGAAAGCCCCTCGTCACATACAGTTGATTTTTAAGCACTGTCTCGATTTTATCCTGTGCGGAAGGACGCGAGGGAAACAGAAAGAAACATACCATTATGCACACCGCAAACCTGGGGAGTACCAGATTTCCTCTGCATGTCGCACAGTTCATAGACCCATCGTTCCGCAGTAGGTAGGAAGATATATGATAAATGTCGTCCCTTGTCCCTGCTTCGATTCCGCGTGAATGAAGCCATGATGCGTCGCTATAATGGAAAATACCGTAGAAAGTCCGAGCCCCGAATGCCCTTCATCCGTGGGGAAATATGGATCGAATATCTTCGGCAGTATGTCTTCCGGTATGCCTTTCCCGCTATCGGAAATCACGATCCTGATATACTCTTTTTCCGCAGGCAAAACCGCAGGCGTCGTACCGGGAAAAGCATTCTCGGCCCGAATGCTGAGTGTTCCTCCCTTGGGCATAGCCTGTTCTGCATTCTCGAATAGGTGTCCGAAAGCCTGCAGAATCTGTTTTTCGTCGACCTCCGCAAGGCGAAGGCCTTTTTCAACAGAAACCACTTTCCGGATTGTAGGCTCGACCACTTGTGAAAGCGCCGCCTCTATGAGCAGGGCTATATCCGCTATACTCTTCTGGGTTATTCCTCCTTGCGAAAATGTAAGGAGTTTTTGCGTCAGCATTTTGCCTTTGGCTACTGCTTTTTCCGCATCGCTCAGCATGCCGTACATATCCGTTTCTTCCTGGATGGAAAGCTTGGCGAGAGAGATGTTACCCCACAATGCAGTGAGTATATTGTTAAAATCATGCGCGATACCGCCCGCAAGCAGGCTCAACGATTCCAGTTTTCTGCTTCGCTCGAGCTCCAATTCCATACGCTTTCTGTCGGTCAGATCTTCGCCGATCCCCTGATACTCAAAAATACCACCCGAAACATTGAAAAGCGCCTGATCCGTCCACCGCTGCCAGCGCAAGGAACCGTTTATGCTTACCCACTGTTCGGTCGTCTTTGCCGGTGCGGCAATGGTAAGCCCAGCGAGCTTTTGCTTCAGAAGCGACACTTCCTCAGGCGTATAGAGTTCGAACAAACTCGAGCCTACTAGTTCCTGTTTCTTTTTCCCGAACTGAGCACAAAATGCTCCATTTGCGAAGGTGATAATGCCGTTCTCCGGGGAAATCCTGCATATGAACAGGGGAGCATTCTCAACGATACCTCTGTATCGTTCTTCTTCCTCCCGCAAAGCCTTATCCAGCAGCTTCTTTCGATCGACCATTTCGTTCGCAGAATCCGCGAGTCTCCGAAATTCGAGAAAAGAAAGTTTTCCGGCGTCGATGTTTTCATTATGCAACACAGCATTCCCGAAAAACTCGGAGAATATGCGAAACTCTTTCTGTAGCCTTTTCGAAAAAAGGAACGATAACCCTACAGTCACTCCGATGCTGATAAGTAGAAGAGCCGCCGTGAGTCGGATCTGAGAAAAAATTTGCCTTTCGAGATCGTTCCTTCTCAATGCGATGAGCCGTTCGATGTCTTCGGTAGGTATGCTCGCAGATACTATCCACTGCCACGGTTCGTAGTATTTCACGAATGCGATTTTTTCCTTCAACTGCTGGGTACCTTGGGTCGGCCGGAAATATGTAACGAACGAGCCGTCTCCCTGTGCCTTCACGCGGAGGTTCTCGTGCATCGATCCGGGAGATCGGGACGCATCCCCGTTCGCCTTCGGGACAACAAGCAG
>CAZWAS010000122.1:0-7625 GCA_964631915.1 uncultured Spirochaetales bacterium | reverse complement strand
AGAAGCGCGGTTCCGTCTTGTTTCAAAATCGTCAATTTCCCGAGGTCGAAAAAGCGCACGCGCGATAGTCGGTCCAAGGCGTCCTGTCGGATGTTGTCTTCGACATCTGCGAGATATTCTCCTGTCCCGATGTACCAATCGAATTGTTTGAGCGTTTTTATGTACACGAGCTTCTTGAACTCTTTATCCTTATCCTCGCCCGGTTTTCTCCAGTAGTATTCCATGAATCCTTCGCCTGCACCCTTTGCCAAGGCGAGTAAATCCCGTATTACATAGGTGCCGCGTATATCCTGGAAATCGCGAATGCTTGTCCCTTCAGTGCTCGGAACAAGTGGATAGAGCACCGCAATGCCGTCCAGGTCTGTGATGAAATAATAACTCCTTCCGTTGTTGAACCAGATGGAACGCAAAACCCGCACGAGTATGCGCTTCATCTCATCGAGAGGCAGTTTCCCGCGGTATTCATCATAGAGTCGTGTCGCTATCGCTTCCGCTTCGTATACGCGGTTTTTGATGGTGTTTCTCAGCTCTTCCATTTCGGTTTTGCGAAGGTGGTCCAGATACTCAAAGGTACTCTCAACGCTCGCTTTTATTTTGCCCTTCTGGTCTTCTGTGTATTCGGTGCTGAGTTTGGAAACTTCTGCGTTGAAACGGAAACACTGGTGCGATATCCAGAATATCGCGATGACGAATTCGGATATGACGATCAAAGAGATGGTATTCTGCAGAAAAAGACGGACAATGTTCTGTTTTTTTGACATACAGTATCGGATCACTTCTGCCTATAGGTAGAGAGAAAATCTTTCAATCTCTCCATGGCCATCCGCAAATCCTCTTTGTTCGGCAGGAATACGATTCGGAAATGATCCGGTTCCTTCCAATTGAAGCCTGTACCCTGCACGAGAAGCAACTTTTTTTCAGTGAGCAGATCGAGGACAAACCGTTCGTCGTCACGGATGTCGAACCGTTTCGCATCGATTCTCGGAAATACGTACAGTGCACCTTTCGGTTTTACGCAGGAAATACCCGGAATCTCATTCAGGAGTTCGCAGCAAAGATTGCGCTGCTCGTAGAGCCTTCCTCCAGGCACAAGGTATTCCTGGATGCTTTGATATCCCCCTAATGCCGTCTGTATTCCGTACTGAGCAGGCACGTTGCTGCACAGCCGCATATTAGAAAGCATAGTGAGCCCTTCGATATAATCCTGAGCGAGGCTCTTCTTTCCACTCAGGACCATCCAACCGGCTCTGAACCCGGCAGCCCTGTATGCTTTCGACAGACCATTGAACGTGACGCAGAATACCTCCGGATTCAGTGAGCCCGTAGAAACATGCCTTGCGCCGTCATAAAGAATCTTATCGTAAATCTCATCGGAAAAAAGGATAAGATTGTGACAGGCTGCCAGCTCCACGATGTTTTCCAGGATTTCTTGCGGATATACGCTCCCCGTCGGATTGTTCGGATTGATTATGACGATACCTTTCGTACGCGACGTTATCTTCTTCGCCATATCCTCGATATCAGGATACCAGTCAGAAGACTCGTCGCAGATATAATGGACAGCGGTTCCGCCTGCGAGGTTGACTGCAGCCGTCCAGAGCGGATAATCGGGTGCAGGGATGAGGATTTCGTCCCCGTTGTCCACCAACCCTTGCATGGACATGACAATGAGTTCACTTACGCCGTTGCCGATGAACACATCTTCGATCTCGACATTCGGTATTCCTTTCTGCTGACAGTATTGCATGATGGCTTTTCTTGCAGCGAAAACGCCCTTCGAATCGCAGTACCCCTCTGCATTCGGCAGATTTATGATCATGTCATGCACCATTTCATCGGGTGCTGTGAAACCGAAGGGTGCAGGATTTCCGATATTGAGCTTTATGATCGTATACCCTTCTTCTTCCAGTTTTTTTGCTTTTTCGAGAACCGGTCCGCGAATATCATAACATACGTTTTCTAGTTTTTTCGATTTCTTGAAATAGCTCATGATATCCCTTGTACTGTCACCATATGCAAGGCACGCGGTTTAGTCAAGTTCTATCCGCCTCCTTGGCGAACAGCCACAGCGTCGCATCCTGGATCAGTTTCGAAAGCACCACAACCTGAAGATTCGAATTGCTTTTTTCCAGAACTTTGTTCCATGCGGACACCGTATAGCGTTTTCGTATCGCATCCTTTTTTTCATTCACAAACAAACGCATATTGTCGTCGCTTTTTGCGAATGCATCCAGGAGATACAAAGAGAGAGCGAGAAGGATCGGTTCACGGTTGTTTTGTGCCAGGCCCTGCAACATGACACGGGCTTCTTCGTGTTTTTTCTGCAACATAAGCGAAAAGGCGTAATTCCAGGAGATCCATCCTTTTTCCTTGAACCGCTCCATAGCAATGAATTGTCCATAATACTCCTGCAGATCGATGGGATCATTCTTAATCAGGTGAGGGATTCCCAGCTCCACGGCAAATTCGGATACAAGACGAGGATGCTTTTCTTTTAGAAAGTTTTCCAGCCTGGATATGCCATCGATGTTTGAAGTGACAAGGTAGGAATTGACAAGTATGCGCAAAAAATTTTTCCGAACTTTCCCCTCTGTCAGTACCTTTTTTTCGAGGTATTCGCTCACCCGCGCCCAATCCTCCCGTTCGAGCAGGGAGAAAAGCTGCCAGTTCAGACCGAAATAGGTATTGAGCCCTGCTATAACAAGCACAAACAGCAGGGCGAGAAGCCAATTTTTTTCCCAAAATGCCTTCGAATAGTCCCAGCCGAGTACAATCAGTGGCATGAAAAAAATGAATAAAAACGACAAAACGATGACAATGTTGAATATGATGAAAATTGTCTTAAATTTCATGAAAAAATCTCCTATAATATATAGAAGAGTGTAATTAAAATACGAGAGGGGGTCAACGACAGATATGAAGAGCATTCCGGTAGGCAGCATGAAGCCCCTTAGCTTCTTTTCGGATTCTGTATTTCTCGATCAAAAATACATACTTTTGACAACCGAAACTCCGGTAACCGAAGCACTTCTCAAAAGGCTTTCCCAGTGGGGATTCAATGCGGTGTATTCGTCCGGCGATGTATCTGCGACACAGATAAAGCCTGCAGCGAGCGACGATAAATCCCCCACTTCTTCCAGTGTCGCTCTCATAGAAAAGGATGTAAAAGAAAAGGAGCACAGGGAAGAAGCATCGAAAGCGTATGAACAGTTCGTCAGAGGAGTGGACAGCCTGTTCTCCACCTTCGAACGGGAAGAAAAAATCAACATCAACACGATAACTGAACATATCAAGAAAATAATCGCTGCATTGAAGACGAACAGAAAATATCTTTTGCAATTCGATGAATTGGGAGTCAGTTCCGAGAACTATGTGGTCAATCACACAGCGAAAACCACGATACTCGCCCTCATACTCGGTGAATATCTGAAATTTCCCCCCCATAAACTCATAGAACTCGGCATAGCAGCGGTTCTTCATGAAATAGGCATGGTGAAACTCCCCGCAGGGCTGTACATGTCCGACAAACCGCTGTCTCCTCAGGAAAAAAAAGCGATCACCACGCACACGATTCTCGGATACCAGGTACTCCGCGGTCTTTCGTTTCCTCTGAACATATCTATGGCCGCCCTCGAACACCACGAGCGCATGGATGGAAAAGGATACCCCCGTGGCGTTCCCGGAGAAAAGATATCACTGTATGCAAGAATAATCGCCGTGGTGTGCTCGTACGATGCGCTCACATCGAAGCGGCCGTACAGGGACGGTAAAGACGGGCATTCCAGCATACTCGATCTTCTGAAAAACGTCGGCAAACAGTACGATGAAACAGTGATAAAAGCTCTTGTGTTCAATCTCTCGATATTTCCGATCGGAACCTATGTCGCGCTTTCCGACGGCTCCAAAGGTATCGTAGTGGACGTGAATCCTCAGACACCGCGGCATCCGGTGGTTAAAATTCTTGTAAACGAACAGGGACAGAGGCTTCTTCAAGAACCTATAATACGAACCGATGAAAAAAATTCGATCCGCGTTTTGAAATCTCTCACAAAAAAAGAGATTGAAGAAATCCAGCAAACCTGATTATAATACCTCTCCACCATGCCGAACAAAAAAATCGAGCACACGAACAGGGATCGTATACACGATCTGTTGTATACCTATCAGAAAAGACCGGACTCGGAGAAAGTTCTTACGAAAAGCGCACTGAGAGACCTGCTTCACGACCCGTTTCTCGTGCTTGCATGCGATATCCTTCACGATGACCATGTATTCAAACAGGAAGCGCTCATCGTGAGCGACGCTTTCGAGTCTGTCACAAATGGCATGTACGATCCCCATGCTTTGCAACAACTCGACCGCATAGACGCGGAATCCATCTTTTTCCCATGGAAACACATGATCGCCGCTCTTCATGCCATGTATGCAGGAAACGAAAAAGAATTCGAGGAGGCGCTTTCGCACATACATCCGTCGAGTCTCCTTGCAAAACTAGTACCCTTACTGAAACATATCACCGGACTCGTGCCGTTAGGGCGCGAACTGCTTTCTTTCGAAAAACAATTCGCATGTCTTGTAATAGATAATAATATGTATATACATAGTGCGGTCGAAGAGCTCGTCGAGGCCCTCACCCAAGGATTCGACGATGTGTTCGTGAGCACTGCCTTGCTTCTCGTTCGCGACCTTTTGAAACGCGATGCGGAAGTCGCGGTATGGGTCGCAGAATGGTGCGCCGTATCGCTCCTCGGGAAACGATTTGTTCAGGAAGAATTCGCCCGAGGACTGAGAACGCTTCTGGGTACCGAAGCGACGAACCGCATCATGCATGATGCCCGAAAATTGCAGGAACCTCAGCCGAAGGCTGCACAGCTTGAGTTCTGTTTTTCCGACGACGCCATTGAAAAACCAGCATGTGTCGATCTGGAGGTCGACGTATCGACGGAACCGGATACAGCAGAGCTGCGTTCCATGATCTCCCACCTCAAGCCCCAGTATCGATACGTTGGCCCCGGAGCCTGGCTTAAAGTTCTGCGGGAATATGCTGTGCAGAAAGGCTGATAATACGCTATACTTCAAGAAAAGTAGTAAGTAAAAAAGAGGTGAGCTATGCAACACGTAACAGTCAATTTCCCTTCAGGAAAACACATGACCGTTCCCTATGGCACAAAAGTATCCGACATAATCGAAAGTTCGGAATTCAAAGCCCTCCCCTATCCGCTCGTCGGCGTGAAGTTGAACAACGATCTTTCGAGCCTCTCGGCAAAAATCGAAGTGAACAGCGCAATCAAACCGGTCACGCTGGATACTGCGGAAGGCGCTATGATCTACCGCCGATCGCTGTGCTTTCTGCTTGCAATAGCTTCAGAGCATCTGTTTCCCGAAAGACGACTGGTCGTCGGGCATTCGCTCGGAGAAAGCTTCTTCTACTACTATGAGGGCTTATCGGAAGTGGATCAGGCCGATCTGGCTGCCCTTACCAACGAGATGAAGCGACTCGTCGAATCCAATCTCCCCATATCGAAACGCGTCATATCGTACACGGAGGCCCTCGAACATTTTAGAAAGGAAAATATGCCCGATACGGCCAGCCTCCTCGAATACAGGAACGACGCGAGAATATCGACATACACATGCGGGGATTATCTCGATCTTTCACACGGTCCCCTCGTTCCAGCAACCGGTCTGCTCTGTTGTTTCGAGCTTTCAAAATACCATTCCGGATTCCTGCTGAAATACCCTCCCACCGGCTCTCCCTATGCTTTGAAGCCGTTCGAAGACAAACCGATTCTGTTTTCCGTCTTTCAGGAGTATAAAAACTGGGGGAAAATACTCGGAGTTCACTGCGTAGGCAAACTGAACGAACTTTCAAAATCTCCGGACAAGCTCAAAGACTTCATACGCGTGGCAGAGGCTTTACACAACAAAAAAATATCTGAAATAGCGGATCGCATTTTCGCCCGGGTACATGAAGTGCGGGTTATACTCATAGCAGGTCCTTCCTCTTCGGGAAAAACCACGTTCGCAAAGAAGCTGTCAGTGCAGCTCAAAGTGTTGGGCATAGAGCCCATCGCCATCTCATTAGACGACTATTTTGTGTCCAGGGAAAAGACTCCACGCGATGCGTTCGGCAATTACGACTTCGAAGCTCTCGAGGCTATCGATGTGCCGCTTTTAAACGAGCACCTCGTATCCTTATTCGAAGGAAAGGAAGTGATGCTCCCCCTCTTCGATTTCAAGACCGGGGAACGGAAATTCAGAGACAAACCTCTCAAGCTCCCCGAAAGAAGTATGCTCATCCTCGAAGGCATACACGGTCTGAACGACAGGCTCACGCCCCTCATCCGCAGGGAACAAAAATACAAGGTGTACGTATCCGCCCTCACGCAGCTGAACCTCGACGATCACTCGCGCATTCCCACCACAGATAACCGCCTCATCCGAAGAATGGTCAGAGACAACCGGTACAGAGGTCACGATGCGGTCCGTACCCTTTCTATGTGGGATTCCGTGCGCAGGGGCGAAGACGGAAACATCTTTCCGTTCCAAAACACTGCGGATTCCGCCTTTAACTCGGCCCTGGACTACGAGCTCGCAGTGCTGAAAACCTATGCGGAACCGCTTCTGAAAACAGTGAAACCTTTTCACGAAGAATACAGCGAAGCGGTACGGCTCCTCTCGTTCCTGAACAACTTCATGCCCATTCCCTCGGTGTTCGTGCCTACTCAGTCGATCCTGAGGGAGTTCATAGGCGACAGCGAGTTCAAGTACTAACGTACATTTGTACCGCATCCGCCGTTTCTTCCTCTGCGCTTTATTTTTCCTCTAAAACGAGGGTATCACTGGTTGCAGGGCAGGAAAATAATCTCGAACATGCGCCGGATACCCTCCTTCTCTTCGAGTTGCCCGTTATGCGCACACCAGCCCACCGAAGCTCCCATCATGGCCGAGGCCATCGTCCAAAACAGTATATCCGCTGATACGTCATCGCGGAATTCGCCTATGCGTTGACCCTCAGCGATGATTTCCAGAACAGTTTCATAGAGCAGGGCTGAGTCTGCTCCATGAAACGCAGAAAAAGGCGAAGTCGTTATATCCGGTGAATGGAAAAAATAGTGAAGAAGTACTTTATATAAATCCACTCCGAGCAAAGCGGTCTTCTGATAATAGCATTCGAAAAAATGCCATAGTTTATCCGTAGGCGATCGAATGTGTCCGAGGTCCCGAATCAATTCCTCCGGAGACTTTATGAGCGTTTGATAATACGCAAAAATGATGATTTCTTTGGAATTGAAATGATAATACAAAGTTTTCTTTGTAATGCCACATGCTCCGCAGATTTCATTGATCGTCACTCGGTGATAGCCTTTTCCCCTGAAAAGAGCTACAGCGGTGTGCATGATTGTATCTTTGATATGTGCTTTCATCAGGTGGTGTATATGTGCCTTCTGATAAACTCGTTGATGATGGTTCTCGCCTCTTCCGATTCTTTCCCCTGCTTATACGTGAATCCATGTGCAACACCCGAGAAATCGTGCACTTCTACCGATACATCAGGAACGTTTGGAGCGTTAACAACTTCCACATAACGAAAACCCTTGTAGTCAAAGAACTCGATGGAATCG
>CAZWAS010000121.1:9557-11778 GCA_964631915.1 uncultured Spirochaetales bacterium | reverse complement strand
TATGGATTTCAGAAATTCGTACACCATCCACACGGAAGCTATGATGAAGGGTCTGTATGTCCTGTTCCCCCGGGCGAATGCTGTGATGTAAGGTGCGAGGACAGAGTTGAAGAGCAGGTATCCGAGCACAACGCCGCCTAAGGTCCAGACTGCGAAATCTTGAAAAAATATGAGCCAGTAGTTCGCGAGCACGGTCGATACCCCTCCGAACAGAAGGCCGAGCACTGAAGCGAACCGATACGAAGGGCACATATACAGGGATGCGAGAAATGGAGCAATGCATAAGATGCCGAATACAGGGTTTCCCATAGGGAAAAGTTCGTTCTGCAGCGCGAGAGGCAGAAGCACGGCAGAGACAAGGGTGAGCAGAATCAGACGTAAGCGCATGTGCATAGAAGTATACTGGCAATGCGGAACTTTGTCAGCATGTGGCTTCCAGCCAGGTTCATTATTTTTGTTGAATACTTTTCATTTTTCTTTTATACTACCTGTATAAATTTTATCCCTCTTTTTCCGATGTTACAGGGATTGACAGTCATTCTTACGCTTTGGGCAGGGGGCAGGACAGCCTAGATGAAGGACATAGCTCTTCTCCACAGGACTGAGTATGGTGATGAGCCAGCGGTTATAGCTTCTGCCCCGGGACGGATTGTGCTTCTCGGGGATTATACCGGATATAATCAGGGATACATTCTTTCCATTGCGATCGATAGATACGTGCAGGTCGCTCTATCGAAGCGGAAGGACAATTCACTTCGTTTCTTCGCGGATGATCTGAATGAAAGGAAGCGCACCACGGTTTCGAACCTGAAGTACAAGCGGGAAGACAGGTGGGCCAACTATGTGAAAGGGGTCATCCATGCCTTCATGCAGATAGGCTGCTCAGTGTGCGGCCTGAATGTAACCATCGCGGGCGATCTGCCCCAAGGCAAGGGGCTTGCCTCGTCGTCTGCAATGGAAGTTGCTGCTGCTGTTGCGTTGAAGAAGCTCTTCAGTTTCAGCATGTCGGACATCCAACTCCTTGAATGCGCACGCCAGGCCGAGAGCAGGTTCATAGGCATAGATACGAGCGTTGTGGATCACCTGATCGCGTATCTGTCCAAAGCAGGCAACGCGATGGTGCTCGACACGCGAAGTTTGGAATACAGGTTCATCCCCTTCAATTTCGGTAAGGTGAATATCCTCATCACAGACTCCAATATTCCCCAGCATTCCGTCGAATCGGAATATGCGCAGCGGAAAAAGGAATCGGACGTATGCGTCAATGTGCTCGCAGCGAGACGGCAGGGAACGAGCCTGAGGGATTACAGCGCTCAGGATCTGAGAGATTGCATGGGCAAGATACCGGAAAGCATCCGCAGAAGATGTCTCCACATCGTTGAAGAGAATCAGCGTGTGCTCGATGCCGAAGACCTGATTCGGAAGAAAGATATATATTCTTTCGGCAAATTGCTGAACCGGTCCCACGAAAGCCTCCGCGATCAGTACGAGGTTTCCTGCCCGGAGATCGATTGGCTCGTCAAACGCGCGTGGGGAATCGACGGAGTGTACGGATCGAGAATGACCGGAGCGGGATTCGGCGGCTGTACGGTCACTTTCATAAACGATACAGCTATGGAGGAATATCAGAAACGGCTCGACGAATATGAACGGATCTTCGGATTCAAAGCTGCTTCATTCAGATGTTCCACGTCTGCAGGCGCCAAGGCGCTGTATTCCAAATAACATCCGCCGTGAGTTACGTATGAATATTTTGATCACCAATGACGACGGGATAAGCAGTCCCGGCCTTTCGGCCCTCGTTGAGGCATTGAAGGACGATCACGATGTATGGATCCTCGCTCCCGATGGAGAAAGGAGCGGAGCTTCCCATTCCATAACCCTGAAAGGGGCTATGCGGGTAAGGAAGATACGGGACAGAATGTATTCCTGCGGCGGGACTCCTGCGGATTGCGTGCTGCTCTCGTGTCTCGGTGCACTTCCTGCGAAGCCGGATATGGTCATCGCCGGTATTAATCTCGGCCCGAACCTGGGAACGGACATCATCTATTCGGGAACCGCAGCTGCTGCAAGGCAGGCGGCACTTATGGGAGTTCCCGGCATCGCCGTATCGCTCTCCGCGTTTCGTGGGCCGTATCTGTTCGATGCGACTGCGCGGTTCATACGGAACAACGCGGAGATGTTTTTTTCTTTATGGACGCCTGAACACTTTCTCAACATC
>CAZWAS010000121.1:8351-9545 GCA_964631915.1 uncultured Spirochaetales bacterium | reverse complement strand
AATACGCCGAATATTCCGGAGATGGACATGGAAGTGCAGATAACACAGCCTTCCAGGCGCATTTACAACGATAAGATCGTGAGTTTCCCGGCTCCCGATGGCGACATTTACTACTTCCTACAGGGCGATAAAATAGAATCCGATAATATGATTAATACAGACTGGGAGGCTGTGTTGAGCGGCAAAATTTCCGTAACGCCTGTGTATCTCCAGCCGATGAACCATAGCGACGACGAACGGTATCTGAAAGCCAGGTTCAACAAGCCCAATGCCTGAAGAATCTGGAGTGAGCCATGAACGAAGGGATAGCTTTATACAAGAAAGGATTGTACAAAGAAGCGCTCCAAGAGCTTCTATCCGCCGACGCCGATCCGGGGGAATACCCCGAACTCGCCTATTATCTCGGCCTCTGTTATACAAAACTCGAAAAATACGATGAAGCGTTGCTGTATCTCGAACAAGTCGTAACATCGAACCTGGGAGAATCGATAGCTGCGCAGGCGCGCCTCATATTGGGATACATCTATTCGATCACTGGAAGGCACAGGCTTGCTGAGTACGAACTTAAGGAGCTCATAAAGGCCGGATACAGGACAGTGCAAGTGTATGCTGCGCTCGGCCATATTGCTTTTCTTCAAGGCATGGAAAGACAGAGCGTCGAATATCTGAAAGAAGCGGTGAAGCTCGATCCGGATAATGCCACCGCCCTGAACAATTTGGGTTATGTGCTCGCAGAGATGGAAGATGAGCTGGATCAGGCTATTTCCATGTGCAAAAAAGCCCATGATATGAAGCCGGATAATCCTGCGTATCTGGATTCTCTAGGATGGGTGTGCTACAAAAAAGGACGCAAGGCGGAAGCCCGCTCCTATCTCCGCAGAGCTCTGTCTCTTCTACCGGACAACCACATCATCCGATCGCATCTGAAAGAACTTAGGGGAGATGTGGTCGTATAGCCGCCGGCAATTCTTAGTTGGAAGCGCAAAGGCTCAGAGGGAAGGGAAGAACGCCACTACGTCGCATAAACGGACAAGAATCCGACGTACAGAAAGTACGAGTGCCGGGTGCAGGCCGTGCGTACATAAAAGTTCTTCGGTTGGTTGGTTCCCATACCGGCCATCTAATCGCTGGTAGTGTAAGGGATTATTTTTTTCGCACGCGAAAAAATAAAGAGTTTTTAGAGGTGCCCTTAAG
>CAZWAS010000121.1:3606-8341 GCA_964631915.1 uncultured Spirochaetales bacterium | reverse complement strand
TAGATTTACCATAAACTGCAAGGCCTCTAAGGTTTTGCCTTTTTTTCCGATACTCAGAGAGGAGAGGCATATGAAAGTCGAAGATACAGCGGCTTTACACACACAGCAGAATTCTCACCGCACACAGAAAGATTTGCATGTGATAGATCCAAAAGATCTCAAGGCCTTATTGTATGTGGGAATACGAGGCGATTTAGCTCTTCCCATTGAAGACCACGCAGTAGATACCTTCGCTTGATCCGTGTATACTTGTAATCATGTTAAAGCGGTTCTTTCTCCCATTCATCTATCTAGTGTTCTGCCTATCTTCCATACATGCTCAGCAGAGAATCGATATGGCTGCGGTGAATGCCAGGGACGAGTTTCGGTGGGGAGTCATATCGTTTCACAACGGATTGCTGAACGAAGCCATTGTCGCATTCGAGAAATCCCTTTCATATAAACCCGACGATATCCGTACCAGGACTTGGTTAGGAAGAGCGTATTACAGAGCAGGATTCGAGGAATCAGCCCTCTCCGAGTGGCAATCGATTGTTCGTGCGGGGAAGGGTTCCGCGTTGCTGCAAAGCCAGCTAGATGCTGCGAGGACGCTCCGCGGGCTCGGAAGAGAGCTGAAGGTCGCGGATAGATATGTCATCTCGGACGAAATTTCCGGAAAGACGAAAGATATAACACTTTTCATTCGACCCACTTCGGTAAGGCCCAGATCGGACGGCTTCTTTTACCTTACTGCCTTCGGTTCGAACGAATTTTTGCTGTTCGATACAAACGGAAGCCTCAAACAGCGGTACCGTGGGGGCCTTCAGGGTTTCGATCATCCCTTCGACGTGCTAGACACAGGGAACGGCAGTCTCTATGTGTCGGAATACGAGGGAAATAGGATCTCTCTCTGCACTCAGGACGGGGTGAAGAAAAAGACATTCGGTACCGAAGGGAAGGGAAAATTGCTCGGGCCTCAGTTTCTCGCTGCAGACGGAGAAGGGTACATCTACGTCACGGATTGGGGAAATAGGCGGATCTGCAAATTCGACGAGGACGGCAACTTCATATTCGATTTCGGCACAAGGAGCGGCCCTTATCCCGGGCTCCTCGGGCCGACGGGCATTCTGGTGTATCAGGGTAGAATATTCGTTTCCGATTCGTTGCGGAAACACATTGCGGTTTTCGATGCGAGCGGCAATTTTATGGCTGCACTCGGCGAGGGAGAGCTCAATGAGCCCGAAGGCATATCTCGGCTCCAGGACGGAAGGCTGATTCTCGCCGACGGGACCAGAGTGATAGCTTTCGATACGGATTCGGAGGCGATAGAAGTGATCACCGATCTCGAAGGAACCGGAAAGAAAATAATCCATGCAGATTTCGATGCGAACGGAACGCTTCTCGTTTCGGATTTTTATGCGAATAAAGTGACGTTTCTTACGGATATGGGGAGCCTCTACACAGGGCTCAATGTGCAGACCATGCGGATAGTGGCGGATGCTTTTCCTCAGATTACTGTGGAACTGAACGTGAAGGACAGGTTCGGCATGCCGATCATAGGGCTCGATATGAACAATTTTGCCCTGACTGAAAACAGAGCTCCAGTAAAAGATCCAAAACTCATTTTCAGGGGAAACTCGTCTTCCAGAGTTGATATAGTGCTCCTCATGGACAGATCCAAGGAGATGTACGGTCAGCGGGGAAACATTCAGCTCGCTGTGCAGGGAATAATAGAGGCGCTGAAGGGCCAAGGCACGGTGAAGGTCGTTTCCGCAGGGGAAAAACCCGTGCTCGAAGCCGATGCATCCGCAGGAGCGCTCAAGCTTGCAAAAGCAGCTTCGGATGGCGGAACCTATACCGATGCATGGAGGTTCGATCTGGGGGCGAGGATGGCCGTATCCGAGCTCATGATCGGGAGGAACAAAAAGGCCGTCATTTTCATCACGCAGGGCGTTCTCGCCGACAATACCATCGGGAAATTCGGCCTTGCAGATATCATGTCCTTCATGCGGAACAACAATATCGGGTTCTACGTTGTGAGCACATCTCAAGGCGCGCCGGGAAAGGAGCTCGAATATCTCTGCAAGGAGACCGGCGGAAAAATTTATTATCTATTCAGGCCTGAAGGCATTCGTGGCATTGTCCGGGATATACAGGAATCGAAAAGCGGCGATTACGTATTCACATATACATCAGGGGCCGAGACCGATTTCGGGAGGGCATACATATCGGTGCAAGCTGAGGCCTTTGTTCAAAAACGGAGTGGCAGGGACGAACTCGGATACTTCGCTCCTCTGCAGTACTAGGGATAAGATGCAGAGAGTTCGCGGTTTCTTCGAGGAGCGTACTGCGCGCTGGGAGTCCTTGTGCAGGCGTTGTGGACTGTGCTGTTATGAGAAGGGGTACGATGGCTCAGGAAGGCTCTACATCAGGATGAATGCCCCCTGCGGCTATTTGGATACAGCCACGAAACGCTGTTTGGTGTACGATAAGAGATTCTCCGTGTGCAAAGGATGCGGCAAACTTACCATATTCCATGCGCTGTTCGCTTCCTATCTACCCGACACCTGCGGATACGTGCAACGTTACAGGTTTTGGGCGAGAAAATCGGATCAGAAGAAAGGGCACTGAGCGCCGTCATTCCTCATATAGTTTCTGCAAGCGTAAGTGCTTTTCCCGAATCAGTCCCTGCTGATTTGTCCTCTTCGAGCTCGCGGGCGGTGATGATGAGCATCTGGAGCCTGTTTTCGATATTCGCGAAACTCGTATCCGGGTCGTAGTCGAGGGATAGGATCTGGATGTGTGGGAACATATTTTTCAGGGTTTTTATCATGCCTCTGCCTGTTATGTGGTTCGGCATGCAGCCGAACGGATTCAGAATGACAAAGGAATTCACTCCGTGTTTTGCAAGCTCTATGATTTCGGCAGGCATGAGCCAGCCTTCGCCTATAAGGTATGATTTATCTATGATACCTTCGACGTTCTTTGAAATATCGAGCGCCGTGTGCTGAGGTTCGTACAACACGAACTTTTTCAGCATGTTCTCCACCCTGTTGTGCACAAGGGTATATGCGAGATCCTTTGCCCCTGTTATGAGGGAAAGCAGCCTGGGCATTGGATGAAGCCCTCGTTTCCCCATTTCCAGTTCCACCACGTTCTTTTTTCTGAAAAAATCCACCATATTCGGAAGAATGGTTTCCATGCCGTTCTCTTCGAGATAATTCTCGATGAAGCCGTTCGCGCCGGGATGATAATTCATGAGTACCTCGCCCATAATCCCTACCCGCGGTTTCCGTTTGGTTCTGTCGAACGGTATTGCGTTGAATGCGGCCACTGCCTGCACGAATGCCTTTTCCGCTTGAAACACGCCTTTGCTCAAACCCTCTCCTATGAGGGAAAGCGAGTGGTCGAATACGCGCTCGGTTTCTCCTTTGGCGAGCTCATACGGACGTATAGCCCTGCGCATGAATTCGAGTCCGTCCACGAGGGTGAGCCCCCAGAGCATGTTGAGTGAGAATTTGAGGGAAAGCTTGAATCCCGGATGCATATTTCTTGTGTCTTTTCCCGTGGTGAGAATGGATACTTCCGGATATCCTGCGTCGTCTAACGCCTTCCTCGCGAGCGTTGCGTAATGGCCCGCCCTGCATGCTATACAGTTTTTGGCGAGCCCTGCTACCACAGCTGAGGGGGGGTAGTGTCCCCTTTCGATATAAGCGAGTATTTCCCCCACATTTATCTGAGCGGGATAACAGATATCGTTGTGCACATACCGTTTCCCGAGCTCTATGGCCCTTGCGTCTGCTACGGGCATGGGTACCGCCTTGTATCCGAGTTTTTTGAGTATGACGCAGCTTATGTGAGCAAAGGGTGGAGAGAGATTGGGAACGAGTACGACCTTATGCGGTTTATCTTTCTTCAAGAATTTGACCTTGAATCCGTCCGTGAGTTCTGAATACCCGGTATCGTTTTTGGGGCCGGCTTTGCGCTTAGCGAGTTCGCGTTTTCCCTTGATGGTCTCTATGAAGGATTTTATCCTTATGTTTATGGGACCTATATTCTCCCCTTCGTCGAGTTTCAAGATGAGAAGTTCTTTGCCCGAAGTTTCTCTGAGAATTCTCGTCATCTCGTCGCTCAAGATAGCATCGTGGCCGCAGCCGAAACTCACGATCTGCACGAGCTCGAGGTTTGGGTTCTTTGCAGCGTACAGCGCTGCTTCGAGAATCTGCGCGTGGAACGGGTTGAAGGTTTCCATGCGCGTGTTCCTGAGGTTCACCGAGTGAAAGCCAGGTAAGGACTGGAGCGTGAACACGGGTATGCCGAGTCTTGTGAAATGTTTCGAGAGATTGTGGTTCACCAGTTCGTCCGAATGGTAGGGTCTTCCTGCGAGTATGATACCGAACGCATCCGTTTTTTTCAAATCTGCAAGCGCCTTTTCCCCTGCTTCCAACAATTCCGCGTTGAACCGGTCGTAAGCCTTTTCCCCTTCGCGGATCGCCTTGTGTATGAGCGGAAGAGGTATGCCGAAGGTCGTGCGGATATACTCTGCAGTCTGCTTATGTTTCAAACGTTTGTTGAACCAGTGAAAAGCAGGGTGGTCGAGGGGTATGCCATAACGCTGACCAGGTTCTTCACTTTTTTCTACAACCATGGGATATCCCTGGACAACCGGGCACATCTCTTCGCCCTCTCCGGTTTTGTTGGGTTTCGGAGTTCTAAGCATCATAGGCCAGAATATGCGGTCGACTTTTTTCCCGAC
>CAZWAS010000121.1:0-3566 GCA_964631915.1 uncultured Spirochaetales bacterium | reverse complement strand
CGAGTTTTGCGGGAAAACAAACTGTATCCGAAGGAATTCCATGCAGGCCGCTTTCGAACAGATCGTAGGTGCTTTTAGAGGATATCACGACATCGAATCCTAAAGCCGTAAAAACCGCTTTCCAATACGGCAGGCTCACCCAGAATTCGAGGACTCTCGGTATACCTATTCGGATGTTTCTTTTTTTGCACACCGTAACGGTATGATAGTCTTTTACGAGCAAAGTGTTATGGAGCTTCACCATATCCGGAACTGCTTCCATACGGCGGTTCGTGCGGAGGAGTTGGTCGCGCACTTCCGGATCGTCTGCGTCGCCAATGATTTCTCCCCGTTCACAGCGGTTTCCCGTTATATAGGAGGTTCCGTCGCTGAATGCCACCTGCGTGCGGGCGCAGGAGTTCTGGCAAAACGGGCATACAAGTCCGGGCCGTTTCTCATAATCGAAGGTTTCCATGCTGTCGAGGCCTATGAAGGTACTTTTGTGCACAGGGTCGGAATTCAACTTTTCGCGCATATGCTTTCTGGTCAATAGCGCGATGCCGAGTGCTCCCATCTCCCCCGGGAAATCCGGCCTGATGACGGGTTTTCCCACATACTGTTCAAAAGCTCTGAGCACAGCGTCGTTCTTGAATGTGCCTCCCTGCACTATGATCGTATCCCCCAGAACATCGAGGTTGGATATGCGTACCACTTTGGTGAATACGTTCTCAATGATAGACCTGCATATGCCGGCGATGATGTCTTCCGTCGTTTTTCCGTTCTTCTGTTCGGTGATGATGGAGCTGTTCATGAACACCGTGCACCTGGAACCGAGTCGCGACGGATTTTTCGACGCGAAGGCCATGGTCGCGAGTTCGTCCACGCCGATTCCTAGGGATTTCGCGTACGTTTCGATGAAAGATCCGCACCCTGCGGAACAGGCCTCGTTGAGCACAATGCCTGTCACTATGCCGTTTTTCAGGCTTATGGCCTTCATATCTTGGCCGCCGATGTCGAGTATGAATGTCGCGTTCGGGGCGAAGGCTTTTGCCGCCTCCGCATGGGCTACGGTTTCCACCGTATGAAAATCGGCCTTGAATGCCTTGGCGAAGAGTACTTCGCCGTAACCAGTAGTGCCGACGCCCAGTATGTCCAAGGTCACCCCCTGAACACGGTATTTGTCCCGCATCGCAATGAGCGCGTATTTTATAACCCGTAAGGGGTCTCCGTGGTTACCGGAATAATAGCTGTCTATAAGCGAACCTTCTTCGTCTATCAGTACGTACTTACTAGTCGTAGAGCCGGCATCTATGCCCAAATACGCTCTGACTACTGAACCCGCTTTAAAGTTCCGATCGGGTCGCTTCGGTTTCGGATAACGCGCATAAAACGCCTGTTTCTCCACGTCGTTTCTGAAAAACAGGCCGTCTTCGTTTTTTTCGCCGGCGGATAGCGTTTCCAGATACTGTTCGAGCTTTGCCCTGGAATACAGAGGGTGATAATGCGATTCGTAATCCCTGAACATGATTCCTATGGACAAGGCGGCCCCATGCGCCACTATCAGTTCCGGGCGCTCGGGGATGACGATGTCGTCGTCTGACAGGGAAAGCCGTTCCTGGAAGACCTTGATAAGCGGAGGATTGAAGGTGAGGGGGCCTCCTTCAAAAATCACCTTCGGGGTTATTTCCATTCCCTGAGCGAGACCACCGATCGTTTGTTTTGCAATGGCATGGAAGGCGGAAATGGCTATATCCTCTTTTGCGGCTCCCTGGTTCAGGAGCGGTTGGATATCGGTCTTTGCGAAAACACCGCAGCGGCCGGAAATATCGTATGTGATCTTCCCTCGTGCAGCGAGGGAACCGAACTCTTCAGTCTTCACATGGAGGAGTTCGGCGACTTGATCTATGAAGGCTCCAGTTCCTCCGGCGCAGCTTCCGTTCATGCGCATATCCGAAGCCACGAGCTGGTTCGTCTCTTCATCGTATCTGAAGAATATGACCTTCGCATCCTGGCCGCCCAGCTCTATGGCGACCCGCACATCCCGGTGGAACGCCCGTATGGCCACCGCATTTGCCACCACTTCCTGGATGAAAAACGCGTTGAGGTGTGTCGCAATGGGATGGCCGCCCGAGCCGCATACCGCTACCTTGAACTGCCTGTCCGGATATGCATCATGCACTTCCTCGAGAAGGTTCATAACGGTTCGCGCCTGTTCCGCGTTATGCCTGATATACCTCGAAAACAGTATTTCCTTTGATGCGGGATCCGTGACGACGATTTTTACCGTTGTTGATCCTACGTCTATGCCTGCCCAAAGTTGTCCGTGTTCAACGTTCATAGTATCAGTTCACGCAGGAATTTCCTGCTTTTCCTTCAGATGCTGCTTCTTCTCGAGCTCGTATGCGGTGATGATGAGCATCTGCAATCTGTTCTCCACATTCGCGAAGCTCGTGTCAGGATCGAAATCCAGGGAGAGTATCTGTACATGAGGATACATGTCTTTTATCATTTTTGTCAGTCCTCTGCCGGTTATATGGTTCGGCAGACAACCGAACGGCTGCACTATTATGAAGGAATTGATGCCGTCTTTGATCATCTGGATGATGTCGCCCGGAATGAGCCATCCTTCCCCTGCTATATAGGAAATGTCTATGTGGCCCCGGATATTGTCCATGATGTCGTTAATCGTGGTCCACTTTTTTGCGAACCGGAAATCTTTGATCGCCTTCGTCATTTTTTTCAGAACAAACGCAATAATCCCGTCGTACAGGCTCGACACGATGTAGTTCAGTACAGGATGCGGAATAAGCCCCCGTTTTGCCTTGTTCTTGTCTATCACGTAGCCCTTTCTAAAAAAATCGATCATCGGCGGAATGTATACTTCCATGCCGTGTTCTTCGAGGTATTTCTCGACATTGGAATTAGAGGTAGGGTGATAATTGAGGAGGATTTCTCCCACAATGCCCGCACGCGGCCTTCGGACCGTTCTGTCCACCGGTATCTCGTTGAAGGCGCGCACCGCTTCCTTGAAAAGCTTAAGCGCTTTCCTGTGACTCTTCGTGAGCGCCTCCGTAATGCGGTTCAAATAGGCGTCGAACACTTCGTTTGTTCTACCTTTCTCCAGCTCATAAGGTCTCGTGGTCTTTCGCATGTATTCGAGGCCGTCCATCAGTATGAGTCCCCATGCCATGTCGAGGAGGAAGAAGGGGCTAAACTTGGCGCCGGGATGCATGTTCTTGGTGTCGCTTCCAGAGGTGACGATAGGCACCTGGGGGTATCCCGCTTCGTCGAGCGCTTTTCTCGCGAGCACGGCGTATTGGCCCGCCCTGCAATCTTCGCAGTTCTTCGCAAGGCCAAGGGCGACCTCGTCAGGGGAGAAGACACCCTTTTCGAGGAGGCAAAGCGCCTCTCCGATATTCACCTGTGCTGGGAAACAGATGTCGTTATGCACATATTTTTTCCCCAATTCTATGGCCCGTTCGTCCGCGAGCGGCATCTGATACACGGAAAACCCCTCTTTTTTTTTCTTGGTGGATATGACCGTGGAGAAAGCGGGCGATAGGTTGGGAGCGAGCACTGTTTTCTGC
>CAZWAS010000120.1:9865-11888 GCA_964631915.1 uncultured Spirochaetales bacterium | reverse complement strand
TGCATCAGAAAACTCTCCTGCTTCCCATCTGGCATCATACACCTTTATAGGATCTCGTCGCTCCATGTTGAGTGCCTCCGACATGAGTGTACCACGCGAGATCATATTAGTCAATTGACTTTAAAAAGTGGTTTTTAAATTGATATTTTTAGATGGTTGGTGGTGGTATTAGTGCGTTGCCAGTACTGCACGGTTTCTCCCCATTTCCTTTGCCCTGTACATGGCTCTGTCCGCGATGTTCAAGTACTCGCTCAGGTCGAGGCCGGGTTCGGTCGCGGAATCGGTGACACCGATGCTCGCCGTGATGTTCACCACCCCGCTGTCCGTATCGATCTGTTCCATAGCGATCAGGTCGCAGAGCCGCTGGGCAATGCTGAACGCAGTTTCAGCAGTCGTTTCCGGCAGGAGCACTGCGAACTCCTCTCCGCCGTATCTACAGAACAGGTCGGTGCTGCGGAGCGATTCAACGCAGATTCTGGCAACCGCCTTCAGCACAGTGTCCCCTGCACTGTGGCCGAAGGTATCGTTGACCCGTTTGAAATAATCCATATCGATCATGAGAAAGGATGTGATCAGCCCATACCGTTTGGCTCTGAGCAATTCGCGCGTACCGAGCTCCAGGAAATACCTTCTGTTGAAAACATTCGTCAAACCGTCGGTAGTCGAGAGTTTTTTCAACTGTTCTCTGAGCAGAACCTCTTCGGTCTCTTCATGCAGTATCAAGGCGTTTCCCAACACCCTGCGCTTCGAATCTGTGATAGGGGTATTTTGGATATGATAGTATCTGTCCCGTTCCTCGTGGCGGACGCAGAGTTCCCGGTATTCCCGCGCATCGCTATCCAGAACACCCATCATGCCGGGGATGCCCTTCAAAACCTCCCGGACAGGTTTTCCGAACGATTCTTCGTTCAAGGCAGGGCAAAACCGTTGGCCCGCAGGGTTGAAATCCAGAATTCGGCCTTTCCTATCCACGACTATGACAGCATCGCTTATGTGTTCGAAAACCCGTTCCCGCGCGATGGGAATAAGATCGAATAGGTGGTATTTGAACAGACCGACGGCGAACAGCGAACCCGATACTGCGAGTGTGAACGGCGTTACATCTATACCCCAGGGGGTAAGACCAAGAGCATAGATGAAATTGCTCACCCATGGAATGAACGAAGCGGAAAGAACGATTGCGGCCTGCCGCCTGTAAGCCGGGGATATGAGCCATACCCTCCGCAGAAACAAGACATTGCCGGACAATATCGAGAGCATGGTGTATCCCTGCTGCACCCAGTACCAAGGGCCCTTATCTACGGCTAAGACAGGGAAAGGGGCCTCGGTATTCAACCGGACGGCGCTGTAGTACAGATGATGGAATTCGTTGGTGTAGTTCAATACGAAGGTAAGTACAGGTATGAAAAAAAACGCACTGATCACTTGCGGAGAAAGCCACTTGCCGTTTCCGGAATACTGAACCGAGAAAAGAAGCCAGAGAGCCGGGAGCACCGCAACGCCAATATACTCGATTCTGACCCACAACAACATACCCGAAATTGTGGAATTGAGGAGTTCGAACGCATAACCGCCTGCATAGAACGTTATGGCCAAGGCGAGACATGCGAAAAACAACGCTTCCTTTGATATGTACCGTCTGAAGGCATGGATCGACAGCAACAGGCATATACCTGCTGCAAATAGGAGGACTACGCTGAAAAGGCCGGGAATCGGAAGGTGCATACTCACCGCATGCGGTTCCTCATCGGCTCAGCCTGTATCGGGCGATACCGCATACTTTTTTTCATGAGGTGATAGTATACAACGACACTATCACCTCTTACAAGTGTGGAATTGCGAGTCCCACAACGCCATGCTGCAGGTATCGGGGGAAATTACCGCATATCGGGATTCGGGAGCATGAAATCCCGGATCACTCCGAGCAGGTCCATATATCCGCCGAGAAACTGCCTGAGCGTTCTGCGGGTAGCCCCATAGTGTTCGAATTCCTCCGGCGTAAGTCCATCTGGTTCGTATGCGC
>CAZWAS010000120.1:0-9854 GCA_964631915.1 uncultured Spirochaetales bacterium | reverse complement strand
GAAATCCGGGAATTTCTTCGTAAGTTCTTTCAGTATCAGAGGATCCACAGGAGTATCCATCCGATTTTTTACTTCCACATCGGATGCATTGAATTTCAGCTGCCACTCATAAGGAATGGTGAGCACCACATCGCCTCCTATGAGTTCGGACCACTGCATGTGATTCCTGTAAGCGGCTGCGAGCATCCTCGTCCTGTATCCGCGCTCTTTATAGATTTCATATGCCCGTTTTATAGCTGCTATTCCCGCCCATTCCAAATACGAGGGGTCTATGCTCACGGAATCGAGTTTTGCGAGCACTTTCAACCAATCGTCGAGTCTGCCTACCATGAGCGTGCAGACCGGATTCATTCTGGATATGTCTTTTCCTTCAGCCTCTCTGCGTTTCAAACCGCGCTCGACCGCAGCGCCCACCGCGAGGGATTGCGGCACAGTGAAACATACGGTGGCATTGATACACACGCCGTTATAGGTGGCTTCTTCTATGGCTTGTATGCCCGCAGCCGTCACCGGCATCTTCACCTGAAGGTTCGGAGCGAGGGTATTGAAATACATGGCCTGTTCTGCCATTTTCTTCGGGTTCCGGTAATACTGAGCGTTGGTCTGTATAGAAAGCCTTCCTCTGAGCCCCTTGTATGTGTCATACACGGGTTTGAGAAGCTCAGCCCCCTTCACAGCCATTTCCTCGATGAGCCGCCAGGCCACATCCTCTTCGGAACCTTCCGGCATGATCCTAATGAGCTCCAGAATTCTGTCTTTCCACAGGTGCATTTCTTTTTTCAGCACATTTCCGACAATGACCGGGTTCGTAGTGGCACCTGTGGCCCCGTGCTCCAAGGCATAGGTCAACTCCTGTATCGAGCAGGAATCGTTCCACACCTCGGTTTTGCTCGTCATCACCGTTTTGTGAAGCGGGCTTTTATATGCGATATCTGCCATTCTTTTCCTCCCTCGCGCACATGGGGCTTGCAATGTGACGCACCCATATAGTAATATTGTAAGACAATTTGGCATATTTCTATGAATATGTCAATACGGATATCGACACTGGAACAGAGGGGCGGTATACTTACAGCATGCTGAATCGCGGTTCGGATACGACATGGAAAAAAAGGTATTGAAGCAGAAAACTGTGGTAGGACAGGTGATGGAAGAGATCAAAGACCTCATAGCCACAGGTAAGGTGAAACCAAACGACAGATTCCCTCCCGAGAATGAACTTGCAGAGATGTTCGGTGTGAGCAGACCGACCATCAGAGAAGCCATCAAGATATTCAATTATCTCGGCGTCCTCTCTTCCCATACGGGAAGAGGAACCTATGTATCCGACAGGGCGAGCATTTCCTCCGAAGCGCTCACGTGGTCGATCCTGCTCGGAGATGTAGAGCTCGCAGAACTCATCGAAATTCGAGAAATCCTCGAAGAGCGGAGCATCCTGAAGTTGACCAGAAAAGTACAGGAGGAGCCCGAATCCGCGAAAAATATCATGGAAAAACTCGAGGCGCAGATACAGAAAATGCGAATCGCGCTGGATATGAATTCGAAAGAGGACCTCATAGAGGCGGATTACGAATTCCACGCCCTTATCATAGCAGGAAGTGGAAACACATTGTTCAGTGCGATTTTCAACACGCTAAAATCCTTCATGCACGAAGAAATAAAACGGACGCACCGGCCCTCGCACACCAACGAGCACATCATCACCGAGCACCTCATCATATTCGAGGCGATAAAATCGGCGGATCACGAAGAGGCGCTCAAGGCATTCAGGAATCATATTTCTTCCATTCACAGGCAGATATTCAGTACATAACGGCTGCCTGGTTGTTTCATGCTGACAAAACGACCCGTTGTGATATACAATTATAGGTATCATGAACGATCCCGGCCGGAATGGAAATTCAGAATTCCGCATACCAGGAAGCGAAGTACCTGCATGTCTGTCCGGCTTTTTCCTCATAGCCCAGACAGAACTGTTGGATCCGAATTTCTACCGAACGGTTGTACTTATAACAGAACACAACGAAGAAGGGGCATTCGGCCTCATCGCGAACCGAAAACTCGATTCGACATTGGGCGAAATAATACCCAGTCTCGCATCTTCGGAGTGCGGGGGAATACCGGTATACATAGGAGGACCCGTAGAGCAACACTATCTATTTGTGCTTCACGGAGGAATCCGGCCGCACGAAAGCGACGTACTCGCTATGTTTCCAGTAGCGGGTGTGGTGTTCGAACCTCTCACCGAATCCCTGCTGAAATACATCAAATATGAATACTCCCGTATGGATGCGGAAAAGCGGCCAAAGATCCATGTGTTCGCCGGATATTCGGGATGGGGCCCTGGTCAACTCGAATCCGAGCTCAAAGCAGGTTCCTGGTTCGTGGTAAAAGCCCAGGCGGATATCGTATTCATGCCCGATCCGGCCAAAAGTTGGGAAGAAGCTCTTTCGCGAAAAGGACCGCTCTTCGAATTCATAGCCAGAACAGGCACCAAGCCTTCGCTAAATTGACCATGTACGATGCTGCCGAAACAGGCGAGATATCGTGCAGACCGGGGTGTGGAGCGTGCTGCATCGCCTTGTCGATTTCATCCCCTCTTCCAGGAATGCCGCGAGGGAAACCAGCAGGGGTTCGGTGCATACACCTGACTGCCGATCTGAAATGCGCGATATATAGTCGAACCGACAGGCCCTCGGTATGCGCCAGTCTCAAACCGGAACCTGCCATGTGCGGCGATTCGCGTGAGCATGCGCTTTCCTATCTCGCGAACCTCGAAGCCGCCACCACTCCCGATTGAGGCTCAGAAGAACAGCTTCACCGCAGCTCCCGCCGTGAGCACGATGATGACCATATCGAACGCTTTCTGCGGAACCTTTTTCGCCACAAGTATACCGATGAGAATGCCTACTCCTACTGCAGGAATGAGCATCAGGCTGTTCAAAAACGACGGAAGTGTGACGATTCCGAGCCCGATGCTGAACGGTAACTTGAACAGATCGACGACGAAAAAAAACCAGGCAGTTGTTCCTATGAAAACCTTCTTGGGGATCCGCACCGCGAGAAAATAGAGCATCATGACAGGCCCCGCAGCGTTTGCAACCATAGTCGTTACGCCTGCAGCAAGTCCAATGAACGCCGTCAGCACTATGTTCGCAGGAGGTTTCTGCTCTCCATCATCGACGACTCCTTTGCGTTTCAGAATCCATTCTCTGATGAGGTGAATGACGAGCATAACGAGGATCACGGCTCCGATCAAAGGTTTCATCACCTTGTCGTCGATCCTTCCCATGATGAAAAATCCGATCACGACACCTGCGCCTGCCCAGGGGAATAGCCGCAGTATGTATTTCCATTCCGCATGGCGCTTATAGTAGAAAACGGCGAAAATGTTCCCGAATATCAAAAGGAGAAGCATGAACCCCGTGGATGCCCGCGCAGGCATGGCCTCCGCGAGGAGGGGAACAATGAGGATCGTCAGGCCGGGGATAGCGGACTTGGTAATTCCTATGAACACGGCACAGACGACCACGATGACGATTTTGAATACAGTGAGTTCTGCCATGGAAGCCATCGTAGCGGAAAAAACGGAATCGCACAACAACAAGGGGCGACCACAAAAAGCCGCCCCCGTCTCTGTCCCTTTCCTGGATTTTCAACCGATAGCATGGGAACCGGTCTCTCCGGTCCGTATCCTGATGCACTCCTCGAGCGGAATGACGAAAATCTTTCCGTCCCCGATGTCTCCTGTGCGCGCTCCCCTAATAATGCCTTCGATCGTAGGTTCGACGAATTTGTCGTTGACCGCTATTTCGAATCTGACTTTTTTCAGAAGATTCACCTCTTCGTCGACGCCCCTGTAGGACTCATGATAGCCTTTCTGTTGTCCGCAACCCAATGCATTCGTCACGGACATCTTGTATATCTCCCGCTTGAAGAGCTCCTGTTTGACATCGTTCACCTTATGCGGCTGTATATACGCGATTATCAGTTTCATGGAAATACCTCACATATTGGAAAATATCTGGAACCCGGAATACGCCTCCATACCGTGTTCTCCGATATCGAGACCCATCATTTCTTCTTCACGCTTCACGCGCACGCCGACCGTGACCTTGAGGATGAACCATACGACGAGCGCAAGTGCGAAAATGAAGGCGCCTACCGACACCACCCCGAGCGCCTGCACCCCGAGCTGCTCGAATCCGCCTCCCAGAAAAAGGCCGTTTCTAAGGCTTTCCGCATCCGTACCGATCGCCGCGGAGAGCGTTTTATCGGCGAAAAGGCCGACGGAAAGCGTCCCGAATATGCCGTTCACCAGGTGCACGGAAAGAGCTCCGACCGGATCGTCTATCTTTCTTCTATCGAAAAAGAATACGGAAAGCACCACGAGGACACCGGCAATGAGCCCGATGATGATGGAGGAAGGGAGGCTCACGAAGGCACAGGGAGCGGTTATAGCCACGAGACCTGCAAGGCAACCGTTCAGGATCATGGAAAGGTCGGGTTTACCCATCATGATCCACGAAAGAATGGTTGCGGAAAGAGCAGCAGCCGCTGCCGATGCGTTGGTCGTCACCGCTATGTGCGCTATGGCCGGTCCGTTCAACGCCATAGTCGATCCGGGGTTGAAACCGAACCAACCGAACCAGAGGACGAATACGCCCAACGTCGCTATGGTCATGTTATGGCCGTAGATCGGCTTTGGCTTGCCATCAGGTTTGTATTTTCCTATCCTCGGACCTAATATGATAATGCCTGCAAGAGCGGCCCAACCTCCCACCGAATGAACAACCGTGGATCCGGCGAAGTCGAACATGCCGAGGGAACCGAGCCATCCGCCCCCCCAAACCCAATGGCCTGTTACGGGATACAGGATTGCGCAAATGACGAACGAGAACACGATAAATGATATGAACTTTATTCTTTCAGCTACCGCACCGGATACGATCGTAGCGGCCGTGCCGCAAAACACGAGCTGAAAGAAAAACTTCGCCATGAGGGGCACTCCCGTCCAACTCAGCGCCGAATAGGCACCCTTGTATGCTTCCCCCGTCGCAGGGCTGTTGTCTCCTCCTGTGAGAGCGAATATTCCCTCTGTACCGATAAACGGATTCCCGTTTCCGAACATAAAGCCGAACCCTACCAGGTAATAGGCGAGGGTAGAAATGCCGAATACGATGAAATTCTTCGCCAGAATGTTCACCGTGTTTTTTGCGCGGCAGAGCCCGGACTCTACCATGGCGAATCCCAGGTTCATGAAAAACACCAGGAATGCAGTGAAAAGCACCCAGAGCGTATCTACGGCGATCTTCAATTCTTGTGAACCCATACGTTGTTTTCTCCTTATGACAAAAGTCTTTACTGTGTTGCATGAGAAATAGCAATAATTGTGCCAAGATACTGCGATCGGCAGTGCCGCGTCTTCGGATATCGGTAATTCCATATCCGATAATGATATTACATTCCGGTAAGCATAATCATCAATTCTTACGTATTTGCACTAGCATTTTATATATATTACATTTTTGTATGTATAATTTTATATTTCGACATTTATGTATGAAACATGATCCGCCTCCTCACTCGAAACAGCCACCAGAAAATACGATAGCGGGGTGCATATGTTGAAAATTGAAACTTGCGAAATTATAGTTAAAGCGACACTTCGTCATCCCTCGTAATTTCGGATGGGAAGGAGAAATGTATGGCTGTTTCATTGAAATTGCGCGAAAAGTTCATGATCCCCGTGCTCGCCGTGACCATCGCCACCGTCGCTGCAGTCATCCTCATCATGTATTTCACTGCGAGCGGAATCATATCCGAAGGTGTATTCAGGGAAGGGCAATCCTTGGCGGAACGATATGCAGTGCAGGTGAAAATCGAACTCGAAACAGCCATGACTGCCGCTCGGACGCTTTCTCAGACCTTTTCCGGCCTGAGGGAATCAGGCAACGCGGAACGGAACCAGTACAACGCTGTTTTGAAAAGCGTGCTCGAAAAAAACGAGAAATTCTTGAGCGTCTGGACGGTGTGGGAACCAAATGCCCTGGACGGCCAGGACGACCTCTATATCAACGCCCCCGGCCACGACGCGACGGGAAGATTCGTTCCTGCCTGGAGCAGGGCGACAGGTTCCATCCGCGTGGATCCGAACCTCGACTACGAAAAAGAAGGGGTAGGCGACTATTACCTCATCCCGAAGCGGACAGGACAGGAAACCGTGATCGAGCCGTACCTGTATTCATACACCGGGAAGAAGGAAGATGAAAAACGGATTACCAGCATCGTAGTGCCGATAACGAGTGCCGGAAAATTCTTAGGCGTTACAGGGATCGACTTCGACACCGCCCATTTCGTTGAAATGACCAAGGGCATAACACCGTATGAAACCGGATATGGCCTCCTCGTATCCAACTCTGCTGTCAGGGTGACGCATCCGAACAAGGAGCTCATCGGCAAACAGGTAGGTGACGATACCCCCGACAAAAAGGCCGATATACTCGCAGCCGTGAAAACGGGAAAACCATACGCGCTATTCAAAAAGAATCTCGCGACCGGAGCCATGTCCTATCTTGTATATGCTCCCATCCGGGTGGGAAGTTCGACGACCCCCTGGTCGTTCATCATAGTGCTCCCTCTGGATAAGGTGCTCGCAGGCATAAACAGACTTCTCATCATCTCCATCATCATCGGAGGAGCAGGCGCTCTATTCGGCAGCCTCTTCATGGTCCTGCTCGCCACGAGCATCGTACGTCCCATAAAACTCACCACCGATATGACAAAGCGGTATGCCCGCGGCGAATTCCACTTCGGCGGTGTGAACCTACGCGCTCTCGACAAGATGAGGAAACGCGGAGACGAACTTGGCGACATCGCACAAGCGATGGACGAACTCAGGGGTGCGATCGCCGATATAGCGAAAACCGTGAAAACCGCCTCGGAAGAGGTGACAGCAGGCAGCGTGCAGGTGAACTCCGCAGCCCAAGCTCTTTCCCAGGGAACTACAGAGCAAGCCGCGTCCGGAGAAGAAGTATCGTCTTCAATGGAACAGATGGCTGCAAACATTCGACAGACTGCGGATAATGCCATGACAACCGAAAAGATCGCTCAAAAAACCGCTCTCGATGCCGAACACGGCGGAAAGGCCGTCATGGAAGCAGTAACTGCGATGAAAGAAATCGCATCGAAAATATCGATAATCGAAGAAATCGCGAGGCAGACGAATCTTCTGGCACTCAACGCTGCGATAGAAGCAGCGCGCGCGGGAGATGCAGGGAGGGGATTCGCCGTAGTGGCTTCGGAAGTGCGAAAGCTCGCAGAGCGAAGCCAGAAAGCCGCAGGAGAAATAACCGAACTCGCACGTTCAAGCGTCGCGGTTTCCGAGAATGCCGGCGCCATCATGCAGCAGATCGTACCGGATATACGAAAGACCGCTGAGCTGATTCAGGAAATAACTGCGGCGAGCAGAGAACAGAATGCGGGAGTAGAGCAGATCAACAAGGCTCTGCTGCAGCTCGACACGGTGATCCAACAGAACGCATCGTCCTCCGAGGAATTGGCTCCATGGCCCAACAACTCTCCGTCCAAGCAGAAACCTTGCAGACAGCCCTCGCCTTCTTCAAAACAGGAGAAGGAGCAGGCGACGCATCACGAAGCGAGAAGAAACCTTCTCCTCCATCCGAAAGGAGGGCCGTTATTCAGGAACAAACCAGACTACTGAAAAAAACCGGCGATATAAAAGCCATAAGGCTCGCAGAATCGCAGCAGGGAGAACACACTCCGGTGCAGGTTCCGGATGAAGCGCTCAAAGAAATGAAACCCGAAAGCAACAGGGACAACGATTTCGAAGAATACTGAGCGCAATTTGTTGCACCAGAAAATTCAATATATCCAATATAGCATATTTTAGCCATAAAGTCTATTTCCTCTCTTTATAATGATTGATTTTATTTGCTTAAAATGATATAATTCTCAAAACAAACCATGAGCAATGAAACGACCATACACGAACATTATACCCAGGACCAACGCTTGAGCGTTCTATTTCACATCTATTCCACACTCATTTCTGAAAAAACTATTCAAAAAATAGCTGAATCGGTATTGCAGCATATACAGACCTTTATCCCCTTTTCTCTGGCGACCATTGCCGAATACGATGGTGCGCACACTCAGTACCGACCACTCGTATGCATGACGGAGTCCGGTCGTACCACCACAGAACCGAGGTACCACATGATTTCCATGCCGGAAACTATGCATGCGGCATTCACAAAGGGACTGATATATGAAGTGAACGATGTGCATGCGGTTCTAAAGCCGACATCCATTGAACTAGTGTTCCGCACCATGGGCATAGGTTCATATCTGTACGTACCGCTCATGGCGGGAGAAACGCTCATAGGAACGCTCAGTATTGCGGCAGCAGCAAAAAATTTTTTCACTGATGAATACAAGGAATTCTGCTCCGAATTATCCGGCTCGCTCGCACTCGCAATGCAGCGGATCCGCGATACAGAACGCCTCCAGAAAGAAGCGCAGACGAACAAAAATCTGTTGAGGGAAGTGAATCATAGAATCGGAAACAGTCTCGCGATTCTCCATGGCATGGTCAAAATGGAACACGCAAGGACCACAGAAGACAGCGATCATTGCCGCATGATTCTCGAAGATATTTCGAACAGAATTCTCGGCATGGGTCAACTGCATCGCATGCTCTCATTGACCGACTGGGCTCCCGTACGCATAGCGGAGCTCGCAAAGAAGATCATAGAAACCACGACAGGAATATTTGAATCCGGAAACGACGTCTGCATCCTCGTCGCGGATTCAGACATACGGGTATCTGCCGGATATGCGTACAAGCTCGCAATCATTTTCAATGAGCTTGCGACGAATACGGTGAAATACGCCTTCCAATCCGGGACGCGTACATGCATAGAGGTATCGATTCGCTGCGATTGCCAAGGAGAAGATTCATACATCAGCATCGATTATAAGGATAACGGACCCGGTTATCCTCAACACGTTATACGTGACGATCAGTATAACACGGGACTCATGCTCATCCGCACATTCGTCCGTTCGGATATGAAAGGGGAACTGCACCTTGAAAACTCCGGAGGAGCCCGTACGAGGATCCGGTTCAAAGCAGACTAAGAGATGAAGCGGACGATCGACCCGCTCTCGAACTCCAATGCACCGTTCACTGTTCGTTCAAACCGGAATTGCTGCCCATCGAGCAGGCATCAGCATACAATCTCCGCAGATCACGAACTTTGAGGTCGTTGCAAGCTCTGCGACACCCTGGTATAATGCGAGCCCGTCATGAGAGAGAACTCTTGGAAAACCCAGATGTCGCGCCGTTTTACCAGCCGGGAATCGCTTCCTAGAGAAGTGTTGCTTTCTCCTTTCGAAGAAAATTTTTTCTCCAGAATGACGGAAGATCATCTCGGTTTTGCCGTTACTCCGTATTACTTTTCTCTTGCCGAAAATAGTCCCGATGATCCGATACGAAGGCAGTTTATGCCCTGTTCTCGGGAATTCGAATCCAGACCGTATGAACTTGCAGACCCGCTCGGAGAGCGGAACCACAGTCCTTGCCCAAGGCTCGTACACAGGTACGCGAACAGGGTTCTCGTTCTCGTAACCGACGAATGCGCAGTATACTGCAGGCACTGCTTCAGAAGAAGTTTCACAAAGGGAAGAAAAGGAACCTTGAGCGACCAGGAACTCGCTTCGATAACCGCATACATCCGGGGCCATGAAGAAATACAAGAGGTGCTCCTCTCGGGAGGCGATCCCCTCACCCTCGCGGACGATAGGTTGGAATCCGTTCTGTCGTCCTTGAA
>CAZWAS010000119.1:7884-11995 GCA_964631915.1 uncultured Spirochaetales bacterium | reverse complement strand
CGATTTCCACCGGCAGAAGCATCCTGGATTTTATGTAAAGCAACGTAGCAGCCATGATATAGAACTCAGTGATGTTTTCGAGGTCCACGCGCGTTGCATATTCGAGATAGGACAGATACTGCTCCGTGATCTGCGCAATCGGAATGTCGTAGATGTTCACTTCGTTTTTCTTTATCAGAAAAAGGAGAAGGTCCAGTGGACCTTCGAATTCACCGAGTCTAAAATTCTGTTTCGTTTGGGTCTGGACGTCTGCCATGTGGGTAGAAAGTATACATTGCCAAGGAATGGTAGTAAATACCCTGCGCTTCAAGTGTCGATAAATAATCAGCATACGGAATTCCCGTACCCGGTTCCCTTAACGCAGGGGCAAGTTCGAGGAGCGGGATGAGTACGAATTTTCTTTCGCAGATACGGGGATGCGGAATGACGAGGGTTTCCGTATGCAGCCGGATATCCCCGTACAGGAGAATATCTATATCGATGGAACGGGGTCCCATGCGGATATAGTTCGCCCGATTTCTGCCGAGAGAGACCTCGAGAGCATGAATTCTCGCAAGCAACCCCTCTGGCGTGTCGGAAACGATGCCGGTGACAACCGTGTTGAGAAAACGCGGCTGGTCTTCCATATATCGGGGCAATGTCTCGTAGAACCGTGCACTACGGATATCTATGACGAATTCCTTCAACACGGAAACGGCCTGCTCAAGTGCGAGACGCCTATCGCCGAGGTTGGCTCCAAGGCTCAAAAATACACGCTGCTTAGGGGGCTGGATCAGAATAATTCCTTTTCGTCTGCCGCGGGGGCTTTTTCTTTTTTCTTCTGGGGTTCAGGGGCAGGTTCAGATTTCTCTTCTTTTGCAGCATTCGGTTTTTCCGGGAAAATTATGGCCCGTACTTTCTTTTCCAACTCCGCAGCCACATCGCGGTTCGTCTCGAGGTAGAGTTTTGCATTGTCCCTGCCCTGCCCGATCCTTTCAGCTCCAAAGGAATACCAGCTTCCGCTTTTCTCGATGATGTTGTATTTGAGGGCGCAATCCAAAAGGCTCGCACTCGATGATATGCCCGTGCCGAACATTATCTCGAGCTCCGCTTTTCTGAACGGCGGGGCGACCTTGTTTTTTACTACCTTCACACGGACCTTATTGCCAATCGCATCGTCTTCGCCTTTGGCTATGGTTTCCACTTTCCGTACCTCAAGTCGAAGCGATGCATAAAATTTCAGGGCATTTCCGCCCGTCGTCGTTTCCGGATTTCCAAACATGACGCCGATCTTCATTCTGATTTGGTTGATGAAGATGAGGCATGTTTTAGATTTCGAAATGGTGCCTGTAAGCTTGCGCAGTGCCTGGCTCATGAGCCGTGCCTGAAGTCCCATATGGGAATCGCCCATATCACCTTCTATTTCTGCCTGAGGCGTCAACGCAGCAACGGAGTCTACCACGATAATGTCGACAGCACCGGAACGCACGAGCGATTCGGTTATCTCGAGCGCCTGTTCGCCGTTGTCTGGTTGAGACACCCAAAGCTCGTCGATGTTCACCCCGAGGTTTTTGGCATACGTAGGATCCAATGCATGTTCCGCATCGATGAAAGCGGCAATACCCTTCAGTTTCTGCGCCTCGGCAATCGCATGCAACGCAAGAGTCGTTTTTCCGGAAGATTCCGGGCCGTAGATCTCGATGACCCTTCCCCTCGGGTATCCTCCGACTCCCAACGCTTCGTCGAGCACTATAGAACCCGAAGGAATGACTTCAATACCGAGCGCTACCGATTCATCGCCCAATTGCATGAGCGAACCCTTGCCGAACTGCTTCTCGATCTGAAGGCGCGCTGCTTCGAGAGCCTTCTGTTTATCGGATGTCTGCTCAACTATCTGTTCAGTTTGCGCCGATGCTTCTTTTTTTGCCATGTTCGCTCCTCTGTCTCGTGATACTACAACCGGAAAAAACGCAACGCTGCTTCCCAAATATCTTACAATTTCAAATTTTCATGGTCAAGGGATGGAAAACTCTTTGTCGATAAGTAACTAATGGCTGCACGAAAAAGTTCTTCTCTGTTCGCCGACCTCTCCTATAGCCCATCCGTATTCCGGAAGCAGGTCATTGCATTCCTGTGTTGGAGCGCATTGTTCTTTTTCTACCTGCAAGGATCTGTGCATGGGGTAAATTTCAGAGAAATTGCGGCTGCTTCCTCCCTGCGCGACGACCACTATCTCATTTCGATCATCCATGGTTCCGATTACGACCAAGCGTTGTCGGTATGCGTCGGCCTATCGTCGCGGCAAGAGAAGAATGTCCAGAGTATTATTTTCTCGCTTTTGGATACGGCACGCGGCAAAGAAGCTTACAGAAGCGAACACCTTATGCGTGTTCTCATCGACGGCCTTATCGCCTCCGCTTCCGACGACCACGATCGAGAAATGCTTATACAGGCAAACGCCGAGGCTTTCGATTCACTCATGCATAGCATGAACTCTTTCCGCGACTGTGTTCTGAAAGCGAATCTCATCGTACTGTTCCGCCTCTCAGAAAAACCGAGATATGCGCCCATCATTGCCAAAGAAGGGAGCATGCTCGTCGAAACGATGCGTAGACACAAGGGACATCTTTCTCCGGAAGAACGGGCTGAAGCTTTCGCATTTCTCGAGTACTGCTCGACTGCAGACTCAAAGGTATTCATGGAAATTTGTTCCACGTTTGCAGAAGAAAGCAGGGACAAGGAACTGGTGAAAAGGGCAAAACAGATACTCAGAAAAGCTTTTTCGAATCGATAAGAATAGTGACGGGGCCTCTGTTCGTGTACGACACATCCATCATAGCTTGAAATTCACCCTCGGCAGTATCGACCCCTTTCCGCCGAAACAAATCTATACACACCCGATAATAGTGTTCAGCTTTCTCCGGAGCAGCAGCCTTGATGAAAGACGGCCTTCTTCCCTTTCGGACATCTCCCAGCAATGTGAATTGCGATACGATAAGCGCTTGCAATCCGGTGTCCAAGAGGGAAAGGTTCATCTTACCCTGCTCATCCTCGAATATCCGCAGATTTACGATTTTTTCCGCTATGTAAGAACAATCCTCAAGCGTGTCGTCCTGTTCAACCCCGAGATACACCAGAAGACCCTTTTGAATGGCGCCGACAGTAGTTCCCCGTACGCGTACAGAGCAGTCTTCAACACGCTGGACAACGGCCCTCATGATTTGTCCTTTGGCGCTAGTTCATGGAGCGAAATGCCTTTGATGCTTTTCAGTTTTCCACCTTCGACTTCCACTTTTCCGAGTATTTCCACAGGAAACATCGGATTGAGTTTCGCTGCGAATTCCAAATGAACGGGTACTATCCCTTCCAAAATTTTTTCATCTTCATACCCTACCAAGAAATCGAACGTGATGGCGATATCGCCAATTGAAATGTTCGACACCTTCCCTTTCCACCGGACAAAACAGTTCTGATATAAGAGCGGCTCTTTTTTCACCTCTGCATACGAAAAAGAATCCTTCAGAGTCGCAAAATTCGGTTCCTTAACGAATCCCATGAGTATCCGGGCTTTCTCTTTCACAGCCTGGGAAGCATTCGAATTCAGAAGCCTGTTCAACTCCCGCTGCGCGAGGTTATCCTGATACGCATGGAAATAATCCTGCGCTTTTTTAAAAATGTTCCGTATCTCTTTTTCCGAATGGATGTATGTGAATTGTCCTCCGTATTCGGTGATTGGACCACTCAGCTCTTCGATCGCCACCTGTTCGATACCGGGTCGCATCGTCCTCCGATTCTCAAGAATTTTTTCCAAGAACGGGGGAACCGTGAAAAAACCCGTTACGCCGACGAATGCGACGATGAGGATAAGCGGAATGAACCACGGAATGCGAAACCCTGTGCCCGGATACAAGCGTCTGATCCGCGCACTTTCCGTCAATTCATGGAGATCATCCCCCTGTCTGCGAAGGAATTCCAGTCCGTTTTTTGCGATTCTATTCTTTGGATCATGATCTATGGCTGAAAGCCATGCTTTCAGCGCTTCTTCCGTTTCTCCCCGCTTCAGGTGCGTTATTGCCAGACCGAGCATCGTATTCACATGTTCCGGATTCAATTGATATCCCCGTTTCAAATA
>CAZWAS010000119.1:0-7786 GCA_964631915.1 uncultured Spirochaetales bacterium | reverse complement strand
TTCCAATAGACGAATCACCTCTGGGAACTTCCGTTTTCTAAACAGTTTTTCGGCTTTTCTAAGGCCAGTTTCCGTCATCGGATTAACGTTATTTCTTATACGATGAAGATTTCGCCTCAAGTTCCTGGAGAATCTTCAGCATAAGGCTGTACTCATCATCGGAAAGCATCTCATTGTTCGAGAGTTTTTTATTGAGCTGCGCGAGAAAGTCCCGCAATGCGATGAGATCAGCTGCGACCGGGTCCTGCGCAACGGTCTGAGGTTCGTTCACCGTCTGCTTGTAGATTTGAATTATCTCGGAGGAACTTTTCGATTCCGATCCTACGAAACCTTCTTTCGCGTAATTCCCAAGAACGATCACCACTTCTCTCGAGCCGCCACGCGGAACAGTAACAGGATCGTAGTACATAGCCACGGCCGAATCGTTGATCGAATAGGGAAGCTGACTGAAATCTCTCTTCTCGTTCACCTCGAAAGTCCATGTCGAATCGTTCAAGCGTTTCCAATTGGCAAACACCACCCTGTCCGGAACGGTTATGCCAGGTCCGGAAGTCATGCACTGAAAGCCGAGCGTATCGGGTTTGTCTTTAGATGGAGAAAGCCAATACGTTCCCAATGACCGTTCCTTGAGGAGCGTTTCTCCTGTGAATACTCCTTTGTCCGTCTTGAAGTGTTGCTCCGAAGATTCTCCGAGATAGGTATCGAAAAGATACCGGACCCCAATCGCAAGATCCTTTTCCGAAATGTTCTCTATGCGTACCGTTATCTTAAAACCTTTTGCCAACGTCGAAGAAGAAGAACGCAGGAACGAAAACGATTCTGTGACTATGAGATCATTCGACTTCCAGACAAAATCGACGTTTTTATCGCTCTGCCGTACTGACTGTTTAAAAACAGTGCTCTCACCCATGCGAAATACTCTGTTGTCGGAAAAGATGCTCAGCACCGTTGTTCGCGGATCCTGATCCAGAAAAAGCGGCGTATATTTATTCGTTCCAAGATTCTCGAGATAATACGCGGAGAATCTCCCGATATTTTCCTGAAGCGTCAGCTTTATCCGTCCTTCCTGCATATCCAGAGCGCCGAGAAACGAAACAAAGCATACGAGCACAGCAATTCCCAAAAATGATCGTTTTATCATATTCATCATCTGCTCTCCGCCATCCTCAACAGCATATCCACATACGCTTCGCGTACGGCCAAGGCCTTTTCTTTCAGATCCAAAAGGCGTTTCGTGTTTTCGAGCCGTTTTGCGGAATCGGCTCCTGCAGGACCGATTCCAGGCTGCGGCGCAGGTGTGGGTTGTCTTGCCGTGTCCTGAGCCGGTACGCTTACTTTCGCAAGTTCCGCCTTCGCGGCATCCAATTGCGCGCTCAAATTCGCAGAGCTTTGTTTAAGAGAATTGATTTCGTTCACGAGAGATTCGTTTTCCGCATTCTTCGTGCGGAGCTCTTTTTCGAGTTTCTGCAGCTCCGTTTCGAGCTCTTTTTCAGAAATCAAGGAAAGTTTCCTCTGATACGTCGCAAGCGCCTGTTCGTACGTTTTCTCGCGCTTTTGAAATTCTTCGAGTGTTTTTAACGATTCCTCGTGGCTCCACTTCAGAAGCTTCAGCAATTCTCGTTCCCTTTTCTTCAGCTCTATAAGCGAAATGCGGTATCCTGCAGCTTCGACTTTGAAACTGGTGGGATAGGTTTCCACTACGGAATGAAATACATTCAGCGCCTCGTCGAGCATACCGAGAGAATACAGATTCTCTCCTACCCAATACAGCGCATTGGAGGCGAACGGTGAATCCTTATACGATTCCAAAAAGCTTTGCAGCACTTCGAGGGATTTTTCATATTCGCCCTGAAGATAGAGCAACCTCCCTTTTTGGTAATAACTCTCCGGATAATACTGATTTCCCTTGAAATTTATGAGAAAATATTCCAGGTTTTTTTCTGCCTCGTCCAATTGTCCCAAAGCGATATAACATTTTGCTATCCAAAAGTAACCGTCTCCGTGTGCATCTTTGAGGCGCTGAGAGAGAATGATTTCCCGAAAATCGAGCAATGCCGCGTTATATTCTGTGCGGGTGAATTTTTCGATTCCGGATTTGAGGTAATCGATCTTCTCTTCTGTATTCTGGCCGAATACGCTGGAAGAAACGAAAAGGAAGACCGCGCACACGAGAAGGCCTCTCCATACTGATTTTTTCATATAGCTTTTGGACCCCTTTCTTATGTTTCGACGCATAAAGCAAGGATATTTAATAGATAATGGGAACCAGTCTGTCTGGCCAACAAGAGTTCTCTCATCATTTCCCTTCCCTGAGGAAATGTACTTCTTCTTTCGGATTCTGTGCGCTGAAAAATGCAGAACCGCTGATGATTATTTCCGCTCCTGCATCGCGGATTCTCCGCACTGTCGTCCTATTCACTCCTCCGTCGATCGATATGAGGTACCTGAAATCTTTTTCGACTTTCTGCGCCTTCAGATACGATAATTTGCCGAGCGATGTTTCTATGAAAGACTGTCCGCCGAATCCCGGATTAACGCCCATTATCAGAATGAGATCAAGAAAAGGAAGAACGCCTTCGAGAAGTTGAACCGGAGTCGAAGGTACGATCGAAATACCTGCCTTCTTGCCGAGCGCATGAATTTCCTCGATGAGTCGATGTGCGTGGACCGATGCTTCGAGGTGAAATGTGATATAATCCGCTCCCGCTCTGGCGAAATGCTCGACGTATTTTTCCGGATTCACTATCATTAAATGCACATCGAACGGCAGCTTGCTCAACTTCCTCAGGTCTTCGACCATTTTTGGTCCGAATGTGATATTGGGGACGAAATTGCCATCCATGATATCCAAATGCACCCAATCCCCTTCTGCATCGTGTATTCTCCTGAGCCCCTCCCCCAGACAGGAAAAATCAGCAGACAGCAAAGAAGGTGCAATGAGAGGCATATTCATAAGCACATTATACTGTTTTCGAGGTATTTATGAAAGTCTATACATCCTTAATTGACTAATGTGTTGTAAATGATATAATTTCATTAATTGTGCACTATGGAAGAGATTGGACAAAGAAATGAAAGCGTTGCTCAGCATATCAGTGAATCCTATACACGAATAAAAGAAGGTGACCTGGCAGGAGCGATGGACTTATTAGAGAAAGCGCTCGCCCTGGACTTTGACAATGAGGAGGTTGTTTCAGGTCTGAAGTGTGCGACGTTCTGGAAAGAGCGGAGCGGAAAAATTTCCGGTATATCGGATTTATTCGAACAGGGCGAATACCTGCTTGAACAATGGAAAGTTTTTCAGCGGTTCGTAAACAAAATTGGCCAAAAAAGCGAACAATGTTTACATGCGTTCCGCCAGTGGGTATTTTCCGAAACCCTTGCAATCTATTCAAAACTGAACGATAAATCTGGCGGCATGGAGCCAGAAATCCTGGTACGCATAGGCAGATGCTATAAAGCGATCGGAGACTACGAACATGCCTTGGAGTTTTTTGAAAAAGCGAACCAGGAACGAAAGGATGATCCCGAAATCCTGTCGGAATTGGGAGACTGCTATGCGTTGATCAATGAGATACGCATTTCTAAAGCTTTTTTCCGCGAAGCGTTCTTCCTCAATCCGCAGAAAATCGACTTGGCCTCAATGGAATCGGAAATGCTGAAACGGCTTGTGGAAAAACTCTCGGTGCATGGTTATTCGAACGAAGAACTAAAGGAGTGGATACCCGTCTACGCAGTTTTGTACGGTGTTTTCAATGTGAAAAGGGAATTGAGGCCCATAGAATTTGGGAAACTGAAACAATCGATTTATGCTTTGGAGCATGAACTACGCGACAAAAGGGAAAGCGCCGCATACCTTGTTCCACGACTACTGAACCGCTACTTCTGGCTCATAGATCATTATGTGAGCACAAAAGAAGATCGCGGTAAAATCGATGAAGTAATGATGAAAATTCGCGAACTAGACGCTTCCATATACAACCAGTACACAAATTAGCTTGAGGAGAAAGCACTATGTCAGATGAATTGTTGAACACGATAAATGAATTGTTGAATGAAGAAAAATGGACACGGGCTACGTTGAATAGCTATACGATACATAACTTTAAAGAGCTTGATACGATCATAGAAAAAACGAATTCTCTCGGCATGCAGGACAAAGTCAAAGCGCTCTGCGACGAACACCTTGAACACACGAAGAATAGCATCATAGCTCTTTATATTTCCGGGATCATATCCCTCTCAAAGCAGCTTGTGGACGATTCGAACCTCATTATGCTTATCAATATTTTTTCTGATAATCACAAATGGAATATCGTCGAGTATCTATGCGAAAGAATTCTCGAATTTGGAGAAAACAAGTACGCCCTGCGTACGCTTGCGGATTGTTATAACAACGAAAACCAGGAAGAGAAGATGTATCAGATCTGGGAACGGCTTATCCGGGTCGACTACGAAGAAGCCGATATCGTAAAACAGCTTGCCGAAAAAATGGAAGCTGAGAACAACATAGAAGCCGCCGTCGATTTTTACAAGAAAGCGATCCATCGATACATCAACAAAAAACTCTTCGCGAATGTGAAAGACATTTGGCACAAACTCATTCAATACTGCCCCGAAGAGACCGAGTTTTTCTTTCATGTCGAAAACAAGGTCGCAAAAACTTTAAGCGGCGAACGTGCAGCGCAAATTTTGGAAGAGCTGTACAAATATTACAAGGAACGGAAAAATTGGGACACATCCATAACGATATTGAAAAAAATACTCGAATATGATGCAAAAAACGATTGGGCACGAGCGGAAATTATCATCTGCTACAGGGCAAAATATAGCTATCATAGCCAGCTTGAAGAATACATAAAACTTTCCAATCTGACGCAGGGATGGCGTAATGTTCACGATGCTATAAACGACTTCGAAAAGCACATAGCATTCGATGAAGGGAACTTTGTGTTTCACCGCTCGTGGGGAATCGGTAGGATCCGTACGATAAAAGACGACGAGATCATCATAGACTTTGCCAAAAAACGGGGACATCAGATGTCCTTGAAGATGGCGGTCAACGCGCTTTCCATACTGAGCAAAGATCATATCTGGGTGCTCAAGTCCATTATGAAGAAAGAGGATCTGAAATCCAAGATCAAAAAAGACATCCCATGGGCGCTTAAGACCATCATCAGAAGCTTCGACAATGTGACGGATATGAAACGCATAAAAAGCGAACTCGTACCCAGCATTCTGACGTCGGGAGAGTGGTCGACATGGAGTACGGAGGCGAGAAAAATTCTCAAAACGGATCCAGCCTTCGGAAACCATCCGGAAAAATTGGATCAGTTTATGGTGAGGGAAAATCCTATTTCTTTCGAAGAAAAAGCCTTCAACAAGTACAAGGCCGAAAAAGATTTTTTCGCCCGGCTTGCGAGCATACAAGATTATCTGAAGCATGCTGACACCGATTCCGAATACTTCGGGGAAATGTTCTCCTATCTCACCGGCTTTCTCAAGAACATCAACCAAGTGAATGAAATCGTGATGTCCGCATTTCTGCTCGTGAAGAAGATCGTAGCTATGTATCCGTACCTCAATCCCGGCTTTTCGTACACGTTCACCGAACTGTTCGAGCAGATCGAAGATGTCGAAGATGTATTCGCGAAAATCGAAGATCCGGAATTGAAAAAGGCGTTTCTCGCAAAGGTGAAGAAATATATACCGTCATGGCCCGATATTTTCTGCAGACTTTTCCCCCTCTACCTCTCGCGATACGTCATCGATGAACTGGTACAAAACGGCTATAAACAGAATGTGCAGGATCTGTTTCTCCGCATACTGGATGTGTACAAGGAATACAGGGAGCCTTTCACATGGATCGCGAAGAATGTGATCGATGAACCCTGGTTCAAAGAATTCGGCATCGACTATGAAAAAATGCTGATCGGTATGGTACACCTCCTCGATATCACATTCAGGGAAATAAGCAACCGTAGAGATGTGAGCAACAACAGGAAGCTTAACAAACAGATCCAAACATTTCTTTTCAAGGAACGGAAACTGGAGGAGTATTTTGCAAAGGCCGACGAGGATTCGGTAAACAGACTCTATACACTCGTAGAGGACGTAAAGGAGCTCGATCCGTCTCAAAAACTCGAACTCCGCCACCACATTACGGAACGGTTCCCGAACTTCAAGTTCTACGGCGACAGGGATAAGGAAATGGAAACCGTATCGCGCGGACTTCTCGTAACTTCCGCGAGCTATCAGAGCAAACAGAAAGCTCTGCAGCACATTCTCGATGTAGAAGTTCCAGAGAACTCGAAAGAGATCAGCGCCGCAGCAGCCCTCGGAGACTTGCGTGAGAATGCCGAGTACAAGGCTGCGAAAGAGCGACAGGAAATACTCAATGCCACTGCCGCTCGCCTTAAGGACGAAATCGAACGCGCTCAAATCTTCGAAAAGAAAGATGTGGACCCAACAAAGATATCGTTCGGTACTCGAGTGACCCTGGTTAATCTGAAAACGAACGAAAAAGAAGAATATACCATACTGGGCCCCTGGGAATCGAATCCGGAGAAAAACATCATCTCATATTTGTCACCTCTGGGTAACGAGCTCTACGGCCACAAACAGGGCGAACAATTGCATTTCGTCATAAACGAACGGGAATACTCCTATTCCGTAGGAGACATACAAAGCGCAGATTTCTGACCGGCATGAGCATAAAAAGAGTCATAATCGCATGTGTATTCTTTCTCGCCTCTCTTGCACCGATATGGGCGGAACCGCTCGACATCGTTGTGATGCTCGACGTATCAGAAAGCGTCTTGCCCTACTACGACGATATTCAACAGTACGTCGTACACGATATCCTGAAGCACTATCTGAAAAGCGACGATATGTTTCATCTCATAAGCTTTTCGGATTATCCTGAACTGGAAATCGCTCAGAAAATCGCATCTCCTGAGAATGCGAAGCACATACTGAGCCGCCTCCTTCTCCTTCAGCCCTTCGGGAAACACACTGATCTGATACAAGCGATCAATTTCCTTTATCGGTACGTGAAAGATCTGCCGCTGCGGACTCGGAAGGAAATTCTCATCCTCACCGACGGTATTCACGACCCTCCCCCGCAGAGCATGAATAAGACCGACGAAGAAGGGGTAAAGCGAGAGCTGCAGGCCTTCTCGCAAGAGGCGAAACGGTTCGGATGGCAGGTGCACCTTATTCAGTTTCCTCGCTCGCCGTCTTACATCGAAACCGCTGCGCAAAATTCCAAGGACATCAAAACAGATTCCGGAGTCAGTCCCGAAGTCATCGATACCTCATCTTCACCGCAGCCGACCGCTTCGCACAGCGAAGAAACACAGCAGCCTCAACCGCTGCGAATTGAGGACAGAACCTACATGTCCGACCTTTCCGATTATCTCGACACTCCTATTGTTCCTTTCTCGTCGAATGGAGAGGTATCGAAAAAAGCCATGGGCTTCCCCTCGATCGTATTTCCGAAACATCTGGGCAAGGTAGGACGGCATTTTACCGTACCTTTCACGGTCTCGAATTATTCTCAAAGGCTTGCCGTATTGCGGCTTTTGGGGATCGTATGGGAAAACCAGAATCTACTCATCAAAAAGATATCGATCGATGTGCCCATACGCGGTTCCGCGGAACTGAAGGCTCCGATAAAACTCCCGGATTCCATGGAGGACGGGGAGAAGGAAATCGAAGTCCTCCTTCAATTCGACGAAAATCAACGGGTCGTTCCGGATACAGGTATCCTGTCTTTCACCTTGAA
>CAZWAS010000118.1:0-12108 GCA_964631915.1 uncultured Spirochaetales bacterium | reverse complement strand
CGCTTCACAATATCGTCCGGGCTCCATTCCGTGCAGGTCCTGCTGATCTCTTCGTTGGAAACGACTCTCGAACCTTTGGATACAGCAATACCCATGATGCCTATCATAGCCTTTACGCTTGAAGCCGGTTCTATGCTGTGTTCTTTTTTCACAGCGCCCTGCGCAGGCTTTATATGGGGATGCCCCGGATTCTCCCTGGTCACAGGCTTCAGGGGGGTTCCGCCCTTGCCCGTCTTCACCTTCAGCACCGGCGTACCCACTTTCACCAGATTTCCCTGCTTCTCGAGGATATCCACCACAGTACCCGTCACAGGCGAAAGAAGCTCCTGTACCGCTTTATCCGCTTCGAGGTCTGCAAGAAGCATACCCGTTTCAACGTTGTCGCCGGGTTTTATTTTCCATTCGAGTATGGTCACAGACTCGTCGGAGGGACTGGACCCGATCGCCTCTACGAGAAAGATACCTTTTTTTTTTTTTTCGGCCCGCTTCCACGTGACTATGAGGTCGAGCATGCTGCATGCGGCCTCCAGAACCGCTTTGTAGGAAGGAAGCACTTCAAGCTGGTTCGAAAAATTGCAGGGGACATAGGTATCCGGCCGCGTGACGCGTCGAATCTTCACCGGAATCCGCACTCTTTCGGAGACCGTAGCCGCTATCTCCGCTCCGAATCCGGCTGTATGGTTATCCTCGTGCACTACGATGAGTTTCCCCGTCTTTTCGCACGACGCGATGACAGCCCTCTCGTCCCAGGGCAGAAGGCTCCGCAGATCGATCACCTCGCTCGAAATTCCCGCCGACTTCAGCGCTTCGGCCGCTTTCACGCAAAGGGAGACAGCGTTTCCGTACCCGACAAAGGTGATATCCTTGCCGTTCTGAACAAATCTCGCCTTGCCGATCGGCACAAGCTGCCTGGCAACATCCGCCGAAGTGGTATGCTCCCTATCGTTCAGGCAATTTTTCGGATAAAAGAAAAGCGTAGGCCTTCCGGATTCGAATGCCGCATTGAGGAGCCCAGCAGCGTCCGAAGCAGTGCTCGGCATGAACACATCCACACCCGGCGTATGCACTCCCAGCGCCTCGAGGCTGCTCGCATGGAAGGGGCCGAGACCCGGTCTGTATCCGCCACAGGTGATCATGACAATCACAGGAGCCTGCCATGCACCGTCCGTTCTCCAAAACATGCTTCCCAGTTCCGCAAAAATCTGATTGTACGCGATGGGAAGAAAATCCGCGAATTGAAGAAACGCTACAGGTCTTCCGCCGGCAAGGGCTCTACCGATGGAAAGGCCAACTATGCTCGATTCCGCCAAAGGCGAGTTCACCACTCGGCCGGGAAATTCTTTCGTGAGGCCTTTTGTCACACCGAACACATCGCCTTTCGGGTCTTCGATGTCTTCGCCGAAAAGCGTGACCCGCTTATCCTTGGCCATACGGGAACGCAGAACTTCGCGTATCGCATCCAGCATGACAAGGCGTTCACCATCCTCGTTTCCCCTGTATTCCGATGCAGAATGTACGAGATACTCCGGAAGTTCCCGTTTTGCAAAGAAATACGGTTTCGGCTCCGCACTGAGTTGTGCCTTTTCAGCTATGGCAGCGAGTTCTTTCCTGCTCTGATGCACAAACTCGTCGAGCTTTGCGGGGGATACTCCGTTCTGTACAAGGTATTGTTTTAGAATGGTAATAGGATCACCCTGCTCTTTCGCTTGGTCGATCTCTTCTTTCGTCCTATATACAGTGTGGTCGTCCGCATTCGTATGGCTCGAAAGGCGTTCAACATCCATGACAGCAATAAGAGGTCGTCTCGTTTTCCGCATGGTTGCAACTAGAACGCCGAACTGTTCGTAGCAGAGTTTTACATCCCTGCCGTCAAGGTAGTGGATATGCATGCCGTAAAAAGTGTCTGCAGGACCATCGGGAAGAGAATAGAACGTCCTGCCCTGGGTCTTTGTGGAAATTGCGAACGAATTGTGCTCTACGAGGAACAAAACCGGAAGCGAATCCCGAACCGCATGGGCAATGGCCTCGAATACCTCTCCCTGCTGGGTCATGCCGTCGCCCAGAGAACAGAGGACGATCGGATTACCGGCAGTTCCCTTTGTCTCAGCTGCCACACCAACAGCCTGCAGAGCGCTGTTCCCGACAGGGCCCACCATGCTCAGAATGCGGCGGGAAGGATCGCTCAGATGAGCGGACATCTGTCTTCCTCGCGAATGGGAGCCATCCTTGCAAAAAAGGCTTAAGAAAAACATTTCTGGTTTAATGCCACGCGCAAGCATTAGCGCTTTATCGCGATAATGGCAATGGAGCCAGTCTACTTCCGTCAGATGGGGAGCCAATGCCGAAGAAGCTTCGTGGCCTGAGCCCGATACATGAAAAAAGGCCTCTCCCCGCTTTGTAAACTCCTGTTCCAGGACATCGATTTCCCTTGCCAGTACCGAATATTCATAGAGACTTACCAACTGAGCGATGGTATCGTTCTCAGAGGAGTTCATGGACATCTGGAATACCCTCCGACGTATGCTTTGCGAACCGTTCCCTTCCGAGGACTAAGTAGGATAATCTCGAACGGCATATTTTTGTCAACCCCGATAGTCAGGTATTGGGAAAAGGATCCTGAGTCCCGGCAGAACCCCCTTGCGACTGCATACAATAGCATGGTTCTGCATCTGTGTCGATGATTTCGATCCTCCGTCCCCCCGCATCGGGCTTTTTACATCAGTTTTCCTGAAACCGGATCCCTAAAACGATTTTTGAACATCGACAAGATCATACAGCTCAAAAGCGGAGCTGCAGCATAACATAGAAAAAGCCCTCGGAATCCCGCGTGTTCCACAACAAAGCCTCCCAGCGCGCTTCCGAGAAATGCGGAAAGGCCGCAGCCTATGGAGATGTACAACCCCATGCCCAAAGCCCTCCGCTCCGGAATGGTGTTGGCATTGATGAAAGCCACCGAGGCTGTATGGAAGACTCCGAAGGTGAAACCGTGAAAAATCTGAGCCGGGAGTACCACCACGAGCTTAGGCACCAGAGCGAAGAGACTGAGCCGAATAATCATGGCGAGAAACGAGACGTAAAACATGCGGACTAACCCGAACCGTTTTATGAGATAACCCGAAAAAAAAATGAAAGGGATTTCACAGAATGTGCCGAGAGCCCATATGTAGCTCACCTGCGATATGCCCAGGGATTCCTGCAGATACAGGGAAAAAAACGAATAGTACGACGACATGCCGAAAAAACCGAAGAAAATTGCAGCGATTCCGATCCAAAAAACTGGTTCGAAGTTCGGCAGACGAAATCCGTATGCTGGTCTCTGCTCCATATCGCCGCTTTTCGAACCAGTGCTTTTCGGCAGAAAGAACAGAGCTCCTGCGTGGAGCGCAGAAGTCGCCGACACCATGATGAGTATAGAATCCTTCGAGTTCGCATTGATGAAACCCACGATGGGGAAAAGCACGGAACAGAAGACAAATCCGATGCTCCCCATAACCCTGACCTTTCCATACTGGTGGGTAGGATCGGGGAGGAAGTGGCTTGCAAGCGCATCCGTGAGAGGGATGCTGGATTTGTAGAAAAAGCCCATGAACAAGATGCACAGCACCGCAGGAGCCAATCCGGTTATGAACTGCTGAGAAAGGAAGCTTAGAGCTCCCCCCACTACGGCTAAAGCGAGGAGCGGTACATATGCTCCGTTTCTATCAGCTGCAGCTCCGAGGGAAAGGGGGCCCAACACTCCTGCAATTTCGTAAGCACCCAAGAGCACCCCGATCTGCACAGGCGCATATCCTTTGAGCTTGAGAAAAAGCTGGAGATACGGCCCTACGACGGACATGCTTGCGAACATGGAAAAGTATGCGATGTAAAATCTCCACATGGTGCCTGCAGTATACAGACAATGGCCGCAGTTAGCCTATCCAAAACCGCATGAAACCGCTACTATCGATCAGAGGCATCAAGCCTCTATCCGAGCGCCTTGAAAGGGTGTTTCGATAGATCCTCGAGAACACGGAGCCGGAGCATGTCGTTGCAAGAACTGGTAGAACTTTCGCATCTATACGGACAGGACAAGGAATTCGTCATAGCAGGAGGAGGAAACACATCGTTTAAAGACGATTCGTTCCTTTTCATAAAAGGGTCGGGCACGTCTCTCGCGAACATTCAAGCGTCCGGTTTCGTAAAAATGAACCGACGAGCTCTTGCAGCAATTTGGAGCAAAACCTATCCGAAGGATACGGATGCGCGAGAAAAACAGGTACTCGCAGACCTCATGAATGCGAGGGAACCAGAAGAACGTACCAAGAGACCGAGCGTGGAAACGCTCCTACACGATTTTTTCCCGTACGTTTTTGTCGTACATACCCATCCACCGTTGGTGAACGGGCTCACCTGCAGCAAAAACGGAGAGCGCGAAATGAAAAAACTCTTTGGAAGCAAGGCGTGCTGGATTCCCACGGTGAATCCCGGGTACATCCTTGCGACTACAGTCCGACAGGCCCTCCTTGAACACAAGGGAAAAAGCGGTGCATTTCCTCCCTGCCTGTTCATGCAGAATCACGGGGTGCTCGTGGCGGCCGATACCGGTGCCGAAGTGAAAACCCTCTATCGCGAGCTGTTCGAAAGACTGAAGAGCGTGCTCAAGCGCTCTCCGGACTTCACCCCCGTAGAACGGGATACCGCTCGCGTAGCATCCATGAAGCAAGCCGTCGAAACGCTCCTAAGGAACGGTGAGGAAGGCGGTATCTGCCTTTTTGCAAGCAACAAGGAACTCGATAGGTTTCTCAAAAACGAAACTGCTTTCCTTCCCCTGTCCTCTGCATTCAGCCCTGACCATATCGTATACTGCGGCTATCAGCCGCTTTTCGTACCGAAAACCAGCGACTGGCACAAGGCTCTCGCAGCTGGCATCGAAAACTACAGAAAACGAAACGGCAATGATCCTAAGGTCATAGCCTTCGAAGGGTTCGGCATATGTGCATACGGCAACAGCCAGAAATCCGCAGAAATCGTTCTGGACGAATACATAGACGCCGTCAAAATAGCGGTATATGCCGAAAGCTTCGGCGGCCATCAATTCATGCCGCCGGATCAGATAGAGTTCATCCGGAACTGGGAAGTCGAACAGTATAGGGCGAAGGTGAGTGCCTGCTGAAAAACGGCGGGAAACGCCGCGACCTGCCGACCTCAAAGCGCGGCGGCAGGTTCCGCAAACCGATGGTCAGCCGATGGGTTTCAGGTATACAATTTTATCATCCCCCGGGGCGTAAAAATCCCTGAGACGACATGCTTCGTAGAATCCTTTTTTGAGGTAAAACTGCTGGCTGGAAAAATATTTCTGCTGCCCCGAAGTCTCTATCACCATGAGTCTCCCCTTGCGGGAACGAATCTCATCTTCCGCGAATTGCATGAGCCTGGTGCCGAGTCCAGTTGACTGCTTGTCAGTGCGGACCGCGATCCAGTAAATGTCGTAAGTACCCAGCGTGCAGGGAGTCTCTCCGAAACAGATCCACCCGGAAACCTGATTGGATTCCACAGCGGTGAAAGACTGATAATGCCCTCCTTCCCCCTGCCGAATTGCCTCATCGAGCACTTCTCTGGCTATGTCCACCTCATCAGGTCTGAAGAAATCCGTTTCTTCCACGAGCGTAAGAATCTCGTCCCTGTCCTGGGGAGAGGTCCTCCTGATGAACACGAGCCCTTGGGGTTCGGTCCGTACGGAACCCCGTTTCAATTCTATGGGAACGCGGGTACGCTTTTCGGCAGTGCCGATGAGCCCTGATATGAAAGCATCGTATTCGATGCCTGCTGCAGAGAGCGCAGCAGCGAATCCCGCATCCGGAGAAATATCCGGGTTGGCATTTACTTCTAGAATATAAAGCCGCAACTCCTCGTCAAGGCGGAAATCCACCCGGATGTAATCTCGGCACGCGAACGCGTACCATGCTCTGAGCGAGTAATCGCGCACCTTCCGCATCACATCGTCGGAAAGCTGCGCGGGAATAATCCGCGGGGTATTGCGATATGTGAACGAATCCGGTTGCCATTTCGCTGCATAATCCACGATTTTCGGCATGGAAGACGGAAACGCGGAAAAATCTATCTCGGCGACAGGCAGCACCTCTATCCTATCGCTTTTCTGTAGAACCGATACATTGAGCTCCCTGGTTCCGCAAAACCGTTCGATGAGCGCAGGCTGGGAAAATTCCTTGTGGATGCGCTCGACCGCTTTCCAGAAATCCGCGCCGGGAAATGCCGCAACCGACTCCATGTCTATGCCTTCGCTTGCATCGCCTCGAATAGGTTTCACGATGTACAGACCGGGAACCAAATCGACATCGTCGAGCGACTCTCCCAGATTCACGAGCCTCCATTCCGGAACAGGAAGCCCTGCCTGTTCGAGTATCCGTTTCGACCGGATCTTGTCCAGGCTGGCGAACAAAGCCTCGGATGGATTCCCCGTACACCCACATCCGAAACTCTCGCAGAGCGACGGTACGGCGTTGTACGTGATATCTGCGACATGGAAATCCTCCACGAGGTTGAAGACCAAGCACTCAGGATGCCTGTGCAGGATATCCGGAAGCTCCTCAAGCGATGCGATGCCGTATGCGTTCCAGCGCAGCTTCAGCCTGTCCAGCGCTCCGCCTACCGCTTTCACTTCTTCGAGCACGCCTTCTGCACTTTCTTTCCATAGGTGAGATGCGGAATATGCATCCGGCCTGTTGTATATGATGATCACATCCTGTATCCGACTCATGAGCGAACTATAGCGGTTTTTTTTAATTGAAGAAAGATCGAGGGACGGAGGATGGTTTTGCGGCCCCCTGAAGGATGGAGGACATGAAGATCGGCAGCGCTGCAGGGACGGAGGATGACTGCCTGTTTACATCCTGACGGTTTGTGTTATAATTACTCAATTGCGTAAGAACGAAACTATTGAATAGCGAGGTTGCCATGCCAGTGGATGTAGACTCTTCCGAAGCGCCGCATGAAACCAAAGTCTTTTTCTCGCGGGTGACTGAACTCATTTCAGCAGCGACGTTTCTCGGAAAGACGGCGTATCATGACTTCAACAAGGCCTGGGTGGGGGAGATTTTCTCGTTGCTTTCTGAACCGAGCAAAACTTTTCTCGGTCGTATCTCGACGCTGAATTGGCCGACCCTTTCGCTGGTAGATTTGGTCCCTATGACTGGCATATATCAGGATACGGAAAAATTTCTCGCTGAAGTAGAGCGCCTCGAACCGCTCGAGTTCACTTATATCCTCATGAACCAGGAAATCCCGAAGGATGCTATAGGCAAAATCCGGGACAATCCTAACCTTTTTTCGGAATTCTACGGAAAACTGTATTGGATATCGAGCGGCAGCAAAGGAGTGCTCCTTTCCCTCATCCAAGAGCCCGAGAGCTTCAGGGCATCCCTCATTAGGCTTTTGCGAGAAATGGACAACGAGTGTTTCGAACGGCAGGTACAGTCCCTCTCCAGGCAGTATGGCGATGCGATCAGGAACATACAGGAGCAGCTGAAGCGGAAACATCCCCTTGCGCTCGCAGAGGAGATCAAAGGAAAAAAACTTGGGAATCGGCAGTATTCTTCGTATATCTTTTCCCCGTCCTATTTTCTGTATACCCATAACATCATGAGCTATTCGAGCGATATTTTCTACTTCATGTTCAACATCAACGCAGGCAGCGCAGCGAACAGCCAGACCGCAGAAAAGCTCGCTTCGGTGCTCAAGGTACTGGCTGATAAATCGAGGCTGGAGCTTCTGAAACTCATCCGACAAAATCCTTCCTACGGAAAGGAGCTGGCAGACGCAATGGGTCTCACTACAGCCACAGTGTCCCGCCATCTGGACCAGCTGAAAACTACAGGGCTCATCAAGGAAGAGAAAGCCGATGCTGTGAAATACGTCTCGTTCAACGAAGAGGGATTGAGGAGTATCATCGGAGAGCTGGAAACATTCCTTTCATGCTGCAGTGCGGGGAAACGCTCGGCCGGATGATCGCCTGTTCGCGCACCCGCAGCCGAACCGCGCAGTTCTTCAGAACAAGGAAAAAAACAGCAGCGTGCCCATGATGATGAGCACGACCGCTCCCAAAACCCTGAAAGCGCCGTACAAAGCGAGAAAACCCCTTCCTTCCGGCTTGCGGTTCAACCTGCTTGCCGTAAAGACTCCGCGTCTGGCGAGAATCGTCAAGACTCCTGTAAGGGAAATAGTCAGCCCCATGCCCAATGACATGGCCGCTACAGATGCGATTCCGACTCCAGGCACCTGAAGCGATAGGGAAAACAGAAGGATGGTGGATGCGCCCGGGCAGGGTACAATGCCTGCGACAAACGATGCAAACACCACTGTCTTCACATCAGTATCCTTTGCGTTTCCCTCCTTTTCCGGAGCAACAGGTTTTGTGCGAAAGAAATCCGCAATTGCCGAGATCAGAAGCCACAGTCCCAAAAGAGCAATAAGAGCGAAACTGAAAAGCTGTATGATTCTGTTGGCATGTTCGAATGTTACGGAAAAAAGGGTTTTCACTATGAAATACAGGATGCAAACTGTCCCGACAGCAGCAACCGCATGGATGCCGGCTATCAGATTCCCGGCGAAAAAGCTGTGGGAAATCCGGGCGTTCCGCGATAGAAACAGCGAAGAAATTACTGTTTTGCCGTGGCCTGGCCCTGCGGCATGAATAATGCCATACAGAAATGAAAAAAGGAGAATAAAAAACCATGCGGAGAACGAACTCTTTCCCTGGATAGCCTGCACAGCCTCTGCGAGCCTTTCGTTCAACTCCTTTTGCACGGGACCGATCACTGCCATGAGGGTATCGTAAAAGGGGTTGGAAATTCTCTGCTTCGAAGCCTGGTCGATTTTGTGGGTGTTCGTGGAGGTGAATGGGTTCACGTTTTGCGCAAAACTCAGAGGAGATAGTGATATGGCGAGGAGAAAGATCAGCAGTGCTCTCATTTCTTGATACCGAAACGCAGAACAATCTCATCAGGCATGTATTGGCCCGCATACAAAGGTTTTGCCTTTGCCCCTTCAACCGTTATGGTGCGCTCGACAGACGGGGCACCTCCCCGGGCCTCCACATCCTCCGGTGTCACCGCCTCAAAAGCCACATAATAGGTATCATCGTATAGACGCATACGCACTTCCTGCTTTGATGCAAGGGCTTTCATCATAAACGGTACAGTGAAAGTGTAGAATAACCTTCCGTTTCGGATTTCCGCATTGAATTGGGTGACGGTTGTCACATGTTTCTGCCTGCCGTTGATCCAAAGCGTTACGAAGTACTCGAAGTTCCTGAGATTCGAAAAGCCCCCCGCCTCCACTTCCCTGACTTCCTGTATCGAAAACCGTCCGTTTTTATCGCGATCGTAATCGTTGATGATCATCGCGGAAAAAAACTTGTCGAAAAGCCATTCGACGCGCAGCCCTTTCAGGTCCTCGTCTTCGAAAAGAAACACGACTCTGCTGTTTATGAACACATGTGCATGCGAAAAAACAGCCGGGACAGAGAATAACAAAAGGAGTACTATCGGAACCGCCATGCGTATTCCGGCAGGAAGCCTCCGATCAGCGCAAAAAACTCCACGATTCACGGGCTTCTTTATACCATGATCCCCGGAACCGCGCAACAAACCTTACGAAAAACTCACATATCTTTAGACGTTTTCTAACCTTCGGATTCTATACTCGGCGCAACCTATACCTTATGGAGGGAATCATGAATATCAGAAAAGGAAAAAGCGTTGCCTTGTTTTTTCTCATGCTCGCAGCGCTTTTTGTACCGGTTATGTCTTTTGCAGGTGCCGCACAGGAGGCAACACCGAAGACGGTAGATGCTCCAGCGCCCAAAGCCGAACGAGCAAAATACATATTTCTGTTCATCGGAGACGGCATGGCGATGGCTCAGGTGAACGCGGCGGAGATATACAGCCACGCCGTTTCGTCGAAGGATATCGGCATAAAGCCCCTGCGTTTCTCGCAGTTCCCGGTAACAGGGGTCACCACAACCTATGAAGCAGGATCGTTCATAACGGATTCCGCCTCTGCAGGAACCGCCATAGCCACAGGAAACAAGACGCTGGCCGGGGTCATCAATATGGATACGACAAAGACCAAAAAATACACCACGATCGCTGAAATGGCGAAGGCGAAAGGGGTGAAGATCGGCATCGTCTCTTCCGTATCCATAGACCATGCCACACCTGCATCGTTCTACGCCAAAGTTCCGTCCCGGGGAGATATGTACGACATAGCGGTACAGCTGACACAGAGCAATTTCGACTACTTCGGCGGCGGCGGATTCGCACAGCCCAAAGGGAAGAATAAAGACAAACAAGATGTCATCGAGATTGCAAAAGCCGCTGGGTACAAGGTCGTGAACAGCAAGGCGGATTTCGACGCTCTTAAGCCCGGAAGCGGTAAAGTCATAGCGATCAATGCAGTGCTCCAGGACAGCTCTGCTATGCCTTACGATATGGACAGGGCGATGGGCGAGCTCTCGCTGGCAGATTACACGAGGAAAGGCATCGAGCTCCTCGAAGACAGCAGTACGGGGTTCTTCATGATGGTCGAAGGCGGAAAGATAGACTGGGCATGCCACGCGAACGACGCAGCCTCCGCTATCAAGGACACCATAGCGTTCGACAACGCCGTTGCCGAAGCGATCAAATTCCAGGAAAAGCATCCGGAAGACACGCTTATCATCGTGACCGGGGACCATGAGACCGGAGGTATGTCTATCGGCTTTGCAGGAACCCAGTATTCCACATTCTTCGAAAAAATCATCCCACAGAAAGGTTCTTACGTCAATTTCGACATGAAGATACTTAAACCCTACAAAGATGCGAACAAAGGCAAAGGCAATATCGCAGACATGATACCCGTTGTGGAGGATTATTTCGGCCTGAAGTACAGCGACCTCACGGATCTCGAAAAAACCCAGCTTCAGCGCGCCTTCGCGCGATCCATGGGCGGAGAGGTCGAAAACGATTATCTCCTCTACGGCGGCTACGAACCTTTCACTGTGCAGATAACCCATATCCTGAACCAGAAAGCCGGCATAGGCTGGACATCTTACTCCCATACGGGAGTCCCCGTCACTACATTCGCGAAAGGAAAAGGACAGGAACTTTTCGGCGGGTACTACGACAATACGGATATCTTCAAACGGCTTGTGAAGCTCATGAATCTGGAAGTCATGGTAGCTTCGAAATAAGTCGTTCACTAATGCAAGGGATGGCGTAATCGCCATCCCTTCCTCTTTTGAAAAAAGGCCGACCATGTTTCTGAACCTCAAAGAAAAAATCGATAAGCGCGATTACGCCTTCGTAGGAGCAGTGATAGTGATCACCCTCATCCTTTTTCTGATTCCGAGTGGATTCGAGAATTCCATGTACCGGCACAGCGCCAGGGTGCGCGCGAAAATAGTGGAGGTGAACAATGAACGGGTAAAACAATACGGGTTCGTGCTCCAGGGCGATCAGTATCTTGTCATCCGGGTGCTCAACGGACAGTTCAAGGGGAGGGAACTGGAAGCCACAAACATGCTCATTGGGAAACTCGAGTTGGATAAGGTGTTCAAACCGGGGGACATAGCGCTCACCGTACTCGACCTGCATCCGGAAAATGGCACCATCGTGAATGCCTCTGTGATCGATCATTATCGCATCGATGCGGAAATCATCCTTCTCGCTCTCTTTTTGTTGTTTCTCCTGATATTCGCAGGGTGGACAGGGATAAAAGCCATAACTTCTTTCATTTTCTCCGCAATCATCATCTGGAAAATCCTCATCCCCGCTTACCTCTGGGGCCTGAACCCGATTTTGATATCTTGTTCCGTTGTATCGGTCCTCACCTTCGTGATCATCTTCCTCATCGGCGGCTTTACGAAGCAGGGACTCACGGCCTTTCTCGGTTCCTTTGCAGGGGTACTCTTCACATGCCTACTCTCCGTGTTCTTCGGTTCTCTGTTCCATGTGAACGGGGCGGTGCGTCCCTTCTCTGAAACCCTTCTTTACGGGGGGTTCGGGCACCTGAACCTCCGCGAGATATTTCTTGCAGGCACAGTGGTTTTCTATGCCATAAGAAACAATGGAA
>CAZWAS010000117.1:7368-12274 GCA_964631915.1 uncultured Spirochaetales bacterium | reverse complement strand
ATACCCATTCCGGGAACCTCGTGAGGGCCACAGCCAAACTCTTCGGAGGCCAGGCTCTCCTGCTTCCCGCTCCGGGAATCGCAGGCACGATACAGGCACGGAATGCCTTTTCCCAGGACAGAACCGTGGCAGACACCTTGGAAGCGGGCAGGCATGCAGATATGGCGATCATGGGGATCGGAGCGCCCCGGCCCGACTCGCTCCTCGTTCAGGAAGGGAACATCGTTTCCTGGCAAGAGCTCGATGCGCTTATCAGGAAAGGGGCAGTAGGCGACATGAATCTGCGGTATTTCGACTGCAACGGTAAAGCGATCCGATCCGACCTCGACGAGCGGGTCATAGGGCTAACGCTCCGGGAAATACAGAATATCCATCATGTAGTCGGAGTTGCAGGGGGAAGTGCGAAATATGCAGCAGTGAAAGGAGCGCTGAACGGCGGCCTCGTACATGTGCTCATCACAGACCACATAACCGCCCGACGCCTTCTAGATGCTGAGCACGCATAGGAGACGTGGAGCATTTGAAAAAAGGAGGCATGGAATGGGAAAAAAGAAAATCGTCGTGCTTTCCACCATGGATACAAAGGGGAAAGAAGCTCAGTTCCTCCGCGAACAGATAGAAGGGTTCGGCAAGGAAGCAGTGCTCATCGATGCAGGGGTAGTCGGCAAACCAGCCGCACGACCGGATATCACGAGGGAAGATGTGGCCCGTGCAGGGGGAATCCCCTTGGCAAAGCTGCTCGAACACCCGGATAGGGAACAGGCTGCCCCTGTCATGGCCGATGGGGCCGCTGACATCGTGAAAAAGCTCGTGGCAGAGGGCACTGTGCACGGCATAGTGGCAATGGGGGGAACACAGGGAACAACCCTGTGCACCAAAGTCATGCGCGAGCTGCCGTACGGGTTTCCGAAGGTCATGGTATCCACGATGGCTTCGGGCAACGTCGCTCCATGGGTCGATATCAAGGACATCACCATGATGTTTTCTGTGACTGATATACTTGGCCTTAATCCGGTCACGCGGAAGATCCTCGCGAACGCAGCAGGTGCTGTATGCGGCATGGCCGATACCGAAGTGACACTCGAAGGGGGCCATAAACCGTTGGTCGCAGTCACCACAGTGGGTATAACCACAAAGGGAGCTATGAAGTCGGTAGAGGTGCTCGAATCCAAAGGATACGAAACCATCGTGTTCCATGCCATAGGCCCCGGAGGCAGAGCCATGGAGCAGATGATGCGGGAAGGCATCATAGGGGCTGTGCTCGATTATTCGACTATCGAAGTGTCTAACGAGATGTTTCACGCTCTGCTCGCAGGGGGGCCGGACAGGCTCACGACAGCGGGGAAGCTCGGCCTGCCGCAGGTGCTTTCCACAGGAGCCATAGAAGTGCTCGTGTACAACGAACCAGAGACAGTGCCGCCCCCCTACAACACGAGGACGCTCATCCGCCACAGCCCGAAGATCACGGATGTGCGACTCAATGGGGAAGAGATGGAACGGGTAGGAGCAGAGGTGGCGCAAAGGCTTTCGTTCACCAAGGATGAAGCGGTATTCATGATTCCGAAAGGCGGATACGACAGCTACGCGGTGAAAGGCGGAGGTTTTTACGACCCTGAGGCAGATGCCGCTTTCGCGCTGAAAGCGAGGCTCCCCGGAAACATCACGGTTGTGGAGCGGAACACCCACATCGAGGATCCCGCATTTGCGGAAGAGGCTGCCCTTACGCTCATCGGGCTGATCGAAGCGAAACAGAAGGAGCAAAAACATGGCGAAGCGATACACTAGACAGGAATTCCTCGCACGGCTACGGGCAGAAATAGCGCGGGGGAAACCACTTATCATGACAGGGGCTGGGAACGGCATAGCTGCGAAGTTCATAGAGCGGGGAGGAATCGACATCCTCGGCGTGTACAATACCGGGTATTTCAGAATGCAGGGATACAGTTCCCTTGCAGGCATGCTTCCCATGGCCGATGCGAATAAGCTCGTGTACACCATGGGAAAGCGAGAAATTCTTCCCCAAGTGAAGGAAACGCCCGTTATAGCAGGGCTGAACGGAGTGGATGTGCTCAGAGACATGAGGGTCTTTTTGGAAGACTGTAAGCGGATCGGGTTCTCGGGTGTGCATAACTTCCCTACGGTAGCATGGTTCGAAGGCGAGTTCCGCAGGACCCTCGAAGGCACAGGGCTCGGCTACAGCATGGAAATCGATATGCTCCGCACTGCGCGAGAGCTCGATATGCTCACCATAGGATATGCGTTCAACGCGGAAGACACGGAAATCCTGATGGGCAAGGCCATGCCCGACATATTCATATTCCACGCTGGCATAACGCGAGGAGGCTCCACTGGCTACGCGGGAGGCGGCGGCATAGAAGACACTGCGAAACGGAGCCAGACGCATTACGAGATCGCCAAACGGATAAAACCCGACGTCATACTTCTCGCTCACGGAGCAGCGCTCGCCAACCCGGAAGATGCCCAGTACATGCTCGAACATACGGACTGCCACGGCGTCCAGCTCGGATCGGGCATAGAGCGCATGGCTATAGAGCAGCCGCTCGAAGCGCGCACTGCTGCGTTCAAACAAATTCGATTCCCGCAAGGCAGACCGTAGATGCTCAGCGTCGTATTCTTCGGCAATTCCCAAAGCGTGTTCTCCAACAGGCACTACAAGTCCCTTTCCGAAGCAGCATGCCTCATAGCAGGCGTTGTGGATGTTCCTCCGTCGAAACGAAAAACCACCACAGCCCCGGACCCCTCGTATCCGGCCTTCACGGACAGTGCATGGAAACAGAGGATTCCCGTGTTCGAACCTGCGAGCCCGAACGATGCGGATTTCGTTGCTTCCATGAAAACGCTAAAACCCGATCTGTTCATAGCGATCGGGTATACCAATCTTCTCAGGAACGACATATTGTCCGTGCCCAGGCTTTTCGCAGTGAATTTCCACGCTTCCCTGCTGCCCGCATATCGCGGAAAACATCCAGTGTTCTGGGCCATGAGGAACGGCGAGAAAAAAACCGGACTCACGGTGCATTACATGGGTCCCGGTCTGGACACGGGAGACATTCTCTACCGCGTGAAAGTTAGGATAGGGAAAACCGATACGGTATCCGCAGTATACGGGAGGATCATGGCAAAAAGCGAAATGCTCTTCGCGCGGCTTCTCGCGGACGCGGGAAAAGGGAAGGCTCCCTGCATACCGCAGGGGAAAAAAGGCGCATCCTATGGTTCTTCCGTTTGCGAGGAAGATTTTATGCTCGATGTTTCGATAAGCGCAGATAAACTTCTGCGGCGCATCACCATGTCGCCTGGAGAGTGCTTTTTCGACGTCTCAGGCACGCGTTGCTGGGTTCAGGACGCGCGTATGGTCCGCTGCCATGGCAAACCAGGAACCTTGTCTTTCGAACGCGCCCCTGCCAGTACCAGCGGCACACGAGGAGCGATCATCTATGCGCGGAACGGCGGGCTATGTGTAAACATGCTTAGACTAAAACACGGTGAAACGGTCGGCGCCGCCGAGTTCTTCGCACATCTCGGCCTGAAGGAAGGAGATATTATATGCCCATAGCCCGGTTTCAGGATATGCTCGCCCACGCAGAACGGAACGGATACGCTGTTGGGTATTTCGAAAGCTGGAACCTCGAATCCCTCCTCGCTGTGGCAGACGCGGCTGAAGAAACCCGCTCGCCCGTGTTCCTGGGTTTCAGCGGGATATACCTGCCCCACCACAGCAGAATCGTCAAAGACCGGCTCTCCTATTATGCGAAACTCGGGCTCGAAGTATGCGAAAAACTCACTGTTCCTGCATGCCTCGTGTTCAACGAGTCTGCAGATCTCGCATGGGTTCTGGAAGCCGCATTCCTGGGTTTCGGCATGACTATGTTCACTGACGAACGGCTCTCTCCTTCGGAGCTCGCCCGCATTGTACGTCGAGTGGCGGACACAGCGCATAAGGCAGGAGCAGCGACCGAGGGGGAGATCGACACGCTTCCGGGAGTAGGAGGAGAGCTCTCCGCTTTGCCTGAGCGCATCCGTGTTTCAGATCCTGAAAGGGCGTTGCGTTTCGTCGAAGAAACCGGCGTGGATGCTTTGGCGGTGAACATAGGCCAGGCCCATCTTCACGGAAGGGGAAGGGCTCCCCTCGACTTCAAGCTGCTCGCAGAGTTGAAGCGGACGGTGTCTGTGCCGCTCGTGCTCCACGGAGCGAGCTCAGTGGCAGAGCAGGATATACAGGAAGCCATACGCTGCGGCATCAGCAAGATCAATGTGGGGAGCGTGCTGAAACGAACCTTTTTCGAAGCTATGAAGGCTGCATGCGCCGAGATTTCAGACTCATACAATCCCTATGAGGTCATTGGGTCCGGCTTTTCGACTGATGTGCTCGCACGCGGAAGGAAAACGATGCAGTCCGCAGTCAGGAACCTGATGCGCCTGTTCGGAAGCGCAGGAAAGGCATAAAGAAAAGCGAATTCTCTCAGCGACGTAGCCAATTTTTCTGCAAAAATTCTTGACAATTTCTAAGTGTAATCGTATATTAAACTCATGTTTCAATCATATGATTTAATCAATAGATTAAATCATATGATTGATGAAGTGCGGCCCTTGGGCATGCACATTTTTTTGACCACGATTTAATCAATTGTTTAAAACTATTGATTAAATCAATAGTTTGATAAATGGATCGAAAGAGGAGTAAGATGTATGGAAGACACGCTGGCACTCAAAGAAAGCCTGTATGCGCAGGAAAAGAAAACCGCATGGGTTGAAGGAATTCTCGATAGGAAAAATCGATTCCGCAGGAAAAACACCCCGGTACGTGCCCACAATGTGTATTTCGAATTATCGAACATATGCAATTTCACGTGCGATTTCTGTCCGATCACGGATTCGAAGCGGAAAA
>CAZWAS010000117.1:0-7344 GCA_964631915.1 uncultured Spirochaetales bacterium | reverse complement strand
CTGTACCGGAAAGGCATAGACGATATAGTCCGGGACGGTGTGGCCGACACGGTGCAGTACCACATACTCGGGGAGCCGTTCCTGTACCCGAAGATTTTCGAAGCTTTCGAGTACGCGAGGGCCAGAGGGCTTAAAGTTCAGGTGACTACGAACGGTTCCCTGCTCACGGAGGATCGGGTACGAAAAATCATAAACGCTAAGCTGGACAAGCTCACCATATCAGTGGAGACGATAGACGAGCAGGAACACGCGTGCAGAGGGTCGAACATCCTGTTCGCCGATTATTACAGGCTCATCATAGACGCTGTGAAACTCTTTCACGCATCCGATACCACCATGACTGTGGAGCTCTGCCTCATCAACACGCAGACCAAGAAGTATTTCGACATAGACAGGGAACTGCGAATGAATTTCGGCAAGGATGCGTTCAAAAAAAAGCTCATCCCTTTCATGGCTGACCTCTATGCGGCAATTGGAAAGCCGGTTTCAGCGAAGAAGCTGGAAACCTCCCTGCGAAAGGTAAATCTGAACAGCCCGAAACTGATCCGGATCGACAAAAGGATCACTATTTACAATCAGCTCCTCGCGGACTGGGGTAATGCGTTCACGGGAAAAAAGATATATCCCGCAAAAACCGGGTATTGCGGGTATGCGCTCATGAACGTGGGGATCCTCAATACAGGCGAAGTCACCATGTGCTGTGTCGATTATGACGGGAAAACCTCTCTCGGCACTATCAGGGAAAAATCGCTTGGAGAGATCCTTTCATCAGCCAAGACCCAGGCCATACGGGATGGGTTCTCGAAGAACAAGCTCGTACACCCATATTGTCAACGCTGCTTCGGAGGCACTTCCAGAGTGAAAGCATGGGCAAAAGGGTTGGTAAGCATCTACTTGTTCCGTGTGCTGAAATTCGAACCAGCACGCGCAAAAGAAGTCTGTCTCTTCCCTGCCTGATCCTCGGTATGCAGGAACGCCCTGCTGCGGCGCACACACATGCGATGTACCGCAGGTACACAGATACCGCTACCTTTGTACATAGTGCTGAACCCATGTTCGCTCCGTTGCAATTTTCGCCGTTTCCTTATACAGTAAAACAACTGCTTGAATCCGGCGCTTCATCCGCAACCGAAGAAGAACATCCAAACGGGAAGAGCGAACCGGACGGGCACATCAGGGTTTCACGTCCAGGGGCGAACATGGGTCAGGAAGAGGAATCGATCCGGCAGAAAATACTTCTCGCCACGATCGCCTGTATAGAAAAGGAAGGTTTTCACGCTCTCACCACCAGGAGTATCGCCAGAGAAGCGAACGTGAACAGTGCAGCGATCAACTATTACTTCAGTACCAAGGATCACCTCATAGACGAGGTGCTCAAATCCACCTCCGTTCATCTGTACGGCGATCTGAAGGAAATTCTGGAACAGAACAAAGAGCCACGGGAATTGCTTAAGGAATTCTTCCTCTACATACTCGAAGGCTCGCAGCGGTTTCCTGGAACAGTGAAAGCGCATTTCTACGATCCGCTGCTCAAAAACAAATACGACAGCTACTTCGTGGAAGCCATGAACAAGCTCCTCGCCTTGCTTTTCGACAAGGTGAGCCCTGCAATCCCCCAGGAAAAACGGTCAGCGTTTAGGATATCGGTGGTTCAGATGGTATCAGCGGTGTTCATGCCCATTCTGCTTTCGAACCTCTTCAAGGGCTTTTCAGGGCTCGATTTTTCGATTCCCGAACAGGTCGATACGTATATCGAACATCTGCTCGACCGCTATCTCGACGCATAATCCCGTAAAAGCTATAGCCAAGTTCTCTGCTCCTGCGCGTTGCATTTTTCAATCGCGCCCGAAGTTTTCTGCAAATACCGTGTTTTTTTGATTTTTTCCGCATTGCTGCGTATAATTATAAGCAAAATACTCATATTTGAGAGGTGATCTGTGAAAAAGGTAATTCCATTCGCCCTGATGTTTGCAGTGATCTTATCAGCAATGGTTTTCAGCCAGGAACAGCAGGACCCTCAAGTCAGCGAAATCAGCGAGCTCATAGCTCATGGTTTGGACATGCACAAACGGGAAATCAGAGACAAAAGCGAAGCGCTCACAGTTGATCAGCGCGTTTTCCTTTTCACCAAGTACAAAAAAGGCATCTTTCTGTACCAAGTGCTCAACGTCATACCAGGGAGCGGTCTCGGGTCGTGGATTCAGCAGGACAAAATCGCCCATCCGATACTGGGGATCTCGGATCTCGTGGGAGCTGGTCTGGTCATAGGCGGAGTCATCTGGGGTCTTTCGAGCATGAGGATCAGTCTGTTCGGGAGCTCTGGTTCGAGCGGAGACCCCGGCGCCAGCGTGCTCATAGGAATCGGGCTAGGAACCATGGGTGCGGTGCGTGTGGCAGGTATTGTCTTTCCTGTGGTACATGCAACGACATACAACGACGAACTGCGTTTCAGCCTAAGGATTGCTCAGTGAGCGGGGCGATGCAAAGTTAGTGTTCCCGATGATGCTATGAGAGGATGCGGAGTTAAAATAAAACGACATCTCCCCGCGAAGCACATATCAGTGCTGCATGGGGAATCTACACCGCACGCCGCCCTTTGCGAGCGGCAGCATAGCGCACAACGCAATCAGATATGGATCGCCCTTCCCAATGAGGCTTTCATCGCTTCCATGACGGATTCCGACAGAGTCGGATGGGCGTGAATCATATCCGCTATATCTTCGGGCAGGAGTTCGCTTTTTTTCGCTAGGAGCATTTCGTGGATGAGCTCAGTGGCTTCGGGTCCTATCACGTGCGCTCCGAGAATCTCGTGCGTCTCCGGATCGAAAAGCACTTTCACCATGCCTTCTGCCCTGCCGGTGGCTACCGCCTTGCCTATACCCACAAAGGGGAAGGTAGCTTTCTTGTAGGGGATGTTTTTCGCCTTGAGGTCAGCTTCTTTGTACCCGAAGCTTCCGCACTGGGGCTCGCAGTACACCGCCATGGGCACGGAAAGCACATCGATCCGCTTTTCTGAAGCCTTTCCAGCTATGTGCTCCACTGCAATCTCCCCTTCTTTGGAAGCCACATGCGCGAGGAGCGGAGTGTTCACCACATCGCCTATAGCATAAATGCCGGGAACAGATGTCTGGCCGTAGTCGCCCACAGGGATGAACCCTTTTTCCGTTTTGTTGCCGAGCGCCTCGAGACCGATTCCTTCCGTGTTCGGCACTCTGCCTACGACCACGAGAGCCTTGTCCACATCGAGCGTATTCCGCACGCCGTCTTTTCCTTCGAGCAGGACCGACACTCCGTCGGTTCGCTTTTCCAGAGACAAGGCCTTTGTCCCTGTCATGATCCTCACGCCTCGTTTCCTGAAGGATTTGTCCAGTACCTGAACGGTTTCCTCGTCCTCGAGCGGAAGGATCCGGTCGAGCATCTCAACAAGGGTCACTTCCACGCCGAAGGCGTTCATGATATGGGCGAACTCTATGCCTATGGCCCCTGCTCCCAGTATGAGGAACTTTTTTGGAAGCGTATTCAGATACAAAGCACCAGTCGAAGAGAGTACGAGGTTTTCGTCGAAGTCGAAGCCGGGAATAGCCCTCGGCCGCGAACCAGTGGCAATGATGATGTGTTTTCCCGTGATCTTCCGCTGCTTGTCCACCGTTATTTCGTTCTTTCCGGTGAGAATGCCGGTGCCAGCTACCAGTTCCACTTTATTTTTTTTCAGCAGCCCCTGCACGCCTCTGGACAGAGTGTCTGCCGCTTTCCTCGACCGCTCGAAGACCTTCGCATAATCGAATGCGTCGTATGTTATTGAAAGCCCCATAGCTTCAAGCTCCGTCCTCGAGCGGAACAACTCCGCCTGATGGAGAAGATTTTTGGAAGGTATGCAACCCACATTGAGGCATACCCCACCCGGCTTGTCTTTCTCTATGAGGCAGGCTTTGAGCCCGAGTTGTGCCGCGCGTATGGCTCCCACATAACCACCCGGGCCTGCTCCGAGGATGAGAACGTCATAATCAAATTGTGCACCCATGTCAGTATCCCCCTCTATCGTCCACTGTCGGGTTTTCCTTCCTATGGTTCGAATGTCGGCGTACCGCGTGTCCCCACGATCCCTCAACCGAATTTGATAGTAGCGTACTTGTCAATATTCTTCAACCAGTCTCCGAACCGTATCGCGTATCCGTTCCGGCTGCGGGACATAAAATTTTTCCATGACCGGAGAAAAGGGTCCGGGGGTGTTTGGAGCAGCTATTCTCGTTACAGGAGCAAGCAGGTAGTCCGGAATGCGTTCTGCAATCTGCATACCGATTTCCGCTCCCACGCCGCCTTGCTTGGAGGATTCCTCCACAGTCACGAGCCTCCCGGTTTTTTTGACCGAATCCACGATGAGCTCCGTATCCAGAGGCCAAATGGTGCGCGGGTCTATCACCTCGCAGCTTACCCCTTCCTTTTCGAGCATGTCGGCAGCCATAAGGCTGTGATGCATCATGAGGAGGCTCGCCACGATCGTGACATCTTTTCCCGGCCTACGCACAATCCCTTTCCCGATGGGAACTATGTAGTCATCGTCCGGTATCTCGGAGGATGCGTCCACGGTTCCGGATTCCTGCCTGATGCCTTTCGAACCGTACAGGAGCTTATGCTCGAAGATGAGCACAGGATCGTCGTCCCGCACCGCGGCCCTGAGCAGCCCCATGGCGTCGTACGCTGTGGCAGGAGCCACTATCTTGATACCGGGACAGCACATGAAGTACGGTTCCAGGCACTGGGCATGCTGAGCCCCTCTGCCGGTGACTCCCACAGGAGCGCGCATGACGAGGGGTATCTTCAGTTTGCCGCCTGACATGTAGCGAAGTTTCGCTATTTGATCGACGATTTGATCCATGGCGCAGAGCAGGAAATCCCCGTACTGAACATCCGCTATGGGCCGCATGCCCATGACAGCAGCTCCGCATGCCATGCCGAAAATGGCGATCTCGGATATGGGGGTATCGATCATCCGGTCGCGGAAATCTTTTTCGAGGCCCAACGTGACGGTGAAGGCTCCGCCGTAACCGTTCGGAATGGCTATGTCCTCCCCGATGCAGAACACTGCGGGGTCCCTGGCCATTTCGTCGTGTATCGCTTTTCGCAAGGCTTCTACAATACTCAGTCTCATCTCGGCACCTCTATTGAAACATACAAATCTTCGAATGTATCTTCAGGCTGCGGATCGGGGCTCGTCTGGCCGAAGCGGATCGCCTTGTCCACCGCCGTGTCCACTTCGTCCTTTATCCGTTCGATCCCGGCATCGTCCGCCATGCCCGCTTCCTTGAGGAGCTTTTCGCACGCAGGTATGGGGTCCTTCGTCTTCCAGTATTCTTTCTCTTCCTTTGTCATGTAATTGTTCGGATCCCTGCGCGAATGGCCGCAGAGTCTGAAGCACTTCAGTTCGAGCAGGGTCGGTCCTTTGCCCGATCTCGCAAAAGCAGCCGCTTCCTTCATCTTTTCGTACACGTCGAATACATCCATACCGTCGGCTATCATGCTCCGCATGCCGTACGCAACGGCTCTGTCCGCAAGATTCGTCACTTTCGTGGTGAGCTTGATGCTCGTGGATGCGGCGTAGAGGTTATTCTCGCACACGAACACTGCAGGCAGATCGTAGATCGAAGCGGCGTTCAAGGATTCGTGAAAAGCACCCTCGTTGGTGGCCCCGTCCCCGAAGAAGCTCACTGCTATGCGTTTTTCTTTCCGGAGTTTGAAAGCCAACGCCATGCCAGCCACGATCGGCAGGTTCCCGCCTACGATCGCTATTGCAGGGAGCATGCCTTTGTCGAGATCTCCCACGTGCATGGACCCGCCCTTGCCTTTGCAGCACCCTGTGGTCTTTCCGTACAGCTCCGCCATAAGGGACTCCAGGGACAGCCCCTTCGCTATGGCATGGCCGTGCGGCCTATGAGTCGAAGCTATGACATCCTGCGCATCGAGAGCAGAACATACGCCTACTGCGCAGGCTTCCTGTCCGATATACTGATGCACTGTACCGGGCATCTTGCCTTCGAGGAACAGGTCCCGGATCTTTTCCTCGAACACTCGTATCTCCACCATAGTCCTGTACATGTGCAGAACTTTGTCCTTACCAAGGGATTTCATCGTTTTCAGCGTATCCATATTAATGTCGGACCTCCTCCAATTCCTTCTTCACCTGTGCGAGAAACGCGGCAGCGGAAGCGCCGTTCACGATTCTATGGTCGAAGCTTCCTGTCACCGTACATACGCGGCGTATGCTCATCGCATCCTGTTCATCGATGCGGAGCGCCTTCCGCAGCGTGCCAAAGGCAAGAATGCCCGCCTGCCCCGGCGTTATGATCGCAGAAAACTCATCCACCGGGAATGCGCCTAGATTGCTCAGTGTGAAAGTACCGCCGCTTATATCCTGAGCTTCGAGTTTTCCATTCTGCGCTTTTGCAACCAGCCACTTCACTTCTCTGTCGATTTCAGAAAGGCTCTTTCTGTCCGCATTCTTCACGACAGGAACGAAAAGTTCTTCTCCGGCTGCTACGGCACAACACACATTGATATCAGGATGCATGTACATCCGTTCGCCGCTGAAATACCCGTTCACTCGGGGGAATTGCCTCAATGCCCTCGCTGCAGCGTATACGAAAAAAGAATACATGGAATATTTCGATCCGTCGGAATTTTTCTCCGTTTCCCGCAACCGCATCACCTGTTCCATATACACATCGCTCTTCACGTAGAAATGCGGTATTTCGGATTTGCTTCTACTCAGCGCCCTCGCCACCGCAAGCTGGTTCCTCGACAGCTCTGCTGCGCGGGGCGGACCTGCTGCCGGCAGAAAAGCAGCTGCGCCCCACGCGTCTGGCGGGGTGACCGGTTCGCACGAAGCCCCCTTCACATACCGTTCCAGATCCTCTTTCGTGATGAGACCGCACGGGCCTGTGCCCTGCACCGAAGCCAGATTTATACCCCGCTTTTGCGCGATGTTTCGCACGAGACTGGTCGCCTTTATGCCGTCGGAAGAAATACGGAGGCCCCATGCCCGTTCGGATTGCGGCTTTGCGGCAGCGCCGTACGAAGGGGCAGCGCGAGAAGCTTCCGGCGCTCCGCCGGTTCGCACTGCGGTTTCCGACGGTAAAGGAGCAGGAAGCTCTCCTGCTCCGCCGATAACGGCTATAACGGAACCGACAGGAACGGCAGCACCGGGAGCAACCAGCAGCTTTAGCACCGTACCGGCGGCAACGCTTTCCAGATCCATGGTCGACTTATCCGTTTCGATAGCGCACAACGGATCGCCCTTCTTTACCGTGTCGCCTTCTTTCACAATCCAGTTCACGATCTTCACTTCGT
>CAZWAS010000116.1:0-12558 GCA_964631915.1 uncultured Spirochaetales bacterium | reverse complement strand
AATTCCAGGACAGTCTACATTCCCTCGGCCAGTTTTGCTCGACGATACGATGTATCTGTTTTGGGAAAATCAACTTGGAAAGACTTCTCGATTGGTGTTCCTTGAACCAGATACGACTGTCGATCCGCCGTCGCTCGTTCCGATCAACTTCGCACTCGGCAGGGCATCTACTAGAAGCGTTGCCGAAATCCGATGGACGGCTGCGAGGGATGCTTCGGGTGTGGCTGGGTATAATTACGTGTGGGACAGAAACCCGGATACGGTTCCCGATCACGAGCTGAGATATCTTCAAGATAAGCAGAGCGTTACGCTGAATGCGACGGATGATGGGATCTGGTATTTTCATATCGTGGCACAGGATTACGCCGGTAACTGGTCAAAACCGGCCACTATAGCGTTTCTGCGAGACACGACCCCTCCGGATGTCGTGGCGTTTCATGGTATTGAAACCGATGAAAGCGGATTTCTCAAAGCGAATACCTTTTCCATTTCCTGGTCGGCGCCGCCCGAGGAGGACGTTGCAGGATACGCTTACGCTCTCGAGTTGCTGGGGCCGGCCAATATGGATATCGATGCATCCTCATACGCGGGAAAACTGCCGACGACCGTCATAACTGCCGATACTGAGATTTCGTACAGGAACCTCGATGACGGATTATGGGCATTTTCCGTTGCTGCGATAGACAGGGTTGGGAATGTCGGGAAAGCATCTACCATATTCCTGCGGCTCAATAAATACGTACCAGTGACGTATATAAGCCTCGTGGATGCGAAGCAGGATGAGCTCGGCCGGTACATACTCCAGATAACGGGACGCGGGTTCTCTGCAGGTGGGCTTGTCAATCAGGTCATCATCGACAGGGACGGGAGGGAACCGTACGATTACGTATTCTTCGCAAACCAGGGAATCTTCACCGTTACGAACGACCGGAAAATAAGCGGACCTGAGCTCGAAGATGTGGAGTCGGGTACGTACCGCGTAGGGGTTGTGCACCCTTCCCGCGGCCTGTATCTCACGAAACCAGTGCTGCGCCTCGAACCGAGCGGAACCTTGAAATTCGGGGATTTTTCATCCTCATATTCCGTTCCGCTCAAACTGTTCGAAAAAGGCCTTGTGTTTTTTTCGGTGAACGAGGTAATCGTATGGGCTGTCGTCATTTTTCTCGGATTCGTGTTCGTCTTCTCAGTGCGGAAAGTCCTTTTCCTTGTTCAGGAAGGAAGGATGATCCAACTGGAAGTCATGGCTCTCATAAAAGGCGAGGCGATGCCCTCGCGGAAAAAGGAACTGAAAATGCGTGAGATAAAACGGCGGGGCATGAGCCTGAGGGTCAAGTTCGCCCTCTTTATCATGGTGCTTGTTGTCATCGTAGTGCTCATGATCTCTCTTCCCCTTGGATTCTACATGATCGATACCCAACAGAAGAGCATGGCCGAAGGCTTACGGCAAAGGGCGGTTGTGTTGCTCGAAAGCCTCGGCACAGGAGCCAAGGAGTACCTTCAGACGAATAAACCTCTTGAATTGAAACTCTTGGTGCGCCAGACCAGTATCATGGGCGATGCGTTGTACGCCACCATTACGGGAAGGGGAAAGGAGGATCCGAAAAACTTCGACTACGTTTGGGCCACCAATGACCCGGTTCTTCTGGAAAAACTGGGAGATACCTATCAAGAGGGTATTATCCCTCCCGAAGACGCTATAAGCCCCATTGCACGCACGCTCATGGATCAGATCAATGCACAGGCGGGCGAAACGGTTTCTGGAATAGCGAAGGATCTGGATCGGCTATACAACGAAGCGCGTGTTCTCGCTACAAGGCTCGACGAGGCTTCTCAGCGGACATTGAACGAAACGCAGGCTTCGATCAATAAACTCACCGAACGGCTCAACGAAGGGCTCAACGCCGTAGGTTCGACCATCGGAACGAACCCGCCTTTCGACGCCGCGAAGCTTGATACAGGTACTAAAGAATTTGTGTTCTACAAACCTGTCGTTTACTGGCAGCGGGGCGAAGAATCGTACTACCGCGGACTCATCAGACTTGGCGTATCTACGGAAGGCATTCTCACGGAAATACAACTTTCAAGAAATCAACTCATTCTGCGCACAGGTATCATAGCGCTCATCGCCATTGGGCTCGGAATCGTCGGGTCCCTTGTGCTTGCATCCATCACCATCATCCCCATTAAGCGGTTGGTAGCCGGAGTGGAAAAAATCCGCGATACGGAGGACAAGGAGGAGCTGGAGGATCATGTTATCAACGTAAAAACAAAGGACGAAATAGCGCTTCTTGCGGAAACGGTCAATCAGATGACGCAAGGGCTTGTGAAAGCCGCAAAGGCGAATAAAGACCTGACATTCGGAAAAGAAGTTCAGAAGATGTTTATTCCCCTGGAAAAGGATTCGATGGGCAAGAAACTGACGACAGGTACCGTGAAGACGAAGCAGATCGAGTTTTTCGGTTACTACGAAGGAGCGAAGGGCGTATCAGGAGACTATTTCGACTTTGCAAAATTGGACGAGAAGCATTATGCTGTAATCAAATGCGATGTTGCAGGCAAAGGAATTCCCGCTGCGCTCATCATGATCGAGGTAGCCACCATTTTCCTCAATTATTTCAAGGGGTGGACATTCCAGAAGCAGGGGACAAACCTCGAAACGCTTGTGTTCAGGATCAATGACCTACTGGAGGAACGGGGGTTCAAAGGCAGGTTTGCAGCGTTGACTGTAGCTATCGTTAATACGGAAACAGGGATGCTCCATATCTGCAATGCGGGTGACAATATCGTGAATATGTACGACAGCAGACAGAGGAAGATGGTGCAGTTCACGCTTCCCAAGCCGCCTGCGGCGGGCGTTTTCTCGTCGGATCTTGTGGAAATGCAGGGAGGATTCAAACAGGTCACCAAAAAGCTCGAAGTGGGCGATACGCTCTTTCTCTATACAGACGGTATCGAAGAGGCGAAGCGCAAATTCCGAGATAGAGATTTCAATCCGATCGTTTGTCAGGAACCTGGGTTGAAGGAAGGAGACATACATGGCACGCATGCGTTCGGAAGCGGAGATGAGGAAATGGGTGTCGAGAGGATTCACAGCATTCTGAACGCAGTTTTCAACAAAGGGAGATTCATCCTGCAGCGGTACCATACCCCTATTCAGGACGAAGAGCTGGTCTTTACCTTTGAATCCTGCGAAGGTACTGTGGAAGAAGCAGTGCTTGCACTTGTCTCCGTGGAGAAAGTATACAGGATCTACCCCGATCCCAAAGCAACGGCGCAGGACAGGGTTATGGTAGACAAGAAAGTGGACGAATTTCTTAAAAAACATTTTCTACAGTATACATCGCTGTTCCGGCACAGTATGGAGAACACAAGCGCTCCCGAGTATCTGTACTACACGCATCTGAAAGAAGACGAACAGTACGATGACCTGACCATTTTGGGCATACGGAAATTATGAGGAGGAAGTCATGAAAAGAATCGCGTGCATTCTTCTTTTCCTGAGCTTCGTACTGAGTGCATGGGCCGACTCAAGAACAGTGTTTCTCGTGAACCGAGGTTCCAGGATGTTTTTTTATGTACCCGACTACGATTCTCTACCGGGACTCTCCGATGCGGAACTGTCCGGATTCGTACTTCGCCATAAGGACTCGCTGAAATACGTGGCGCCGAAGTCAGCATGCCCTCTGCGTCTCGACGAATCCGAACCCAAGGCATTGGTCGGTTTCTATTACGAATCGGATGCGCCACAGTTTCCTCTTTCCGTTTTTTTCCTCAGCGATTCTCTGCACAAAGGGTTCCTCGTCGTGGACCCACTATCCGGAAGGAAAGATGGCACTCTTGCCGTCATACGGAAAACCGAACTCCCTCCGTTGGAGGGAGTTCGGATAGATAACAGATACGCCGATTGGACGAACGTTCCTCCTGTTGCGCGGTTCCCAAAAGGGTTCAAACCTTCGGGATTCGAACGGGAAGAGGGTGGTATGAGCAGTTCTTTGCCGATGGGGTATGCCACGCTCTGGGACAAAGGCGGAACGAACCTCTACGAAATTAAAGCGTTGTACGATGGAACGTATGCGAACCTAAACATTTCCGCGTATTCGAAATTCGAAATCGGATTTTCATGTTTCTTTTATCTGAGGAGCGGCAGAGAGGAAAATGTTTTCACTTTTGAAATACCTATTCTGCAGGAGCCGAATATGGTGTATCTCTGGAGTAAGGACGAAGCTCTGCCTATTCCCGTGGGCGAATTCACGTACGGCGCATTTTCCCTGGAAGCCCGTGTGCGTGTAGGGGAGCTCCCTGCAGCGATAGTGAACATGGACCTCGATGCGCTGACTTTAGAAATTTCAACGTGCTTTTTCGATGTGGACCATTACGAAGAGTTTTATCACACGACCCTGCGGCTGAAGCAGATCCAGTGGGGCAGCGGCCTCTAGGAACGATCCATGTGCAGTATCTATCTCATAGGCACCGAAGAGGAAAAACTCCGGGAACAGCATATACTGAAGCTGCGGTTCGCAGAGAATGTGGATATACTGACAGACCGCTTCGCAGATCGAAATCCTGATGTGGTTTCAGTCATATCGTTTTCAGACGAAGTGTATCCGCAGCGTTTTCGGGGTACTCCCACCATATTCCCACCGCTGATACATTCGGATGTGCGGTACGCATCCATTGTCTCTGGAGGTTCTTTGAGATTTATCCGCATCCCAGTCGTCTACCACCCCTTGTTTTTGGAGTTGAAACGTATCATTCATTCCTGCTCGCTCGGCGCATTCTGTGGTGCTGATCTTTTCTTTGCGCTGGAGCGGGATACCTCTTCCGCTTTCGTCGAAGGGCTCATTCTTTTGTATTGGCTGTTCGGCCCGCCCGAACATGCATCCTTTTCTGCAGCAGTCGTCGGGCAGGGGATATCGCAGATAGCCGGTACATTCAGGGCAGGTGCTGCGGGAGGGAGCGTCGTGCTCGCCTGGGTCCCCGGTTCTGCAGGCATTCAGAAAAAAGGATTTCTCTCGTTCGAAGACGGCTCGCTTGAATTTGCGTTGTACCCCGGTGCCCGCCTTCTCTGTCACGATGCAGGAACAGGCACATACGTCGTTCCGCTTCCCGAAGGGAACGGGGAGGAATACCTATATCTCGATGCGTTCGAGTGTGTGAAAAAAAATCGGGAGTCAGCTATCATCCCTTTCGATATCGGCGTTGCGGCGTATGCGTGGGCATCCAACGTTATGCGGAACGTTCTGCCATGAAGACATCCCGTTTTTTCTGTGAGTATTGCGGTTCGGAAGTTCCTCTTTCCGCAGAGTTTTGCGCCGCATGCGGGAAAAAATTTTCCGCGGTTAAATGTCCGAAATGCCTGTTCAGCGGGAAACCGGCGCTGTTTTCTAACGGATGTCCGAAATGCGGGTACCTTTCACGGACACCGATATCGAATCGCATGCCCCGGAGAAAAGCGCATGAGAAACAGCCGTTTCCGCCCGCCGTGTATGGCATACTCGGTTTCATCCTGTTCGGCTTACTCGTTTTGCTCTTGTACCTCATCTTGAAACAAGCCTAAGGGAAACGCAAAGGGATCAGTAGACGAATCCTATTCCACCTCCGAACGAGAGGAAATAATTATTCGCATCCGTAAACTCAAGGCTCGCTCCACCGGAGAGAAAAAGAACCGTTTCAGGTATCATGCAGTGCGCTTCCAGGGCAGAATAAAAAGGCGGATCGAAGGAAAAGCCCTGAGCAAAGGGCTTTGTCCTCGCTGCGAACGATAGCCCTGTCATGAGAAATCCGAAATCCACATACAGCCCTGCGCGTGCGTATGCCCATGCCGAGAATTCCGGTGTTCCGAAGCCTGGTATGCTGTACGATACCGAATAGGGAGAAAGCGTCAGGCTCGGTGCGAATACCGCGTGTACGGGACCGAACACGAATTCCGCAGGGAACCCGGCCGTAAAACCGATGAAATCGGTGAAAGAATCCGTAGGCGCCCCTGTCTGGAATACACCTTGCGTATAGACTGCACAACGGAAGATATCGGCATTCGATTTTGTGATCTGGTATTTGGCTCCGACTCCGACCGCAAGGGAACTGTATCCCTGGTTGTAGAACACTGCATTCGTCTTAATATCGATCTCGATCTGATCCAGGGGACTGAATCTCGTTCCTAAGGAAAAGGGAAGGCGGAACAGGATCGCAGCGTTTGTATCCTGCCTGATATGCACCAAAGCCAAGCTTGAAAGACCGAATGTCTGGGCAGGCAGCGTATCCGGAGTCGGAACGAACAAGAGCCCGGCTACGCCGCTCCATACCGATCTGAGTCCGATGACCGCTGAGCTGTCTATGCGGACGGGCAACTCGGCACGGATCGCGGAAATCCCGGAATCCTCTTCAGCCTCTATGATCGCCCTATATTCTCCGTCCGGAAGCATAGCTCCTGCACTGTCCTTGCCGTCCCAATATGCTATCTGCAGCCAATCTGTAAAAGGGGTGAACTCGTGGAACCATACTGCTTTCCCGCTCGAATCTTCTATACGGAGCGTTCCTTTCCCGTACGTGGTCACTTCGAACCCGATGCGCGTCTTTCCCAATATTCCCGGATTCCGCGGATTGAAAACGGCCCGTTCCGCCACGACATTGCGGACGGAAAACGGTGCTTTTTCAAGCACTGCTTCTATGGATGTGATCTCATTCTCCCGTATCTGTACGCGGGTCGCATAGTCCTCATACCCGAAGGCTCTGATCCTTACCGCATAGGAACCGACCGGAAGCATGGATATTCCTGTATTCCGCTGGATGTTGTCGACATACACGATGGAATGCTCGGGGGTGGTTTTTACGGAAAGGAACCCGACTATCTTCGCAAGTGTGATCGTGAGAGCGAGCTTTGCGTCTTTTTTGATTTCGATCCACTGCTCATACACGTGGTAACCTGCCTTCCGAATGCTCAGCCGGTAAATACCCGGGTTCATATCTTTCAAGAGGAGGGGTGTTCTGCCGTAGTCTTTCTCGTTGAGAAAAACTCGCGCCGCTTCCGGCTCAGTCACGATTTCGAGCACCGAACCTTCCTGTTCTTTTTCCTCTTGCTTGATGGCGGGTTCTGGAGGCACGGGTTTTGCAGCGGCTTCCATACTTGCGTTTTCGATGGAGCTCACGTGCGAAAAAAGGTTTCCTTTCGATGTTGCGCAGGAACAAAGCAAGATGACGAGGAAACATGCAAAACCAAGCAGACAAAACCGAATGGGCCCCTTGTGCGATGAAGGTTGTAAAGTACTCATGTGTTTCCGCATTCTGACTCCGTATGCATACGGCTTCGATCATATCATAATGGTATTAGCTGATACAAGGAAACGGCCGATAGTATGAAAAGGATGCGTTCATGAATAAAACTGGTGTGTGCATAAGTATCGCATTGATAATCTGGTCCGCAGCGCTGACATATGGTCAAGAGGGCGGTCCTTCCGGAACTCCGAAAAGGGCCGCGCTGCCTTTGGGATTCCGAGACATAGAGCTCGGACTCGAGCTGGATACTGTGAAGGAGCTGCTGAAAAACGATCCCTATTTCAATTATCGCGGGGACCCCGATGTGAGTCTGCTTCCCCAAAACAATCAGCAACTCATCGAATGCATAGGCCTGTCGTATATCAAACGGGCTTTTTTTCAGTTCAGGGAGAGGAAACTCTATACGATTATCCTCGTGCTCGATGTTCAGAAAGTGGATTATTATTCTCTGTACGAAACTTTGACCGGTTCGTACGGGGATGCCGCTTATCTCGACCCGAACCAGGCTGTGTGGGAATCGGAGGCGGTTCGCCTTTCCCTCGAACGGCCTCTCAGCGTCAAATACGTGGATAAAACCGTGTTCGACCGAATTAAGAAGGAAGGTAAAGCGGAAGAATCCTTCCGTGTTCTTTCGAGGGAAGATTTTTTGAAGGAATTCGTCAAATGAGCGGTATTCGGATCTGCGATTGCACTTTTCGTGCAAAGGTTATATAAAGATATTTCATGAAGCAGACGGCAGTGCTCCTCTTGGGATTGTGCTTGGCAGTGCTTTCGTGCTCGCAGCGGCTCGCTACGGCAACAGTTCGGGTCGGCGGAGAACAGTTTACCGTTGAAATTGCCAGAACGCAGCAAGAGAAAGCGAAAGGGCTCATGTTCAGAAAATCCCTTGCCCCCAACCACGGAATGCTGTTCGTGTTCGAAGAAGATCAGAGGCTTTCGTTCTGGATGAAGAATACCTATATCCCCCTTTCAATAGCCTTCATTTCCAAGGATGGAGAAGTGAAGACCATTGAGGATATGGAACCGGAATCCCTCCGTTCGGTCGATTCGGTTTTTTCCGTCCGGTATGCGCTGGAAGTGAACCGGGGTACGTTCGAACGGCTCGGCATTGTGCCGGGTAGTCACGTCGAACTTCCCAATTTGAGCGACTAGCGCTTTGAAGTCCCGACTCAGCCCTCATCGCCGAGTTCGGGAAACAAGCCGAGTTCGGGTTTGTCTTCCGGTTTTTCAGGCTGATTCACCAAAATTTCGATTTTCCGCTCCACCTTGGAAAGATCTTTTTCTAGACCTTTGGCGAGTTTGATCCCTTCCTCGAACAATGCCACTGCTTCTTGAAGCGGGAGATTCCCTTCTTTTATCTTTTCGCTGAGCTCTTCCAGCCTCTGAAGGCGTTCCTCAAAACTCGTCATGTTCGTGTATCTCCTTGACTAGTGCGTCGATACTGCTCGCATAAAAGCGAATATTCAGAGCCTCTCCTGGCTGCGCCTGGCTTCCGGCGCTGACCACCCGTTTTGTGGCGCTGTCTGTCACGAGCGCATAGCCCCGCTTCAGAATCTCGAAGGGCGAAGCCGAAATGAGCGCCTGAGAAAGGAGTTCATATCTGTGGCGTTTTTCTTTGACAGTGTTTTTCAGGCCGTAGATTAGAGTTTCCTTGGCATCGTCCAGACGAAGGAGAAAAGGCTGCAGGAGAATCCGGAAATTTCTTTCGAGATTTTCCTTCGAAAAGCCGGAAAGAAGAAGCTTGATGGTGCGTATTCTGCCCTCCAATGTTTCCTTCATAGCCCGCTCCATATCGCGGACCTGCGATAGAAGATCTTCTCTGCTCGCTGACACCATCTCCGCCGCTGCGGAGGGCGTAGGCGCCCTGAGGTCTGCGGCGAGGTCCGAAAGCGAAACATCGACTTCGTGGCCTACGGCAGAAATGATGGGAATGCGCGAGGCAGCTACAGCCCTTACTACTATTTCTTCGGAGAAAGGAAGAAGATCTTCGAGGGAACCGCCTCCTCTGCCTATAATGATCACATCGCCCAAATCGAACCGATTGGCTGTTTCTATCTGCTTTGCAATGACCTCCGCCGCCTCGTCGCCCTGAACCGGGGCAGGGAGTATGATAAGATTGATGCCCGCATTCCGCCGTTTCAGAACTCGAAGAATATCTTTCACCGCGGCCCCTGTCGGCGAGGTCACAACAGCAACCCGCGAAGGAAACAGCGGCAGGGGACGTTTCCTCGCAGCGTCGAACAGTCCTTCCGCAGCCAGTCTTCGTTTTCGCTCCTCTAACATGAGGAGAATGTCTCCTATGCCTGCTTTTTCCATGGATTCGCAGATGATCTGATAGGAGCCCTTTTTATTGTAGACCGAGATACTTCCGCGCACTACCACAAGAAGCCCGTCGTTCGGCATGAATGCGAGAGCCCCGATCCTGTTTCTGAACATGACAGCGGAAATAACGGAGTCCTTGTCTTTGAGCGTGAAATAATAGTGACCAGTGCTGGAAGGTCTGAAATTCGATATCTCGCCTTCTATGGCAATGTCGGAGAATTCAGCTTCCAGCATGGAGCGGATGATATCCGTTATCTCGGTGACTTTGTACGGCCTGGTTTTTGCGGGTACAGCCATGGTCGAAGCCTACACTTTTCTTACAATTAGCACAATCCGTTTCTTTCCGCTGTCCTTGCAAGCTTTCGGTTTACTGCCCTTGTTTTCATGTCGATACTTTCAGTAGGCTATGGAAAATCTCGCAATAATTCAGGCTTCAGGCCTTACAAAATACGCACGGGAACCTTTTTTGCAGGGGAAGAATTCTCTCGAACTGGTAGCGGCGTATGCCCGGAGCCTACCCAAGGTGAAGAAAGTGATCATCCTTTCGGATTCGGAACTTGGCATCCGGGATGCCGAATGCATAGTCCGATCCGATTGGTCTGCACGAACCCTGTTCTCATACGCGGCAGAGGCTGCATCCGCATATGACGATGTCTTTTATGTATACGGTGACTGTCCTTTGCTCGATCCCCGCCTCGGGCAAAGGCTCTATGAAAGCCACATCACATATTTCGCCGAATACACGTTCGCGGACGGCTATCCCTACGGGCTCAGCCCTGAGATCGTCAAACCCCACATGTTCAAGCAGCTTCTTGCGCTTCTCAAAGACGAGAATCCGCCGATTACCAGGGATACGCTGTTCGCAACAGTTCAGAGGGACATCAATGCGTTCGATTTGGAGACAGAACTCGCACCTGTGGATCTCAGGCATCTCAGAGTCTCTCTGACGAGCGACACCAAACGCAATTTCATGTTGCTGCAGCGGCTTGTAGAGCAAGGCGCATACGAGGAAGCCGCTGTCTTGAAAGTACTGCAAGAAAGACAGGACCTGCTTAGAACCTTGCCGGCCTACGTAGCAGTACAAATCACCTCTGGCTGTGCGCAGGCATGCTCGTACTGTCCTTACCCTTCCATGGCGGGCGATGTGTTCGCACGGAGGGAAGAAATGCCGCTTCCCGTTTTCATGAGAATTGTTTCCGAGGTCAAGCGCGTATGCGATGATGCGGTTTTAAGCATCTCCCTCTGGGGCGAACCAGCCTTGCATTCTGGTATCGCCGATATCGCACAGGCGGTAAAGGCTGTGGATGGACTTTCGCTCATCGTCGAAACATCCGGTGTTGGGTGGAAAGACGGTATGTTCGAACAGATCAAGGAAAAAGTAGGGAATTTCATCCAATGGATCGTATCCCTCGATGCTTACGATGAAAAAACCTATGAAACCTTGCGCGGAAACGGATGGCGGGAAGCACAACGCACCGTTGAATACCTCCTCGGTCTTTTCCCGGGTAACGTACACGTTCAGGCGGTGCGCATGAAAGAAAATGAGGAGAACCTCGAATCCTTCTACCGTTCTTGGAAAGAAAAAGCTCATAACGTGATTATCCAGAAATACGATCACTTCTGCGGAACTCTTATGCAGCGGAAAGTGACGGACATATCTCCCTTGAAGCGTTCCCCCTGTTGGCATCTGAAACGGGACATTTCCATTCTGCTCGACGGCACGGTGACGCTTTGCAGGGAAGATTTGAAAAAGGAGTATTGTATTGGAAATATATGTGAAGACTCCCTTGAAACAATCTGGGAGCGCGGATTCGACTACTATGTACGACATTGCAACGCCGAATATCCAGTACTGTGTGAAACGTGTGATGAATACTATACCTACAACTTTTAAATATCCCCGTGTTCCCTATACGGTAGTCGGAGGGCAGAGGCTGAACACCGCACATCCGCTCCACAAGGATATTTCCGTCGTTTTGCTGAACAGAGGTGGCAGGTTTTATCGCAGCGATTTGTTCAATGAACTCGAAAGCCAAGGGTTCGGGGAGATCATTTCCCTGGAAGGGCCTCAGGAATCCTACGATGTGGAGGCTCTTGCACGCAAGTTCGATCATGTGCGTTTTCTCTTGTTCAGCGGACAAGCGAATAGGGGAGAGCAAGTGAATACGGGCATCGAGGAAGCGAGGGGCAGATTTGTCCTTGTGCTGTGGAACGATATGAAGCTGCTTCCTTTATCCATGTCCGGTCGCTTACTCGAACATATGGAACGGGAAGGGATTCTCTGTACTGTGCCTCTCATGTATAATTCGCGTTCCGAGACGATTCCCAGCATTATGGCTCCGGCTTTTTTCAAGAATCGCTTAAAAGTTATTCCTCTTCCGCCCGGAAAAGAGCGGACGCCGACCTTGTTTCCCTTCGATTACTGCGGTTTATACAGCAAGCGGAAATTCATGCTTTCCGAAGGCTTCGATCCGGGTTTGCGGAATTCTTACTGGCAGAAAATGGATTTCGGATTCCGCAGCCACATGTGGGGAGAGAGCATCGAATATTCCGGATTCTTGAAAGTTCAGTACACTGGAGACCTGATCCAGGAAGACACGACCCCTGACGAGTGGTATAAACTTTTTTTTCTCAAAAACCTATCGATACAGTTCACCGGCGATACAGGGAAACTTCCTGCAACGCGATTCATTTCCTATTTCTTACGATCGGGGAGCGGTTTCTTCCATTCTCTAAAGGAATTCAGAGCGGCGCAGGAATGGGTAAGAATTAACCAGTACAGGTTCAAGCAGGATGCGCAGAGCGTCACGGAATTATGGGAGATATCGGAATCATGACAGGAATTTTTTTGCAAGTACGCATGGACTCGAGTAGGCTGCCAGGGAAAGCATTGCTCAAACTTAGGGGAAAAACAGTGATCGAGCATGCAATGACGGCGCTCAACAAAGTCGAGGCGCATGTGCA
>CAZWAS010000115.1:12328-12576 GCA_964631915.1 uncultured Spirochaetales bacterium | reverse complement strand
TAAAGCGTCGACCCTTGGGTTGCGTACAACGCAACGCTTCTGGAGCAAGAAGCTACAGATACGCAGGAAACCCGCAGATTACGCAAAGCTCTGGAAACCCATCCTGCGGTGAGCGCTCTCCTCGAGGAGCTCGAGGGATGGCCCGGAACTGTGCTGAACAGCCACAAGAGCGCAGGGCAGCTTTATCACAAACTCGCATTCCTCGCAGATATCGGCCTCGAAAAAGGGAATCCGAAGATCGATTCCGC
>CAZWAS010000115.1:0-12315 GCA_964631915.1 uncultured Spirochaetales bacterium | reverse complement strand
ATACTCACCCATGTATCGGAAGAAGGTATAGTACAGCTTCCCATGAACATCCCAGCGCATTTCGGCGGCTCAGGGGAGGATAGATGGGCGTGGGCGCTCTGCGACGCTCCGGTCACTCTGTATGCGCTCGCTCGGTTCGGGTATTTCACAAAAAATCCGAAGCTGCGAAACGGTACTGCTTTCCTCGTGAATCTCTGTAGAGATAACGGCTGGCCATGCGTCGTATCCAAGGAGCTCGGGAACTTCAGAGGACCGGGGCGTAAACAGGATCCCTGTCCCTATGCAACGCTCGTTATGCTGAAACTCGTTTCGGAGCTGGAGGAATTCAGAGATAGCTCTGCAGCTTACCATGGAATCGAATCCTTACTTTCGCTCTGGCAGCACAGCAGAGAAGAACATCCCTATATGTTTTTCATGGGCACAGACTTCAGAAAGCTGAAAGGTCCGTATATTTGGTACGATATTCTGCACGTACTCGAAGTGCTTTCCCGGTTTCCTTCTGCATGGAGCGACAAACGGTTCACAGATATGCTCGCGACAGCGAAAGGAAAAACCGATAAAACAGGCTACTGTACCCCGGAATCCGTGTGGAAAGCGTGGAACAAGTGGGACTTCGGGCAGAAAAAAATGCCTTCGGCATGGCTCACCCTGTGCATGCTGAGGATCGAGAATAGAGCAACGCTTTTGCCTGCAGCCGCTGAAACATAGTACACCATCGGCCGAAGTGCTTGAGATTTGCGGAATGATTTTGACATACAATTCGTTTTGTGCTATAGTTCTCGTGCGGGCGATTAACTCAGCGGGAGAGTGCTTCCTTCACACGGAAGAAGTCAGCAGTTCAAATCTGCTATCGCCCATCAATCAGCAAAGATCGGATACCGGCAAGACGAACGAAAACGTAGAACCGGATCCGACTGCACTGTGGACGAATACTTCCCCTCCGTGCGCCTTAACCACCGCTTTTACGATCGAAAGGCCTAATCCTGTGCTCTTTTCTCCTCCGGTCGGCTTGGGGCTCAGCCTCTGAAAATCCTTGAAAAGGCAGGCAATTTCCTTTTCCGGAATACCTTGCCCCTTGTCCGCTACGCTGATCCGCGCCCAGCCTGGTTCAAATACGAGGGAAACTAGTATTGAAGTATCCGGATACGAATACTTGACCGCATTGCTCAGCAGATTGTCCACAGCCTGTTGAACCCACGACGGATCGCAGAACACGAGCGGTCCCTCGGAAAACTCGCTTCGGATGGTGATGTTTTTGTTCTTCGCAACGATCCGGTTCATCTCTACCTGTTCAGACAACAGATTGCGGAGATCTGTCGGTTTGCACGCGAGATGAAACTGGCCGCTGGCTATATAGCTGACATCGAGTATGTCGTTGATCATGTGCACCATATTCTCGGCGCTGGTACATATCTTGCTGATGAAAGACAAAGCCTCGCTTCCTATGCTCGAAGCAACAGTCGCTTCGAGCAACCGAGCATACCCGATTACGGCGTTCAAGGGATTCTTCAGATCATGCGCAGCCATTCCGATGAATTTGGTCTTCAGCTCATTGAGTCCGCGCAGTTCCTGGATTCGTTCCAGAGTTTCAAGCGTCTGAATGACCCGATAATAAAACTCTTCTTTTATATATCCCTTAGTGAGAAAATCGTTCGCCCCTTCCTTTATGAACCGAGCAGATACCGTCTCATCGTCTTCGTTTCCAGTCAATCCGATGACGGCGACTTCGTGCCTGTCGTAATTCCGCCTGATTCTCCTGAGAAGCTCAAGGCCGTCCATATCAGGCATCAGGTAGTCGGTTATGACAAGCCTGATATTCCGCTCCTCCTTGTCGCGTTCGAGCAGTTCCAATGCCTTAGTGCCGCTCTCGGCTTCCTCCACAATGAAATTGTAGTTCTTGAGCAGGCTCACTACCATCCGCCTGCCGGAAACGCTGTCGTCGACCACCAGAATACGGATCGAACCATTTATCACCAGACGCTTCACAAGTCTGACCATGTAGTCCACCGATCTTCCGCTCGTCTTGAGGATGTAGTCGATCACATCCTTTTTCATAATGGTCTGGCGTATTTCCTGATTAAGCTCGCCCGTAAAAATGACGACTGGAATCCCCTTGCCTTGTATGTAGTCCACTACTTCCCCTCTGGTAGCGTCGGGGAGCACGAGATCGAGAATAGCGAGAAAAAAATCCGCAGGATTTCCCGCATCGATCAAGTTCCGCGTTTCCAAAAGCGAAGCGGTAGTGACGATCTCTCCCTCGAATACCTTTTCGAGCGAAGATTTCAGCGCCTCGCGTATGCTCTGGGAATCGTCGACAATCAGCACTTTCATCATGCAATACTATACCACGCCATATGCGGGAGAACAAGTTTGGAGATCGAGCGGAATTTCAAAATCGGATAGAGGATATGAAAGCGATTCCGCGAACTTCGCTCAGAGAGCTGCTCGAACGCCGTTGACTCAGCGTGCGATATTCAGAATCGATAAGACCGCGGCTTTGTCGAGCTTTACAAAATTGCCGAGATTTCCCCGCGAAGTGCAGCGCTGGGCCATCTCGTCTAGCCGCTCGTCCGGTATGCCGAGATCCTTCAAGCTCACCGGAAGGCCGATTTCTTTAAAAAAAGCCTTGAGCATGGAAATGCCTTTCTGCGCAGTGCGCTCAGGAGCTTCGAAATCGTACTCGACATCCCACACCCGGTGTGCAAACTGAGCGAACCGCCTGATATCCGTCTTGTACACGTACTGCATCCATGCAGGAAACACCACAGCAAGGCCCGCTCCGTGTGCGACATCGTAGAGCGCGCTCAACTCGTGTTCGATCATATGGGAGGCCCAGTCCCCTGTTCTCCCCGTGCCCAGAAGATCGTTATGCGCAATGGTTCCTGCCCACATTATCTCCGCCCGTGCATCGTAATCAGTAGGATATGCAAGCACTATCGGCACATGCCGTATCACGGTTTTCAGCGCAGCTTCACACAGCCTATCCGTGAGATCCACAGAGTGTATCGGTGTGAAATACCGTTCGAATATGTGCGCCATGATATCGGCTGCACCGCAGGCGGTCTGATACGCAGGCAGCGTGAATGTAAGCTCCGGATTCATTATAGCGAACTTCGGCCGCATGCAGGCTCCACCGGCATCGCGCTTCTGCCACCCTTCTTCTTTCGTTATGACGGAACCGTTACTGGCTTCGCTTCCTGCAGCAGGTATGGTGAGTACGACTCCGACCGGAAGCATTTCCTTCACGGGGGCTTTTTTCTCATAAAAATCCCACACATCGCCGGAGTAGGGTACGCCGATCGCAATGGCCTTTGCCGAATCGATGACGCTTCCCCCGCCTACGGCGAGGATGAATTCGATGCCCGCTTCGCGGCAGAGGTGAATTCCTTCATACACGAGGCTCAACCTGGGATTCGGAACCACTCCACCCAGTTCGATATATTCGATACCTGCGGCGTTCAGCGAATGTTTTACTTTTTCCAAAAGTCCCGATTTTTTTACATTGGATCCGCCGTAATGGAGCAAAATCTTTTTTGCATACTTCAGCGTTTCCTTTCCGACTTCCGCTTCCGTTCCCCGTCCGAATAGTATTTTTGTCTCATTCTGAAACACAAAATTGTCCATCCGCTCCCTCCGCTCTGATACTCGGAATCGTAATATTCAGTGCTCAAGATGTCAACATCACGATATGCGCATTCTTCGTCTGATGTGTTCGAGAAAACGCCTGGCATACTCATTGTCCGGTTCGAGGAGTAGTACCGCATCGCAATCCGATTGGGCATGAAAGAAGTCGCCGAGATGAGCAAAGAGCTGGGCTCGTGCGAAAAGCGCATCGCTGTGGAACGGATCCGCTTCTATCGCGCTGCTGAAATCGGAAAGCGCCTCATCGTAGTGCCCGAGTACCCTGTGGACGATCCCCCTATAGTACAGAGCGCGCTGATTTTCCGCATCGTACATCAGAGCTTCGGAAAAATCGGAGAGCGCCGATGCATAATCGGATTCGGAAAAATGCGCCATGCCGCGATGTACGTGTATCAGCGATCGTATCGGTTGTTTCGGGTTCAGCTCGAGGATAGCGGTGTAGATGGAAATCGCTTTCTGATACTTTTTCCTGTTGTGGGCGTACAGAGCCTTCAGAAGCAGATCGTCGATATTCTCGTACGCTTTTGGCAGAAACGCAGGATTCGGATCCTCCTGCACCCGAGAAATTTCAGACAGGGGCTTCCGTTCTACCGCCTCTCCAATAGGATTGAGCTCGTTCACCTGCTCGAAAAAAGACGCCCGCCTTTTCATCAGCTCCTCGTGCAACTGCTTCTGATAGTCCCGTATTTCCTGAAAGATAATATCAGACAGCGTGAGGTTCGCGTTCAGAGCCGCCAGCTTCCGTTTGAGCGGTTCGTCGTACGGAGAGAACTCAGCCTTGTATATCAGTTCGTGCTCCACCTCCGCCCAGGCATCCTGGAGCAGGGTTCGAATCTGTATTTCACACTCGCATTCCTCGTGGAGCGAAGCTTTTTCCAGAATCGATTTTGGTATCTCGATCAGAAAATGGGTGGAATCGTAGCCGAACTGATGCACTGGGCGGTCCGCTCCCTTGTGTTCGGTTTCGATGATTTTGAAGGTTTCACGCAGACAGGCTTCGATCTTGTGCAGGTCTTCGAGAAAAGGGCATACGATGCGGATACCTAGAATATCGGTGATGCGAGGGAGCGCTCCTTTGTGTTCCGAAGACCGCAGCCTGTCAAGTAGTTTTTTGTAATAGCTTGAAAAACTCTTCACTCTTCCCTTTACTGTGTTGTGCAGGCCCGCAAGCTTCATGGATGCCTCGATAAGAGCCATTATATCGGCGAGCACAGCCTCATACATTCTGAAGTTTTTGATATAGGTGTTTTCTATTACCGTCCGGTTCGGCACATTGACATCGAAAAATTCCAAAATCATCCTCCCTCACGTGGGGTGATCTCGCAGTCTCTTCCTCAAGTGTACTACGCACGCACGTTCGGGGAAAGAGGTTTTTCTCCGAACGACAGAGCGGGATCAGCTCTTGACAGCAACGAGCGTGAACTATAAGCTAAAAAAAGGCGATGGAGTCCGCCTGTAACCGCCGCTAGCGGGCTGATGACTCCTGGAATAACGGCCATCCATGGCTTATCCAGGAGGGAAATATCATGAACCGCCCGGGGAAGTTTAAGAAAAAAGTACAATCGCCACAGTTGACTGAAGAGATGGAAGAGCGACTCCATCCCAACCGATACCTCGGTTATAACCGAGATCGCCTCGGTGTCGCGCTCCTCAGACGCGAGATGTTCGAAGCTGCTGCTTCACAGTTCAAACGTGCAGTATATCTGAACCCATTCGAAGCTTCCTTCAAGCAGCATCTGGCGTGGACACTTTATCGTTTAGCGAACTATACCGAAGCCCTCGAAACGATCAACGAGGCTCTACGGCAAAAGCCTGACGATCCGGATACCCATATTGTTCGCGAAAAGATCATATCCGCCATGGGGAAACATCATGAGCCGCAAACCATGGTCTGAGATACAAGCCACACACATCAGTTCCCATGTGCACAGCGCTCAGCCGGCGGATAATGAATCTTTCGTAAGAAACCTCTTCGGTTTTGTGGCTCTTGCAGGGCTCGCCGCAAGTGTTGCGTTCGTATCCCCTTCTGCTCCGGCGGATCCGATCATCGCGAGGTTGATTGCTTTTCTCGGATCCTCGAACATCAAAACAAACGGAAAAACGTACACTCTTTCAGCGGCACTTCCAATACTCCTCTGCTGTGTATTCTTTATAGTCATTATCGTGTTCGGCCTGATAGTCAGAGCAAAGAACAACCAAGGGAATAGGAAGCATACACAGTATATCGAACCGCTTAAGGACCGCTGGGCAGTGATGCTCATACTTCTCGCATTGCTTATCTGTATTGGTATATTCTTCTTGTTCATCTCAATAGCGACGAATCCTTCTTATTTCGGCATTCCGCAGAAAGAGCATCCTGCACCAGTCATAACAGAGAGTCCACCACGCATTCGACGCTCGTCCGCAACTACAAGCACACCCGCCCCTTGGCCCGTCCCGATAATCGTCGGCATCATGCTTGGCGGTGCCGCTGCCGCACTTGTCGCATACGCTCTATCACAGCGAAAAATTGATCGGCGAAGACAGGAGGAACCTTCCTCCCAACCTCCTCTGACAACAACCTCTGCTGCAAGAAAAAAACTCGAAGGCGGAAACAACATACGACAGACGATCATAGAGTGCTATGACGAAATGTGCAGCTTATTCCTGGATACCCTGACATTGAAGCGGACTGACAGGAAGAACAGAAATCACGGGAATTTCGACGTTCTTACTCCCCGGGAATTCCTTGTGCGGTTGAAAGCCTTAACCTTCGACGATGAAGAAATCGCTGCGCTCACCACAGTCTTCGAAAAAGCACGATACTCCGACGAAATTTGTTCCGAAACGGACCGGAGAGTCGCAATCGCCGGTCTTCGTACACTCAAAATGCGATATCGGAGATTCTTGGAATGAACGATTCAATGCAGATGATCTTTTTGCTACGGTGCATTGCGGGTGCTGGAATGCTTATTGCGGTGATCCGCACGATTATATTCCGGCTCCGTGAGCGTGCCACGACGATACGTCGCCCCCTCACTATACCAACACAAGCAAGAAAAAACGGCCGACAGAGCCTCCAGCATGCTCTTCAGTTTTCAGCCGCAAGCAGCTTTTATCAATATCAGATAGTTCGGCATATGAAAGCGCTTATCCAGAATTTCATTTCGCTTAACAAAAACACTGCAGAACGGGAAACGTGTTCTGCGTTCACTGCACAAAGTTGGTTAGGCAACTCGGAGTTGGACGCGTTTTTTGCCGGAGATCCCTTATCCTGGCAAAAAACGAATCGGAAACAGCATCGCGATACCGAGTTCATCGGAAAACTTTCTATCCTCATAAAACAACTGGAGAAAAATCTCGCAATCGGAAAGGAATACTGCAATGAGAGAAAACAGAGCACTCGAATGGAATAATCTTTTCGGGAGCGGCAAACAGCTTACCCCATCTGAAGCTGCAATGCTATTTTCGAAGATACTCGATGAACTTGAAAAAGCAGTCATCGGAAAAAGGAAGTTTCTCGAGAAATTGCTCGCAGCTGCCGTTGCCGAAGGGCATGTTCTGATAGAAGACAACCCGGGGCTCGCCAAGACACTTGCGGCCCGCAGCATCGCACACGTCCTCGGCGGATCGTTCAAACGGATACAGTTCACACCCGATCTGCTTCCCGCGGATATCACGGGTGCGTACATCCTGGACAGAAACAATGGGACACTGCGCCTCATCGAAGGACCTATTTTCGCCCATTTCGTGTTAGCCGATGAGATTAACCGGGCTCCGCCGAAAACCCAATCTGCCCTCCTCGAAGCGATGGAAGAAAAACATACCACGCTGGAAGGAAAAACTCTTCCACTCCCCTATCCGTTTATGGTCGTCGCAACACAAAATCCTATCGAATACGAAGGGACCTTCCCTCTCCCGGAAGCTCAACTCGATCGATTCCTCGTCAAACTAGAAATCGGGTACCCTGATCGGGAAGAGGAAACCGAGATAGCCATGCGACGATTCGCTCGCGTGGAGGAAGACCCAGTCCTCGAGACCTTCGAAAAAGGCTCATTGCAATCGTTGTCTGAAGCTGCAAGGAAGATCCACATCGAACGGGATATTGCCGGGTATGCGGTAGATATTGTGCGTGCAACGAGGAACCCTGAACGTGTCGCCGTTGGAGCCAGCCCGAGAGCTACCCTCGCCCTTTTGAAACTCGCGCGGGTGCGCGCTCTGGCGGAAGGCCGCACTTTCGTCATTCCGGACGATGTGAAATGGTGTTCTTACGAAACCCTCATCCATCGGCTGGTTCTGAAACCCGATGTATGGGCAAGCGATACACTGACCGCAGATGTCGTACGAACCGCGATTGATTCGGTGCCGGTACCGAAAATATGAACGGAATCCGAATAGCAACAATTATAGCCGTACTTTCGCTCATTGCATTCGGCACGATCTTTGCGGAAGGACTGTTCTATCTCGCAGCCTTGCCCCTGGCAGGATGGTTATGTATAGGAACGGTTGCACCTCCACCACAGTATTGTTTCACCGCAGAGAGAATCATTACGCCAGGATTCCCCAAGGAAGGAGAGCCCGTCCGCGTAGCCTTAAAGCTTCGTAATTGCGGCTCCCCTGCGGACCTCGTTCGTATCAAAGATATGATTCCTCGGAATGCAAGAATCGTTGAAGGTCGGCGGGAATGGAAAGGGAGCATGGACCGCGGCGATAGTATGGAAATCGGATATACGCTTATGTTCGCTCGCGGCGTCCATCGTTTCGAAAATCCGGCACTCTGCGTCGAAGATCCTTTCACCGCGGTGCAGACGGAGATCGCACTAGAGTGTTTTACGGAAATGTATGTGTCTCCTGCAAAAATCGATCTTCGGCATATCACGGCACAACCTGAAGCCGTGCGTCCTTTCGGCGGAATCAGCCGTACAAAACGTTGTGGCGGAGGCGCAGAGTTTTCAAAAATCAGGGATTATTCCGCCGGCGATCCGGTGCGCAGCATCAATTGGAGAGCAGAGGCTTTGTGGGGGAAACCCGTCGTGAATGTGTTCGAAGAAGAACGGGCAATCGATGTGGGAATTCTTCTTGATGCCCGTTCGGTCGCTTACGAAACACCTGTTGCATTCGAGGCTGCGGTTCAAGTCGCTGCTTCGTACGCAGACTCCTTTCTCGCTGCCGGAAACCGCGTATCCTTTATGATGTACGGATCTGTCATTTCATGGATTCCTCCCGGAGCAGGAAGGTTGCACCGGTTTGCGATCATGAAAACCGCTGCGAGGGCGGAACTCGGTTCGCATGCGGTGTTCGAACACTTCGATGCCATACCGCCGAAGATATTCCCACCAAAGTCTGCAATACTCGTCGTAAGCCCGATTTTACGCGAAGATATAGATCCTTTGCGTTGCCTCAAAGCGCTCGGCTATTCGGTCAGCGTCGCACATATAGAAGGTAATAAGCCTGCATATGAAACCCGGCCAAAGGAAGCGCGGCATGATTCTCCGCTCGACTTAGCGTTACGAATTGAGAGGATCGAAGAGGAAATAACAATCAGACAAATGCTCCGTTACGGTATAAGAGTCGTACGGTTGAATATCGCCTCAGATTCCCCACAGGTACGTTTCAACGGAGAACGAATATGAACAACGAATTCGTTTTGTACGGTGCACTCTTTTCCATACCCCCTGCAGTGCTCTTCACTATCCGATACTTTGTTCTCCAGCATGCGATGCACACTAAAGCGCGCACATCCTACATCCTCAGATCGGTTGCATTCCTCTGCGTGAGCATAGCACTTTGCACATTTCTTGCAGCATACCGTGGATTGCTCGCTCTGCCTGCACTATGGCAAATAATACTATCAATTTTTTTATTCTATCTAATGATGAAGTCGTTTGGACACTGGAAGTCAAGACAAATTTCAGCGACAAACGGCCTACTCAATTCGAGCAAAAACCGTAACGATCGGTCTCGACCGAAGGAGGGGAAACCATGAATCAGTTAAAAGGAAAAGCACTCATCGCTCAGAGCGGAGGGCCTACTGCAGTGATAAATCAGAGCCTGGCAGGAGCCATTCTTCAAGCGAAGCAGTATCCCTGGATCAATCGCATAGATTGATAACGATCTTCGAGTTACCGATCACTGTCCCGGATTCGGTTCTGCAGGCAGGTTCGTGAGCCTTGCCTTTGCGGGCATCAATCTCGACAATCGCAGCCTCCCCGGTGTCTACATAGGTATCGTCATAGGTCGGCACGCCGGCTTTCTTACAGCAAGCAGTATTCTGGCAAGAAAGTATGCGGATGACGGACCGCACCTCATATACGTGCCGGAAAGGGCTTTCGATATGGAAAAGTTTCTGTCCGATATCGATTCGGTATATGCAAAATATCACCGCTGTGTGGTGGCGGTCTCAGAAGGAATACAGGATGCAGAGGGGCGACCGATTCTGACTATGTATACGCAGAGCGATGAAAGAGATGCTCATGGGAATATTCAGCTTTCTGGAACTGGTGCTTTGGGCGACATACTCAGTGAAAGCGTAAAGAACAAACTGAAAATAAAGCGGGTCCGTTCGGATACATTCGGATATTTGCAGCGTTGTTTTTTGGGAATCGTCTCCGAGTCCGATGCGCACGAAGCGCGTGAAGTCGGTAAGCAGGCGGTTCTATATTCGGTAGGGGAAAGCCGCAGTGGGAGCGTAGCGATTCGTCGTACGGGTGATTACGCAGTAAAATATTTTCTTACCCCCCTCCAAACCGTGGCACATGAAACAAAGTCAATGCCCGACGAATTCATCGATTTCCGGAATTCGACGATCACGGATGCATTCAAATCTTATGCTCAACCATTGATAGGTACATTGCCACCCTTCGACAGGATATCGGCACCGCTTGTGAAAAAGATCCTCGAATAACGGTCCGATTTTCCCCGATCGGATCATGCCGATCGAGATTGGACGACATTCTCTGTTTCGAATATCATCTTGTACAGATCTTCGCCGTAGCTTGTTTGCAGCGGTCTGCCTTCCGTCAGCTTGAAGGTACGTATGCCGTCTTCCTGCCTCTCGGCCCTGAGGAACATTGCATTCTTCATGCCTCTGTTGTAAAAACTATTTGAGAAATCATACAGATGCGTTACAAAAAACACTTTGATGTTTTTTCCCAATAATGCACTTATTATCTGGCGTGCTATCTCCGAACCTTCCCGCTCGTTTGTAGCGGCGAACGATTCGTTAAACAGTACAATCGCATCCCGTGTCAAAAGGTTCACAATGTCATTCATTCTGCTGAGTTCTTCATCGAGTTTTCCGCTCTTCATCGAAGCATCTTCTTTCCGTTTGTAATGAGTAAAAACGGCTTTGCAGACATTTGCGCAGAACATTTCTGCAGGTACATACATGCCGCATTGCATCATCAACTGTGCCAAACCGATGCTGCGCAGGAACGTCGATTTGCCTCCTTGGTTTGCACCCGTAATTATCACAATATCCTTGTTGTCCGCATTCGCATCGTTTCCAACAACCTTCCGTTTCATGCTCAAAGCCAGGCAGATATCGTACAAGCCTTGGAATGAGTGTCTGCGTTCTTCGCAAGCCACGGGGCGAGGGAAACAGACCGGCTCTCCCAATCGCGCGAGCTCTTCGTGCAGATTCAAACAACCGATATAAAAAGCCAGTTCGGTCCGCAGCATGGAAAAGAAATTGAGAATATGTTCGGTGGAATGGGCAAGCGCAGTGGTCACCAGACTGATGCCGCGTTCACGCAAGTCTGACAGCGCTCTGGCACCGCTTTCGTCGCGTTCATGAATATAGAAAGTATATGTTTGCGGTTTTTTTGAGAAAATACGCTTTAACATTCCCTTGGGTTTCTGATTCGCTCTGCGCAGCACGTAATTGACTCCTTTGTTCCCATTGCCTAATTCTGCGCTGATCAGCACCCCTTCGCGGAATTTCAATTCGCTCAAATGTTCTTGCACACAACCGAAATATTCATCGCTCAGTTCTTTTTTCAGCATTTGAAACAATGTCGAAAACCCTTCCGATTGAAATTTGTCGGCATGACGGTCCGCGATTGTCCTGAGCTTTTTCAACATGCCCACAAACATTTCCAACACATTAATCGAACTATGCAATATGGCGGGAAGATATCTACTGTATCCCCAATGAAGTTTTTTCTCGTTTACTATCGATTCGACCGCGATATTGTAAAGCTGCCTCACAATCGCAGAGTTATTCACACAATCATTGAGAATCGCTTGCCGGTACAATATTGCAGGCACATCCTGCATACTGGACAAAACGGCTTTCTTTACCACTTCGTAGATGAATTTATCTTCTCCTGCCATAGCAGAAAACAGTGTCGGCAGTTCCAAATCCTGAGTGAGTATCTGTTCATTTGACGGCAACTGTTTCTGCACATCGAAATCGCTGTCTTTGTACATGAGAAAAGCTTTCATGATCGTATCCGCTCCTTCAAACTCTCGTAGGTGAGATGATATTTTTCTGCGACCGATATAGCATACGCAAGTCCATCAGCAGGTTTTCGTACGATTCGGAATGTCCGTACCGCCGGATTTTCCGGGACAACAGTGCTGACCATGCTCACGGTTTTTTCACTCAAGGAGGCCAATTCATCGATGAACGTCACACACACGCAGAGCGAATCCATATGAATAATCTTCTCCATTATTTTTTTACTTAAGAAA
>CAZWAS010000114.1:0-12582 GCA_964631915.1 uncultured Spirochaetales bacterium | reverse complement strand
CCAACCGAAGGTTAATAGAGGTTCCCTTAATTAGGTCAGTACAGTTGTACAGATGCAGCCTTGAAACTGACGACCAGCCTTTTCCCGGTTTCTATACGCAGTTGTTTCAAAGACGCTCCGGTTATGAGCGTTTCGAGGAGTATACCGCAGTCCATGGAAATGCGGTACATCGAATCGTGTTCGGAAATTCGCACCACTACCGCCTCCATCTGATTCTGTGCGCTCGTGTGGATGCGTTTTTCTGACAGTATGATGTCGTTCAGAGGGATCACCGCTGCGGAGAAATCCCCCTCCTGTGCAGGACAGCGGATTGTTTGCCCCATACTTTGAAAATAGCTGAAGCTTTCATCCTGCTTGATTTTCCTGCCTTTGAGGATATTAACCAGGTTCGGCATGACTTTCCCTTCCTCGAGCCGTATGAGGCGGTCGCATATGCGGTACGAGAAAGCGGGGTTGTGCGAGGACAGGATGACGGTTTTGCCTGCTGCAGGAAGCTCTTTTATGATACCCTCGATCAACGAAGTGGAGAGAGGATCGATGTTCGCGGTCGGTTCGTCCAGGAAGACGATCTGGGGGTCAAGCACGAGGGCCCGAGCCAATGCCACCCGCTGCTTCTCCCCCCCGGAGAGATCCACTGCTTTCCTGTGCTCGAATCCTTCGAGGCCAAGCCGCGTCAAAGCAGCTTCCGTTTTGTGCATAATCTCCGGTTTCGGTGTACCGCGTATTTTCAGGCCGTATGCTACATTCTGATAGACGGTGCCGACGAAGAGATACGGCGTTTGATGCACATACACCGATTCAGATCGTATCCGTGCATAGTTGTTCTTCCTTATATCCTCACCTTTGTAGCGTATCGAACCTGTGAAATCTTTCAGCAAACCGTTTAGGAGTTTCAGGAATGTAGTTTTTCCCGATCCATTGCCTCCTACGAGCACCGTTATGGTTTCTCCGACCAGTTCCAACGAAGGGATGGACAGGACTGGCGTATCGGCATAGGAAAATGAAAGCCTCTGTATAGAGAACAAAGTGTTATCGTTCATGCCTGAATACCCAGTAAAAAGAGAAATTGATTGAAAACGCGATGATCATGAGAATGATTCCGAGCGCGATCCCTAATGCGAATTCTCCCTTGCTCGTTTCGAGCGCTATCGCAGTGGTGAGTGTTCTGGTATATAACCGTATGTTTCCGCCGAGCATCATGGATACTCCCACTTCTCCGATGACCCTGCCGAATCCGCCGAAGACGGCGGAGAGTATCGCGATTTTTCTTTCGCGCAACGTCATCCAGAATATCTGCTGCTTGGAAGAGCCGAGCGTGACGAGGGTCTCTGGAAGCTGCTTGTCCAGTTTATTCAAAGCGCCGAAAATCATGGACGTGACAATAGGAAAGGAAAGCACGGTTTGGCCGAGCACTATTGCAGCAGGAGTGAAAAGAATTCCCATGAACCCAAGGGGGCCCGACCTCGAGATGAGCGAATACACCAAAAGCCCGATGACGACGGTCGGAAGCGCCATGAGGCTGTTAAGGACTACGATGATGGCCTTTTTACCTCTGAACTCTTTGAGCCCCAAGAGAAGTCCCAACGGAAGGCTGATGAGGGTGGTGAAGAATGTCGAAAACAGGGAAATCCGGATGGATGTCCATGCTATGATATAGACTTCCGGATCCCCTGAAAAGAGCAGTTCGAAAGCTTTCAGAAATGGAGATTGCATTATTTGATCGCGTCGGGATAGAAGAGCTGTTCCCCGTCCAGTTTAAAATTTCTTATTATATTCTGCCCTTCTGCAGAAACTACAAAATTGATGAAAGCCATGGCTCCGTCATAATCTACGTTCATGAGCTTTTTCGGATTCACCGCGATGACGCCATACGGGTTGACCAGGACGGGATCGCCTTCTACGAGGAGCGTAAGCTGTACTTTTTTTCTGTATGCAATGAACGTAGCCCTGTCTGCCAACGTGTATGCCTGTAGATTGTTCGCCATGGTGAGAACCTCACCCATACCCTGGCCGACTTCCTTATACCATTTCCCTTGAGGCTTCACGCCTACAGCCGCCCATACGTCTTTTTCCTTCACATGGGTTCCTGATTCGTCTCCTCTGGAAATGAAATCTGTCCCTGATTGGGCTATTCTCTTGAAAGCTTCTTTCGCATCCGAGAGCCCTCGTATGCGCGCCGGGTCGTGCGCAGGACCCACGATGATGAAGTCGTTATGCATGACATCCATTCGGTTCACCCCGAATCCTTCGGCCACGAACGTGTCTTCTCCTTTCCTGTCGTGTACGAACACGACATCCACATCGCCGTTTCTTCCGAGCTGCAGAGCCTTGCCCGTACCGACCGCTATAACATCGACCTTATATCCGGTCTTTTTCTCGAACGGGGAAAGCAGAACTGAAAGCAAACCACTGTTTTCGGTACTTGTCGTTGTGGACATTCTCAGGCGTTTCGTCGTCTGTTGGGAAAAAACATGTCCTGCCGCGAAAATAGCGAGCAGGATACCCATGAGAATTACCGAAATTTTTCTCATATGACCTCCAAATTAATTTGAAGGCAAGAAGAAAAGGATAGCGGCTTTTTTCTCGCCTTTCCAGAATGGGAGGCATGCCCGTTTCCAGACATACCCTATCGGTAAAAGGCCGTGCGCAGTGCGTGTAGAACCTTTTACTCGGCGTTCAGCCGAAATCTACGTCGTATTCAGTGCATTGTCAATATGCATCCACTTTACATTCAAGGTGGTTTGTGGTTCACTTGGTACAATGTTCATGCATTCGAGTCTTTTCCCGTGCAGAACATGAATACTCCGAGGAGAATTACATGAAAAAAATCTGGTGGGTGGTTTTCAGCCTCGCTTTCGTTTTTTTGCCGATCCTGTTTTTTGTAGGATGTTCGACCACTGCGGTGCAACGAACCGCCGAATCTGTGTCTATGAGCCGGCCGGAGAATGAAGACACTCCTGTTGATCAGCGTGTGCAAGTACCGCGACCTGATTCATCGGAAATTGCAGGCGCAAAGTCTGCAGAGTTATCTGTCAAACCTTCCGATATTCCACATGTGGTCGCTAAAGTGAACGGCGTTGAGATTTTATCCGAATCTTTCGATTCCGAATGCGAGAGAATCGAACAGCAGTATGCGATGCAAGGCATATCCTTCGAAGGAGCGAATGCCGCACAATTGAAAAAGACAGCATTGAAGGGACTCATCGACAGGGAACTTCTCATCCAAGAATATGGAAAACAGGGAATCCGAGCTAACAGAGAATTGGTGCAGGAACAACTCGCCGACATAAAAAAACAGTTTGCCAGTACCGATGAATACAATCTAGCTTTGCAGAGCCAAGGGTACACGGAAGAAAGGCTTGTCACCGAGATAGAGCAGAGCATTGGTATCCAGACGCTGTTAAACGACAAGATACTAAACAAAGCGACTGTGAGCGAGGCGGAAAGCAGGCAGTATTACGATGCAAACCCCGATGTATTTAAACAGGAAGAAGAGGTGCGGGCGAGTCACATACTTATAATGGTTGAACCTGATGCCACAGAGGTTCAGAAGCAAATGGCGTTGAAAAAGATCCAGGAATTGAAGCAACGCGTGGACAGCGGAGAGGAATTTGCTCTGGTCGCCGCAAAGGAGTCTCAGTGCCCTTCAAGCGGCAACGGCGGCGATCTGGGGTTTTTCAAACGCGGTCAGATGGTGCATGCGTTCGAGGAAGCGGCTTTCGCTTTGGATGTGGGACAGGTGAGCGATATCGTTACAACGGAATTCGGGTACCATATCATAAAGGTGACGGGAAAAAGGCCAGCAGGTATTATCCCGTATGAAGAAATACGGGCTCAGCTCGAGGAATACATGAAACAGGAGAAAGCCGTTAAAGAATACAACATCTACATGGAGGGATTGTCATCAGCTGCCGTGATCGAGCGGTTCGTCACATTCGAGTAACCGTGCAATTGCCTGTCGGAGGTCGAGTTTCAGCTTCTGCCTGCCGATCTGTCCGACTCTTTCGCTTTGCCGTTGAGTCTAAGCAGCAGAGCGAGGGAGAAGATCAGAAGTGGAAGTACGAGCAATGATATCAAGGTACCAGTGAAGAGAAAGAAATCATAGAATCCGTGGATGAGCACTGCATACGCCAATCCGCGACCTATGTATGATTTCTCGTTGAACTTCGACAATCCGATATAGTATCCGAGAATTCCTGATGCCGATGCATGGAGCGGCACTGCAGTGAGCCCTCGTATGATAAGGACTATAGGAGACCCAAAACTGTAAAAGATGTTCTCGAAGAAAGCGAATCCCAGGCTTGCCGTTATTGTATACACGATGCCATCCGTTACTTCATCGAATTCTTGCCGGTCATAGATGAATATGCGGATGACGAGATACTTTATTCCTTCCTCAACGAATCCGGCCACAGCAAACGCCTTCACCGTCATATAGAGAAAACCTCGAGAGACAGGCAGAAGGAAGATGAGAATCGCTTCTATGATTCCTGCAGGAATGACGGCGAGGAATCCGAGGAGAAAGACCCGCAGTATCAAGCCTGCGGGTTCTTTTTTTCTGCTGTCTTTTTTATAGAAATATAGTACGAGAAGCACTGCCGGCACTGCGGCAAGAATGATATTTACCCCGAGTAGCAACATATCATTCCTCACGTGCGGGTATCAGAGGATCCGTCGTAAGCATCGGATGAATAACTCGTTCTGCTGCTGCGTACCGATAGTCACGCGTATCCATTCGTTGAGCCCGAACGATCTCAACGGTCGTATCGTGACTCCCAGATTCATGAGTTGTTCGAATGCCTTCATACAGTCCTGTCCGATTTTGAAGCAGATGAAATTCGCTTCAGTACGGAAAAATTCGAGGCCTAAGGCGGAAAGCTCTTTGTACAAGTATTGTTTGCCTTCGCTGTTGTTTTTAATCGAAGCGGATATGAATGCCGTATCGTCGAGCGCTGCAGCAGCTGCGCCCTGAGCGAGGATGTTTACATTGAAGGGTTCTTTTGTCTTTTTCAAGTCATCGATCACAGCTGCATTGCCGATCCCGTATCCTACCCGCAACCCCGCAAGGCCATATATCTTCGAGAAGGTTCTCAGAATGAGAAGATTGGGGTACCGTTTCAACAGGGGGATGGTTTCGGGATAGTCCGCAGCTTCCACGTATTCGCAATATGCCTCGTCCGACACGACTAATACATGCTCCGGCACCGAATTCATGAATCGGATAAAGTCTTTCTCTGTGATGTATGTCCCTGTAGGATTGTTGGGATTGCAGATATACACAATTTTTGTGTTGTCTTGAATGAGGGCGGCAATGGCTTTTGGATCGAAGGAGCCGTTTATAAGCGGAGCATACGAGAGCGAACCGCCGAACAGGGTTACGGAAAACGTATATTCGGAGAACGTGCATTCGGATGTGACCGCTCCTGAGCCTGGCTCTATATAGGCCCCTGCTATGAAAAGGAGTATCTCGTCAGAACCGTTGCCGACAATGATCTGGTCCTGAGCCACACCGTGTTTGTCCGCGAGCTTCTTACTCAAGTGCGTGCATGCTGCGTCAGGATACAGATATACCGAATCCGCGTTGTTCCGGATATATTCCATTGCGCGGGGCGAAGGGCCGAGGGGGTTTTCGTTGGAGGCGAGCTTGATTGCTCCTTCCTTCAATACGCCCGGCTTGTATGGTGTGATGGTGTTTAATGCTTGTCTGAGTTTCATATGGTCCCCTTTCACACGACTGTATCAGGAACTCTGAGGTTTTTGCAAGCGCATGCATTGCATCTTACGCCGATTATCTTTATTATCATGGGGAAACATGAGCGAATACCGATATCCCATAAAGCGCATAGGAATCATAGGCGGTGGTCAGCTCGGCAGAATGATGATATACCGGGGGAAGAAGCTCGGTTTCCATTTCACCATTCTCGATCCCGACCCGCATGCCCCGGCTTCCGTGCTTGCGGATGAACATATCGTGGGCTCGCTGTACGACAGAGCTTCCCTCGTGCGTCTGGTGGAGCACTGCGATGTGGTCACATACGAGATCGAGCATACGGATACCGAAGTGTTGTCTTCTCTTGCGGATGAGGGATATACCATTCTTCCACATCCGAAGCTGCTCGAGAAAATCCAGGATAAGCTCGTGCAGAAAACTGTTCTCCATGCCGCGCATGTTCCGGTACCGGATTTCCGCGCAGCAGATGCTTCGACAGTGGAAGAATTGTTGAAGATGAGGTTGCCTTTTGTGCAGAAAGCGCGCAAAGGAGGGTATGACGGCAGGGGGGTTCATGTCGTCGAAACTGTCGAGGATTTCGAGCGTATGATGAAGACGGATTTCTATTGCGAGGAATTCGTAGATTTCGAAAAAGAGCTCGCCGTTATGGTGGCAAGGTCAAGAACAGGTGAGACGGCCTCATATCCTGTGGTGGAGATGAGTTTCGATAGAGCGGCCAACATCTGCGACAAGGTCGTGGCTCCTGCAGGCGTCGGAGAAGAGATCGCTACCCTCGCACAGTCCGTGGCTGTCGGCGCTGTGGAGTCGCTCGGAGGTGTGGGGATTTTCGGCGTGGAGTTGTTCCTCACGAAAGACAGGCGGATCCTTGTGAACGAAATAGCGCCGCGACCGCACAACTCAGGGCACTATACTATGGAAGCATGCGTCACCTGCCAATTCGAACAACACCTCAGGGCAATTTCGGGACTGCCGCTCGGAAGCACGGACCTGCTTTCCCCTGCGGTAATGATCAACCTCCTGGGGGAACCGGGATGGAGAGGGAATTCGGTGCTTCGAGGATTTGACGAGGCTCTTGCGGTTCCCGGAGCTTCAATCCACTTGTACGGAAAGAGCGAAACGCGCCCCTTTCGCAAGATGGGGCATATCACTGTCATAGGAACGAGCGTTCAGATCGCTTCGGAGAAAGCACAGCGCATACGGGAACGCCTCCGTGCGACAGGGGAGGAAAGAATTGAGTGATCCGATCGTTGGTATAATCATGGGAAGCGATTCAGATTTGCCGATCATGAAAGATGCAGCCGAGGTGCTTCGGCAATTCTCGGTTCCCTTTGAGCTCACTATCGTGTCGGCACACAGGACTCCTGTGCGCATGGCGGCATATGCGGAAGGAGCGGAGGCGAGGGGGCTTGAGGTCATCATAGCCGGCGCAGGAGGAGCCGCTCATCTGCCCGGTATGGTCGCTTCTCTCACGCCGCTGCCGGTCATCGGTGTACCGGTAAAATCTTCTATTCTTCTGGGAGTGGATTCCCTGCTTTCCATCGTGCAGATGCCGGCAGGCGTTCCTGTGGCTACTGTCGCGATCAATAATGCGAGAAACGCCGGACTCCTCGCAGTAAGAATGCTCTCAGCCAAACGGCCTGAACTCAGGGAGAAGATGAAGCGATTCATGGACGAGCAGAGGAGGGATGTCGAGGAAAAGGCGCGCAGGCTCGAGGAATCGGGATACGAACAGTATTCTTCTGTACAGCCGCAGCGATGATGCCGGACATGTGAAGTACCTGCGGTACAATTTTTATTTGACCCCTTATCAAACCCTTCGTATCTTTTAATCAATAAAGAAGATAAGCGATTCGTAAGAAATCTTGGGGAGAACATCTGTGAACATAGATAAATTTACCTTGAAAGCACAGGAGGCTGTATCTGCTGCCGACAGCCTTGTGCATACATATGACCATGCGAGTCTCGATGTGGAGCATATTCTTCTCGCATTGATCGAACAGCAGGACGGCGTGGTTCCTCCACTGCTCGAACGGCTCGGCGCTTCGATCCGGGATATCGACAAGGGCGTGAAGGATCTCCTTTCTCTGAAACCGAAAATATACGGAGAATCCGCTCAAATAACCATGAGTTCAGCTGCATCGCGTGTGCTTGCGAAAGCCGAAGCGGAGGCTGCTGCGCTCAAAGACCAGTACGTGAGCACCGAACACATCCTGCTTTCGATACTTGCACAGGGAGGTAAGGCGGAAGAACTTCTCAGGAGACACGGGGTAACCAGGGACAGAGTGCTTGCCGCATTAAAGCAGATCAGGGGAAATCAGCAGGTGAACGATCAAAATCCAGAAAACCGATACCAGGTGCTCGAGCGGTATTGCAGGGATCTCACATCTCTCGCTCGCAAAGAAAAACTCGATCCTGTGATCGGCAGGGATGAGGAGATCAGGCGGGTTATGCAGGTACTTTCCCGCAGAACGAAAAACAATCCGGTGCTCATCGGAGAGCCCGGTGTCGGTAAGACCGCAATCGCGGAAGGCCTCGCCCGGAGGATCGTATCCGGCGATGTGCCGGAATCCCTCAAAAACAAAAAGCTTTTGGCACTCGATCTCGGGGCCCTCGTGGCGGGAGCGAAGTTCAGGGGGGAATTCGAAGAACGGCTCAAAGCTGTGATCCACGAAATAACCGCTTCTGACGGAGAGATCATCCTATTCATCGACGAACTGCATACCCTCGTGGGAGCAGGAGCTGCGGAAGGTTCCACGGATGCATCGAACCTTCTCAAACCGGCGCTCGCCCGCGGAGAGCTGCGGGCGATCGGGGCTACCACTCTCGACGAGTACAGAAAGCACATAGAAAAGGACCCTGCGCTCGAGCGGCGTTTCCAGCCCGTATTCACGAAGGAACCGTCGGTGGAAGATACTATCTCCATACTGAGGGGCATTAAAGAACGGTATGAGGTGCATCACGGCGTCAGGATAAAAGACGAGGCACTCATAGCTGCAGCGGTACTGTCAAATAGGTACATAACGTCCCGTTTCCTGCCGGACAAGGCTATTGATCTTGTGGACGAAGCTGCGAGCAGGCTCAAAATGGAAATCGAGAGCCAGCCGACAGAGCTCGATCAAATCGAGAGAAAAATCCTTCAGCTCAACATAGAGAAACAGGCTCTGTCTAAAGAGGACGATCAGGGATCCCAGGAGCGGCTCGCCAAGGTAACCAAGGAGCTTTCGGATCTGTCTTCGAAACGGGATGCCATGCAGCTGCAATGGAAAAATGAAAAGAAAATCATCGATGACATCCGTGCACTCAAACAGCGCATGGAAGAGCTGAAGCTCGAGGAAAGCCGCTGGGAGCGCGAGGGGAATTATGCGAAAGCCGCGGAAATAAAACACGGCAGAATACCAGAAGCGCAAAAAGCGCTTGAGGACCTGTCGGCGAAACTCGAAGGGTTGCAGGGGGAGAAGCGTCTGCTCAGGGAAGAGGTTTCCGAAGAAGACATCGCTGAAGTAGTATCCACGTGGACTGGAATACCGGTTTCGAAAATGCTCGCATCTGAAATGACAAAGCTCCTCGATCTCGAAAAGACCCTTGCAAAACGAGTGGTGGGGCAGGAAGCGGCGATCCGCGCCGTTGCTGATGCTATTCGGAGGAACAAGAGCGGACTCGCCGACGAGAAAAAGCCCTTGGGCACATTCATGTTCATAGGGCCCACTGGTGTGGGGAAAACGGAACTTGCGAAAACGCTTGCCGAATACCTTTTCAACGATGAAAGGGCCCTTACGCGCATCGATATGAGCGAATATATGGAAAAGCATACAGTCTCGAGGCTCATCGGGGCTCCTCCAGGGTATGTGGGATATGACCAGGGAGGCCAGCTCACGGAAGTCGTACGCAGAAGACCGTACTCCGTTGTGCTCTTCGACGAAATAGAGAAGGCGCATCCGGATGTGTTCAACGTGCTGCTCCAGCTCCTCGATGAGGGAAGACTCACGGACGGGCAGGGGAGGCTTGTGGATTTCAGGAATACCATCATAATCCTCACGAGCAACATAGGGAGCGACCTCATTCTGCAAGCCAAAAGGATGGAGGAAATCCGACCTCAGCTCGATATGCTGCTGAAAGCTACATTCAAACCAGAGTTCCTCAACAGGCTCGACGAAATCATCACATTCGATCGGCTCGGCAAGGAGCAGATATTGAGCATTGTGGATATCCAGCTCGCATACCTCGCGAAGCGGCTTGCCGAAAAGCGAATCACGCTCAAAGTCGAAAAAGCGGTGAAAGAGTATCTTGCGGAAGCAGGGTTCGATCCGGCGTTCGGCGCCAGACCTCTGAAACGGACTATTCAGAATCAGTTGCAAAATCCCCTGGCCAAACGTATTCTCGCAGGGGAGTTCCATGAAGGATCCGTCATACAGGTACGGGTTGGGAAAAACGGTCTCGAATTCGCGTAACATTTTTGCCGCTCCCGGCACTCGTACTTACCGTATGACCTGCGGTCACCTACGGTCTGCGGTACATCCGTGTACCTACGGTACTTCGCCTTTACAATTCCACTGCATGCATCTACACTATACATAAGGAGGTATGCTTTACAAAAAAACAAACAAGGAGTCTATCATGCAGATCGGAGACCTGTTAAAGCAGAAAGGGAATAAGGTGTTTACCGTTTCACCGGATGTACCTGTCATGGATGCTATTAGGATCTTGAATGAGAAAAAGATTGGCGCTCTCATGGTGACAAATGAGGACGGCACGGTTGAGGGTATTATCACGGAGAGGGACATCCTCCACAATTTCGAGCATTGTGCGGACTGCAAATTCGTCAGAGATTTCATGACGCCGAAAGAAAAGCTGTTCATCGGCCATCCGAACGACTCCGTGGAATATGTGATGAGCGTATTCACTACCAACAGAATCAGGCATCTGCCGATTATCGATGGGGACAGGCTTATAGGGATCATCTCCATAGGCGATGTCGTGAAGGCTCTCCTGGACAGTACGAAGTTCGAGAACAAAGTGCTCAAGGACTACATCAGCGGATCCTATCCAAAAATTTAAAACTTAGGTACAATGTGTTTCTAATTATCTCGAGCCATCAAAGCAGGCCTGCATAGGATGAACCGACTAGGGTCGTGCAGGCCGCATAAGGAGTGCAGGGTGAGCAAACTCTGGCAGAAAGAATATGCATTAAATTCCCTCGTCGAGCGGTTTACAGTCGGAAACGATTACGAGCTTGATATGAAACTGGTCCCGAGCGACTGTTTTGCGAGTCTCGCCCATGCCAAGATGCTTTCGCATATCGGCATCCTTTCGGACGACGAGTATGCGGGTTTGAAGCAGGCCCTCTCGTCTTTGGTTGAAGAGTATGAGCGAGGGCAATTCATTATTGCGCGGGAAGACGAGGACTGCCATACCGCCATTGAAAACTACCTCACGGCGAAACTTGGAGAAGCGGGGAAAAAGATCCATACCGGCAGATCGAGGAACGATCAGGTCATAGCGGCACTCAGGCTGTATGGTAAAGCGGCAATGCTATCGCTTTTCGATTCCGGTTTTTCCTTGGTCGAACGGCTTCTCGACATGGCCGAACTGTACAAGGGCACACCTATGCCGGGCCGTACGCATATGCAAATCGCAATGCCTTCTTCCGTAGGACTCTGGGCAGGTGCATTCGCCGAAGAAGTGCTGGACGATCTCAAGCTACTCATACGCGCTTTCGACATGAACGACCAGTGCCCGCTCGGTTCGGCTGCGAGCTACGGCGTTCCTCTGCCTCTGGATCGGGAATTGGTGGCGGGACTTCTCGGTTTCGCCAAGGTTCAGAACAATGTGCTGTATGTCAATAATTCCCGCGGCAAGATGGAATCGATCATCTTGTCTTGTGTGGATCAGATCTGCCTGACTCTCAGCAAGCTCGCCCAAGACCTCATTCTCTTTTCCATGCCCGAATTCGGGTATTTTTCTCTTCCGAAGGAGCTCTGTTCCGGTTCGAGCATCATGCCTCAAAAACGGAATCCCGACGGACTCGAGCTTGTACGCGCGAAGTCCGCAACGATTTCTTCGTATTTAGATGCGATCAAGCAGATCATACGCGCGCTTCCCTCTGGATACAACAGGGATTTCCAAGAAACAAAGGAACCTTTCCTGCGCGGGCTTGTGCTGGGAAAAGGCTGCATAGATGTCATGCGCATCACGGTGGAGAAACTTTCGGTGAACGAACAAAATCTCCTTCGCGGTTTCTCCGCTGATATATACGCGACAGATAAGGCTCTGGAACTGGTGGCAAAGGGTATGAGCTTCAGGGATGCATACCGCCATGTCGGCATGCATCTCGAAGGATTGAGCAGCCTCGACCCCTACGAGGCGATCGGTACGCGGAGAAGCACAGGCACCACAGGCAATCTCAATCTCGACAAAGCCAAAGGAGAACTCAAGGCGATCACGAAAATCGTCACAGGCCATGAGAGCTACCTCGAGACGAAAACTACCGACCTTTTCGGATTTTCTCTCACCTTGTTCAAGGAATGAACGTTCCCAACGATTCTTCTAAAGCAGTGTCTCCGCATTCGGATCGATCATTGCCGCGAAGAAAGGGAGGTTTTCCCCCTCTTCGCAGCGTGTTCAGGCCGGAGGATCAGATTTCTTTTCCGTATAATTCTCGCGCAATACCAAGGGCCTTTGTGTTGTGAAGTAAAGCTTCAGGGTGTTTGAAGAAAGGCACGAGCATTTCCTTCGCTTTCGGAGACAAGGCTGCCCATAATTCTTTCCGGTTTTCCGCCTGCGTTTTCAGAAGTATGGCGGTGAGCACTCTGAGCAATGTATTGACGAAACCTGCGGTCTTCATCGATATACCG
>CAZWAS010000113.1:2465-12657 GCA_964631915.1 uncultured Spirochaetales bacterium | reverse complement strand
ATTTTTGACGGCGATTCCTCTCTTTTTTGCGTAGGCAAGATCCACATTGTTCATGAACAGCTCGCGCCCCTTCTCATCCATGATATTTGAATGACCGCTCAAAGCAATTGGTTTGAGACCTCGTGAATCTATCTTTCGAAGCACTTCCCTGATCTGTTGCTCATCCATTTTCCAATTCACATGTTCGGTCCACCCGGCGACTCCCGTCAATTCGACAAATTTGAAACCGGCTTTCGCTATTCCGTCCAAGGCCTCATCAAGAGAAAATCCGTGATACGTGTTCGTACTGACAGCTAGTATGTTCTGCATACTTTCCGCTCCTTTCTGTGATCTTCACTTCATGACTTACTTACTGTTAGTTACTAACTATTATAAGTGGTTCACAGTTGTTGTCAAGCTTTTTCGAAAAAAGGATGATGATACGATTGCAGCGAATGCTTTCGAGCAAGCAGTGGTTTTAGGAACACTACGAGAAAACGCTTTCTCTTTCTGAGACCGCTTGCTTGGTTTCAAAAAGCGAATCGTGATTTTCTTAATGCGGACTGTGACCTATGAGTGAAAAACAGAAAATCCGTCGTCAGTCTCCGTAGAGATGGATGTATTGGTGGAGAAGGAGCTCTGTTTCCTCCTTACACTTACCGCACACCGTACCGATTTTCGTTTTGTACTGAAGATCCTGATAGGTTCTGACGCCTTCCTTGACCGCATTTTCAATATCTTTATCCGTAACATTCATGCATTGGCACACGATTTTAGCTTTTTCTTTCTGTATGCGGTGTTCCATGTTGTTGCGTTTGAAATAATCCTCGATCGCAGCGCGCAATGCTTTATCTCCAAGCACAGAGCAGTGCACCTTATTGCCCGGCAACCCGCCGAGTTTTTCCGCAATATCCTGAGGATTGACATGGTACGCATCGTCCAGCGTCATGCCCTTTATGGTTTCCGAAAGGAGCGATGTGCTCGCGATTGCACTCGCGCACCCGTAGGTTTTCCATCTGCAATCCGTGATTCTATCGTCCTTTACCTTTATGAGTATGAGCATCTGATCTCCGCATTTGATGTTTCCCACGATGCCTTTTCCGTCTTCCTTGAAATCCTCTCCTTCCTGAAATACATTCCGCGGATTCGTAAAATGATCTTTCACAATATCCGAATATAGCCAATCGAAAGCCTGGCTCATAGGGTTCCTCCTTGCAATGTCGACATGCTGCGTATTTTTTTTATTATTCCCGGCAATGTATCCAGGACATAGTCGATATCTTCTGCCGTAGTATCCTTTCCGAGGCTGAATCGGATGGACCCATGAGCGAGCTCGGGGCCGAGCCCGCACGCGATGAGCACATGGGACGGATCGAGAGAGCCAGATGCGCAGGCGGATCCGGTAGATACTGCGATTCCCTCCAAATCGAGATACAGGAGTATGGATTCGCCCTCAGCTCCGGGAAAAGAAACATTCAGCGTATTGGGAAGATTGTCGGTTGGATGTCCGTTTATATGAATATCTCCTATGCGTTTTACGATTCCATCTCTGAGCCTGTTTCTCAGATTTTGCAATCGCATGCTTTGCTCAGAAAGCGATTGCAGTGCCCGAGAGGCTGCAATTCCCAGACCGAATATTCCGATATTGTTGTATGTTCCCGCCCTCACCCCTTCTTCCTGGTGCCCCCCATGTATGAAAGGGACGATCGGACTGCCCTTTTTTATATAAAGGGCTCCGACTCCTTTCGGTCCGTAAATTTTGTGCCCAGAAAGACTCAAATAGTCGACGCCGATATTCCTCACATCCACAGGCACCTTACCCACTGCCTGTACGGCATCCGTATGCACGTACGCTCCGTGCGCATGAGCAATCTCCGCTATCCCCTTGATATCCTGCAAGGTACCGATTTCATTGTTCGCATACATAATGGATACCAACGCGGTTTTGTCCGAAACACGACTTCGAAGGAACTCCGTATCGATCTTTCCGGTCCGATCGACCGGAACATAATGGACTATGAAACCGAGAGTTTCCATAAATCTTGCGGTCTCGAGAACGCTCGGATGTTCGATCTGGGATGTGATGATTTCTTTCTTATTTTTAAACAGTTTATGGGAAAGGAGTGTCATGAACACAGTATTGTTCGACTCGGACCCTCCCGAAGTGAAAACTATTTCTTCTGCCCGGGCGCAGATCAATGCAGCCACATTCCCGCGAGATTCCTCTATCTTCGCCCGCGCCTTCCTTCCGAAGCCATGCATGCTGGAAGCATTGCCGAACACATCCCAATTTTCCTCGAGGTATCGTTTTACGTGTTCATCCAGTGGAGTTGTCGCATTATTATCCAGATACACATGTCTCATACAGGTATTTCCTTCCTTGGGTTTACTAGCCTTGTCTGGGGGCTTCCATGAGGTCTACAAGCGTTCGCGAACGGAGGAAATCGAGGATATGCTCCTGAAGATCGTGCCAAAGTTTGAACCCTTTGCAATCTTTGCTCAGCGTACAGAACGTAGCGTCTCCTACACAGCTCACTGTAACAATGGGACCATCGAGAGCATCCATAACCGAATACACAGTTATATCCTCCGGATTACGAGAAAGTTCATATCCTCCTTCCGGCCCCCTGCTGGAACGAACGATATTGCCCTTCTTGAGAAGCGTGAAGATGTTTTCGAGGTATTTCTTGGACAGCTTCTGCTCTTTCGCTATTTCCTGAATACTTACAGGGCCGAGATGCTGTTTTGAAGCCACATAACTCAGCGCACTCAATCCGTATCTGGTCCGTGTGGATACATTGAACATCTTGTCTCCTCACTTTTAATATACACCATTTTTCCCATAATTCCTACAGGTTTTGTAGGATTTTTCAAAAAAAATTCTTCTTACACAATATCGTTAAAAAAACGGCAGATGGTCAAAACGATTGCCTTGCTTTTCCCCATCAGTTCAATTAGAACTAATGATGAAGATAGAATTCGGGTACTTATAGAAAAAGGGAGAACCGAATGAAAATCCGCGATATGAAAATCGGAATTAAACTCATCGGAGCATTCCTCATCGTTGCACTCCTCGTCGCAGTCTCCGGCGTAACAGGAATTGTCATGCTTCTGCAGATAGGGAAAACCAACGATGTAATAATGTATGATAAGGTTCCTGTAAAAGACGTATCCATGGAAGCGATTATATCTCTCATAAAACTCCAGAATTCGAGTTTGGAATACATGCAAAGCAGCGAAGGTTTTGAGCGCATAGAAGCTTCGATTAAAGAATTCATTGACGAATTCGATATGTGGATATCGATGATCCGATACGGCACGGATAGTCCAGAGTTCAGAAACAGCGCTGCGGGAACCACATACGAGAAAGGGGCATTCACGCTATCCGCACCGAAGGGAACCGAAGCGATGATAGAAAAGGCACTCGAAGCCGACAAATTTCATGCCGATACCACTGAGAATGCGTTCAGAACTATGGAGCTTCATAAGCAGTCTCTCAAATACAATGTGTCAGACGGGAACAAACTCGTCGACATAAACATGTGGATTCTTCAGAAAGAAGTAGACCATCTTCGGTGGGTGGAAGAAATGGCCAAAGCAATCTCGGCCGGCACAGCATTCAAGGCGGAACTCGATCCGACTCAATGTTCATTCGGGAAATGGTATTATACGTATTCCGTCGACGATGCCATGCTCATGAATCTATTGAAGAAGGCGGAGGAACCCCATTTGCTGCTCCATAGGCTCGGAGAAAAAGTGAACAGCATGCAAGGTAGAGTGGATAGAGAACGAATATACAACACGGAAGTTCTTCCGGTTCTTGAAAAAATCAAAAATGTATTCAGAGATTTCACCGCATATGTCAGTCCCGTCATCGATAGGATCAATGCCGAAAAACATGCAGCGTTCAAAGCGTTGATCGAAAGCTCTGCAAAAGCACAAAAATCATTAGAGGAGCTCGAGACACTGTCTGATGGAGATATGGCACGCGCAACAGTTGCTGCAGATCGGGTCCAGGTGCTTGCACTAATTATACTGGCTATATTATCAGTCGTCTGTGTCGGACTTGCACTTCTCCTAGGTATAATCATAAGCCGAAGCATTACCGGTCCGATCGATACTCTTGTGTCCCTATTCCGTTCCGTCGCCCGAGGAGACCTCACGCAAACGCCGATTATCGAACAAAAAGACGAAATGGGCCTGCTCGCCGATGCTATTGGAGAAATGATCGGGGAATTATCAGCTATAACCAATAACGTCAAAACAGCGGCTGAGACCGTTGCTTCCGAAAGCGTTATGCTGAAAGACGCCTCGAACCTTATAGCGGAAGGCAGTAAACTGATGCAGAACGCCTCGAATGAAATATCGGCAGGGACAAACAGTCTGACCCAGGCCTCCATGCAGATATCGCAGGGAGCATCGGAACAGGCTGCTTCCATAGAACAAATATCGTCGTCCATGGAGGAGATGTCTGCGAACATACGCTCGAATGCGGATAATGCGCTCAGGACGAAAAGCATAGCGCAGAAATCGGTGAATGATGCAGTGAAGGGAGGAGAGGCAGTAAGCGAAACGGTCTCGGCGATGAAAGAGATTGCAAAAAAAATAACTATCATTGAGGACATCGCGAGAAACACCAATATGCTGGCATTGAACGCCGCTGTAGAAGCTGCCCGTGCAGGAGATGAAGGCAAGGGATTCGCTGTAGTCGCTGCAGAAGTGCGAAAACTCGCGGAACGCAGCCAGAAAGCTGCTACCGAAATACGGGAGCTGTCGGCAAAAAGCGTCGCCATAGCGGAACGGGCAGGAGAAATGCTGGAGAAAATAGTACCCGATATCAGGAAAACCGCAGAGCTGGTGGAAGAAATAAGCAGTGCGAGTAATGAACAGAGCATAGGAGCGGAGCAAATAACCAAGGCCATCATGCAGCTCGATATGGTTATCCAGCAGAATGCATCTTCTTCCGAAGAGTTGTCCTCAACGGCCGAGGAACTCGCGGGCCAGGCGGAAGAGACTGCCTCGACTGCAGGCGAACAGGCGGAGCAAGCCGGACATATGGCATCGATTTCGCGGGATATGGCCGCACAAGCCGCACGACTGAAAGAAACGATGGGGTTTTTCAAACTGAGCGGAACGGACAGCCATTCGCAAACAGCCGCCCTGCCTTCCCTTGGTGGGGGTACATCGGAGAAGCAGAGGTCGGAAATAGGCATAACGATGGCTGAGGAAAAGCTCACTTTCTCCTGAACACACCAAGCGCATTGCTGTTCGCCGATGCTACGAATACGGAACAACAGTCCGGGCTCACCGCTATGCTCCGCGGACTGTCAAGCCCGTACACACCAGCAACTCCTTCGACTGCGCGGGATACGAATAAGAGCCTTCCTGCAGCCGCATCCCTTGAGAAAACGCAGAGGCTATCATCTCCTCCTCCTGCTGCATACATCTCTTTGCCGTCCGGACTGATGGCAACTCCTTGGGCATAGCGCAGCCCTTGAAAGCCGTTCAGGCCGTTTTTATGCACTTCTATGAGGCTGAGCGTTCCGTCCGCAGAATTTCGGCTAAACACAGTGAGCGCATGGTCGTAATAGGAAGTCACATACACCTGTCTTCCAGTCACAGCAAGAGCCGTAGGACCGTTCAACGTCTCGATGCCGGATTCCCCGTCTTTTACAGAAGACACGAAGGAGAGCGTCCCTTCGATGCCGTTTCTGGAAAAGACCAACACGCTGTCGCTCCCGTAATCGCATGCGTACAGATACTCCCCATCCGGAGAAAGGGCCAGCGCCTCTGGTGCAATAAGGAGGGAGGCAAGCGCACCTTCTCCTTTAATCGTCTGTTTCAGGCTAAGGGAAGGGGGCAGTATATCCACCGAGCAGACTATGATTGTGCCGGATCCGCTCCCTGAAACATAGAGAAACTTTCCATCAGGGGATACGGCAAGCCCTTTTGGAGCAAGCAGGTCGCAGTCTACCTCGTTCCCGATTGTGAAAAGTGGTACATATCTCGAACTTTGTTCGCGAAAAAGGGTTACGGAATTCCCCTTGGTCGCCGCGACAAAGAAATCCGTACTGCCCGGTAATGCGCAAAGGTTACTCACCCCATTCAATAAAACCGATTGCCCGAGACGCTCCTTAAATCCGAGAATTCCGTACGAGTCATAGCAAAAAACTCCGACTTCATTTTCGGTATACCCTGCGACAATAAGGCGTTCCTCTTGTCCGGTCAGTATGACGCAGCGTGCCCCTTCGAGGCCGTCCACTCCTCCGTTATTATCCAAGAACGCCTTCAGGAACGCTATGGTTCCGTGAAACACCGGATCTACAATGTTCAGAAATTTGCCGAACGATCCTGCCCTGGCAGCATCTTGCGATGAAACCACGAGGTCAACTCGCGTAAGCGAAGGGCAAGAGGCAGTATCGAATGCTATTTCTCTCCCGAAACCTGCTGCCAAGCCGTTCACGTACCACGTAAACGCAGATGTCTGTTCTGCATCAGAGATGTCGGCTAAGGGTCTTACGACCATGCCTCTGAACACATGAGTATCCAGTGCTCCGATACCGAGCTCTAGAGGAGGGCACGTGTCCTGGGAGAAAGCGAAGGTTGAAGCGGTTTTGGGGAGTCCGCTGTTCGTATCGATCACGGCTTTTGTTACGGTGTCTTTGAGTATCTGAACCGCCCAGGTATATCCTCTCTGGAACAGGTCGCCGTCTTTCAGCGTCACAGCGAGCACATGATAGCCGGTTTCTACGTCTGCCGCAGAAATAGTCGCCTGTCCGGGGGATAGGACGACTTCAGGTACAGTTTCGACGCCGGCAAGATCGGTCAGCTTTCCGTTTACGCGGGGATCCGCAATGGTTCCTTCTCCCCATACGAGCGTGATCTCCATGGTTCCTCTTCCCCGTGCAGGACAAAGAAGCAACGTATGGAACGTCGTCATACCTGTGGACAGCACCAGGGAGGCGCTTCCTTCGGAAATGAGGATACCGGCTTTGTTGTGACCGGAAACCGATATATCCCACGAACCCGGTACGAGGGAATCGAGTTGAAGAACCGATGACGAAACGGTCATATCGAAGGAAGCACCGGGCGGACCCTTTCCCTGAACTCTGAAGGATGCAAGAGTGGTGTCTATATCCGGCACCAATGTGCGCTGTCCCGCTTGGAGGGAAAACCGTATACACAAAGAAGCGGGACCGCCGAAATCCTGAGCACAGGACAAGAGGGAGAAAAGAAAAAGCCAGCAGAAATGAGCATACCGCATGGACCACCTCCTACCCTGTATGTACCGATACTTCAACATCGGCGATTCAGAACAAAGGCGAACGCCGACTATTGAATATGAAAAACATAGGGTATAATATCGGACAGTCACGAGGTGTCACCATGAAAGGGGTTTTGAAAGATTTGGGAATTCTCTTCTTCTCGGCAGGCGAAGAGATCGAGAAAAAGGCTCAGGAATATAGGGCCAAAAGGGAAGAGCGATACAGAGCTTTCGCGGAAAAAATTGCTTCGGGAGATAAAGAGAAGAAAACGGGGTTCGCAGAGCAGTTCGCATGGCTGAAAGAACGGTTTTCTGCTCTCTCCTCTTCCTTCGGGTTTGCAACAAAAGACGAATTGCGCGAGCTGAAGGAAATGATCATAGAATTGCAGAAAAAAATCGACAATAAAAACTAAAGGATTGCCGGTAAACTCGACAGGTCCAGGCAGATTCTGATGTAGGAAAGGTATGAAAACACACGACCGTTTCCGGAGGGTCACTATGACCTTCCTCAAAATGTTCCTCGCTTTCCGAAAAGAGTTCAAGCTCACGAGAAAAAAAGGCTACGAATATGCACAAAGGAAAATGAAGAAACTTCACGAAAAGCGGGCCCACCAGCTTTTCGATCTCGCAGTATCCATGGGAGGTGTGCTCATCAAATTGTGTCAGTATTTGAGCACAAGGCGAGATTTCCTTCCCGAACCGTATCTCAAAATACTCTCCGCGCTTCAGGATGCCGTACCGCCTGTGGATTTTAGCGAGATCAGAAGCGTTATAGAGGAAGAATATGTCGGAAAAGAATTTCCCTTCGCAGCAATAGAGGAAATACCTCTCGCATCTGCGTCCTTAGGACAGGTACACAAAGCTGTTCTGAAGGACAGCAGGGAGGTCGTACTCAAGATACTGCGACCTTCTATAGAATCAGTCATAGACATAGATTTCGCGATCCTCTATTATGTATTCCACTTTGCCTCCAACTTCAAATTCCTGAAAGACAGCAAGGATTTCTTCAAACTGCTCGACGAGTTCATCCGAGTGACTGGGGATGAACTCAATTTCGAACGGGAAATCTATGTTTCGAAACAGTTCAGGCAGCATATGCGTAAATTCGACTACCTCAGGATCCCCGAAGTGTACGAGGAATACTGCACGAAACGCATCATCGTCATGGAGTACATCAAGGGGGACAAAGTCACGAACATAGAAGCCTGGAAAGCCAGAAACAACGATCCCATCGTCATTTCCCGCAGAATCATCGAGATGTACGCGGAACAGTTTCTGTTCATGCGCGTAATCCACTTCGATCCGCATCCCGGCAACATCCTCGTGCTCGACGACAACAACATAGCGCTTCTCGACTTCGGCATGGCCGGCGAAATAAGCGAAAGCATGAGCAAGGGCATAAAAGACGGGCTTGCCAGCGTAGTGAAAAAGGACTACAGGAAAATCGTTTCCATCCTGAAGGATATGGGATTCATAAAAAAGGATGCGGACGTCGCCATATTCCTTCCTGTAGTGGAATACTTTTTCGAGGAAGTGTTCGAAACTATAAAACTCGACAGGGAATCGATGCAGAAAATCAACCTGACTCCTGTGATCAACGATCTGATAGAAATCCTGTACTCGCAGCCGTTCCAGCTTCCCGTGGAATGGGCGTATATCGGAAAGACCGTGGGCATCGTTACCGGTATCATCGCCTCGCTGAATCCGGACTTCGATATATATGAAGAATTCAAACCATATTTCGAGCTGGCCATCAAAAAGAATAGGGAAGAGATTGCGCACAACGCAGCAGAAACAATAAAAAACCTTTCGAAAGACATGCTCGCCCTTCCTTCAAATATCAATCAGTATATAGAAAAGTCGGAGAAAAGGTTCCTGAAAATGCACCAGGAGCAGGAAGAATTAGCATATAAGATAGCATCCGTTTCCGATACATTTCGGAGAGGCATTCTATTCTGCTTGTGCTTCATATCCGCTGGAGCTGCATACTTTTTTTACTCATCCGCCGACATAGGCGCGATGTTCGTTTCCGGAGGGCTCTCGGTTCTGTTTTTTGCGCTTTTTCTCGTTCTGAAAAAGCGAGAAAAAGGCGATATTCTACGAAGACATCTGAGGCGGTGGTAAGGCATGGCAGAAAGAATAGCAGCACGGCTTGCGAGAAAATCCATAGCAGTTGGTTCGGGAAAAGGAGGTGTCGGGAAATCCACCACAGCGCTCAATCTTGCGGTTTTTTATCGAAAGTTGGGACTCAAGGTAGCCCTCTTCGATCTCGATCCTCTCTCCAACATTTCCGTCATTCTCGATATCGACGAGCGCAGATTCAAACGGATTCAAGAGAATTACGTCAAGGAAGGTGCTTCGTTTTCTTCGTATGTGTACGGAGCGTTCCCTGGCCTCGACATCGCCTTTCCGAAACCGAAACTCAAACGGGGAGATTCAGGGAAAATACGAGAGCTGATTTTTGGAACCTTCGCCTCTGAGCTCGATATGCGTTACGATATCATCTTATACGATCTTCCCGCAGGCATCGGAGCCGAGGAAAATCTCGCGTTTTTGCCGTTCACATCGAATCTCCTCGTGGTTACGAATGCCGAACCGACTTCCCATGTGTCTGCCGGCGGATACATCAAGGCAGCGCTGGAGATATCGCCGGATCTCAACATTTTCTTCTGGCACAACAAATTCACCATCGTGAGAGAAAGCGGCTTTAATCCATACCACGTGATAGAAAACTATAACAGGTTTGCGGATGAAGAGCTCCGAATTGCTCCTTCCGAAGCCAAGAAAATAAAAGATATAGCATATATACCTCACGATCTCGCTCTGGATTTGCTCAATACCTCTCTGTCCCTCGAAGGGAGTGCACAAGTGAAAATCCGTGAAACGTTGGACATGCTTCAACAGAAACTCCTTTCCGATATTCCGGAGCATACGGGGCTCGATGCAAAT
>CAZWAS010000113.1:0-2447 GCA_964631915.1 uncultured Spirochaetales bacterium | reverse complement strand
GCATTTCATTTGCGGAAGAGGCATCGAAAAGGACATCGAAACATTTCAAACGGAAATCGAGGAGTACTGCATCCGGTTCGCCGAGAATACGAGCGCACCCGAGATCGGAAGGATACTTGCAAAGAAAAAACGCAATTCGTTCACTCCTGAGGTGCGGAGCAGTCTACAGGAATACTTAAAAGCGGTCATGAGCCACCCCCGCCGCAGCAGGGTGTTGAAAGCGATCGGAGCAGTGGAGCGGTCTCTTGAAAGCATAAAAGAGACCTCGGGGTTGTTTGCAATGCCGAAATCCCCCAGCCATGCCGAACGAGTACACAAGGAAGTGCTTGCTGTGCTCAAGGGGTTGTCGATTGCCTCCGCACCACCCCCTGATTCGTTCACTAGAAACCTTTCCGGAATACTCCTGTTCTATTTCGCGCTCTGGAAACTCCTCGCATCGCAATCCGTTCAGCAGGTGATCATGTCCTTCATTCCGAAACGGAAAAACGCAGCCGGAAAACAAATCCGGGATAGGAACCGTCAGATACGCTACCTCATCGTCAAAGATGCCGAATATCACAAAAAATATTTCAGCCTCATAAAGAAACTCTTTCCCCTCGTACTCAGGCAGGTGGAAGTGCTTTCCTCTTCCTTCGGGCTCGAACCGCTTCTGCTTCGCGACGCACAGGGGACGCTCAATCGGAATGCATATTTGAAACTCTTCACGAATTTCATACACGACTCCATACACGCAGGGCTCGGGGTCTTCATCGGATTCAAGTTCAATACGGCATCCGAAGCCATCAAGAAAGGAGCCAAAAATCTCCTCGCTGCGATCGGCATTGCGGAAAAAGAAAAGATCGCATAAACTCGTTGTACTCTTCCGAACGCACCTCGGTCATTCGGTTTTTGTCCCGAGCCCGGAGATATTGTACGCACTGATAAGAGCGAGAATGCCAGCAGTCGTTATGTCGGTATGCTTGCCTGCTCCCCAGAAACTCCCTCCGGCTTCCGTGGTTATGTTCACATATGCGACGGCTTCCGTGCGGGATCCCAAACCGAGAGACTGTTCGTGGAAATCGGTCACGTCGAGACCGGAAAAGCCAGCATTCTGCAGAGCATTTACGAACGCACTGATCGGTCCGTTTCCAGAACCGGAAATCGTTTTTTCCTCCTCGTTGATGAGGACGGCAGCATCGCATGTGACGCTCGTGCCGTTTTCCTGCACAGAATGAATCGAATAGCGTACAAGTTCGAGCGGTTCCTTGACGTTCAGGAAATGATTGCTGAATATATCGAACACTTCTCCGCTGTCGAGTTCCCTCCCTAGATTGTCGGATATATCGTTCACCAATTTTCCGATCGCAGGGTGCATGTTTTTGGGGAGCTCGTACCCAAATTTCGTCTGCAGAATATAGGCAACTCCTCCCTTGCCACTCTGACTGTTGATACGGATGATGGCCTGATAATCGCGGCCGACATCCTTCGGGTCTATGAGCAGATACGGAACCTTCCACGGTGCATGAGGATCCTGTACCGCTTTCATACGATCCAATCCTTTCTTGATCGAATCTTGATGCGAACCGGAAAAAGCGGTGAACACCAGCTCTCCTGCATAAGGATGCCGTGGCGGTACCTTCATGCCCGTACACCGTTCGTACACTTCCTGCAATTTCGGGAGATTGAACACATCGAGCCCCGGGTTGCATCCGCGGCTATACATATTCAATGCGACATTGATTATATCGAGATTCCCTGTGCGCTCGCCGTTTCCGAACAGTGTGCCTTCCACGCGATCAGCACCGGCCAAGAGCCCCAATTCCGTTGCAGCCACGCCGGTTCCCCTATCGTTATGCGTATGCAGACTGACTATAATGTTCTGCCTGTCGCCTATATTGCGGCAGAAGTATTCGATCTGATCCGCATATATATTCGGAGTCGTCTCTTCCACGGTGAGCGGCAAGTTCATTATGATCGTATCGGATACGTTATCCGGAAGTCCGCCCTCAAGCCATGTTTCGCGCACGGCTTGGCAGACTTCAACTGCGAAATCCACTTCGGTACTCGAAAAACTCTCGGGAGAATATTCCAGAATCACTTCGGTTCCGCGAAGGTCACATAGTCCCGATTTCACGAGTTTCGTCCCTTTCACGGCTATATCCTTTATCTGTCCTTTCGTCATGCCGAACGTTATTTCTCTATGGAGCGGAGATGTGGAATTGTACAGATGAATAATCGCTTTTCCGACTCCCTTGAGGCTCTCGATGGTTCTGCGTATGAGATGATCCCTTGCCTGGGTGAGAACCTGAATCGCCACGCCGGTAGGAATCTTCTTTCCGTCCACGAGCGACCTCAAAAAATCGAAATCGATCCGGGAAGCGGAAGGAAAGCCGACTTCGATCTCGCGAAACCCCATGTCCACCAGGAGGCCGAAAAACTCGCTTTTTTCTTTCAGATTCCTAGGGATG
>CAZWAS010000112.1:0-12681 GCA_964631915.1 uncultured Spirochaetales bacterium | reverse complement strand
CATGACGAACACCGGGATATCCGAATAGTTTTTTTTTTTTTTTTCGAGATGAAAGCCCCTCTCCAGTTCGAACCCTTCTCCGAGCGCCTGGGTGCATGCCTCTTCGATCACAGGGCCATCTGCGGACGGATCGGAAAACGGGAACTGAACTTCCAGATAAGAAGCGCCTCCGTCGATCAGCGCCTTGGCAACAAGAAAGGATTCTTCTCCTGTGGGGTAAAACGCGACTTCGTGCGCCATCACTTTAAGATTCATATGCGACCTCTTGTTTCAGAAACTCGAGCCACGAGTCAGGAGAAAGCTTTTTGGCGGAAATGAACAGATCCTTGTCCCCGCGACCCGACATGTTCACTACCACTGCTTTGCTCTTCGGCAGATCGGGAGCAATACGCATGACATACGCACCTGCATGTGCCGACTCAAGGGCGAATACGATTCCTTCGTGTTTGGCGAAAAATTTCACCGTCTCGAGCGCCTCCTCGTCCGTCGCCCTCGCAAACTCGATACGCCCGCTTTCTCCGAGGTGGGCCAATTGGGGTCCAATGCCCGGATAATCGAGCCCTGCAGATACGGAATGGGTCGGTTGTACCTGGCCCTCTGCATCGATGAGAAACAGGCTCTTGTATCCGTGCACCACGCCTATTCTTCCGAAACCGTTCATGCGGGAGGCATGGTTTCCCAGATCCGGACCCCTCCCCCCCGCCTCCACTCCTATCAGGCGCGGAGCCTTTGCGTCGATGAACGGATAGAAAAAGCCGATGGCATTGGAACCGCCGCCCACGCAGGCCACCATGGCTTCCACATCGAGCTCCTTACGCGCACACTGTTCCATAACTTCATTACCGATTACGGATTGAAACTCCCTGACCATATCCGGATACGGCGAAGGACCCAAGGCCGATCCCAAAAGATAATGCGTATCCTGGTATGTTCCCGACCAGTCCCGCAATGCCTCGTTCACCGCGTCTTTGAGTGTACGCGACCCACTTTTCACAGGCACCACTTCTGCACCGAACAGTTCCATCCAGAATACGTTCGGTCTCTGCCTCCTCATATCCACTTCGCCCATGTAGACTCTGCAGGAAAGGCCGAGCTTCGCACACACCGATGCCGTAGCGACTCCGTGCTGCCCTGCCCCAGTTTCTGCTATGACCCGCTTCTTGCCCATCCGCTTCGCGAGCAGCCCTTGACCCAAGGCATTGTTAATCTTGTGGGCACCCGTATTCGCAAGCCCTTCGAGTTTTACGTATATCTGCGCACCGCCTAATGCTTTTGTCGCATTCTCGGCGAACAAGAGGGGAGTCGGCCTTCCTACAAAGGTCTCCGCATAATACGCAAGCTCGCGCTTGAACTCGTCGTCTCGCATGGCAAGAAGAAACTCATGTTCGAGTTCGGCCAACGGAGCCTGAAGCACTTCCGCAGTGTATCGTCCGCCGAACCGTCCAAAATAATCGTTGTACAATTTATGCATGATCCAGCTCCTCAAATAATCGCTTCAATTTTTCGTGGTCTTTTTTCCCCGGAGATTCCTCCACGCCGCTCGAAACATCGATGAGTTCGGGCTTCAGTGTATGCACGATTTCGGCTATGTTCTCGGGCGAAATTCCGCCCGCAAGCCAGAGCGGTCCCCTCCCGGCTATTTTGGAAGCGAGAGTTCCATCTATTCTCTTGCCTGTTCCTCCGTAGGATTGTCCGGAAAACGCATCCACGAGTACACGCGGGCACAGATAATCCGCTGTTCTGTTGCAGTCCTGCTCGCTTCCGATCCGAACCGCCTTGTAATAGGGATGAGCCAGTGCGAAACACTCTTCGGGAAGCTCATCGCCGTGAAACTGCACCGCCTCGAGCATTCCCTCCTCGAGCAAGGCGCGCAGTTCCCCAAGCACGAGGGGATCTCTGTGGGGATTCACCACAACGCCCACCTTGAGGGCATCGGTCTTTGCCAGAGAACGGAGAAAAGAAGGATTCGCTCTTCGTGGGGATTCTGCAAACACGAACCCAAGAATATCCGCCCCGAGCCGTTCAGCTTCTGCGCAGTCTCTTCCATTTGTAAGGCCGCATATCTTCACCAAGGGTCTTCCAGCTGCCTTCCGCCTGAAGAGCTTCTGCCAAAACCCTATCCTCCCCGCTGCAGCCCGCTTTCTCCCTTCCTCGAACCCTCTGAGCAGTTCAGGTATAAGCTCTTGGTGTCTCACCACCGATTCTCCTACGAGTATGCCGGAAAATCCCTGCTCTCCTGCGAAATACGCATGTTCGCCACACGCAATGCCGGATTCGAAAACGATTCTGCACGGCCAGTCGATGTGTCTTCCCGTCAGCACGGGGATAATGGGGTCTATCTTGAACGAGGAAAGATCGCGGGAATTGATGCCTACGAACTCCGGAGCAAAAGAAACCACCTTTTCCGCATCCTCTTTCGAATGCAGTTCCACAAGGATAGCCATTCCGTAATCACATGCACGCAGGTAGAGGGATTTCAAAGTCTCCGACTCGAGCATGGAGGCGATCAGCAACACTGCGTCCGCTCCTGCGCGGAACGAAACATCGATATCCTCGGGTGCGAACAGAAAATCTTTTCTCAATACACACAGGTGCGGGAACTCCCGCTTCACGCGCATGAGATCGAGAAGCGAACCGTGAAAAAAATCTTCTTCCGTCAGCACCGAAACGGTTTTTATGCCCGAAGCCGCATAGGCTCCCGCGAGAGTCGCAGCATCCCCTATCTCGGAAATGGAACCTTTCGACGGCGAGTGCCGTTTCACCTCGCAGATGACCGGAGGATTCTGAAGAAAGGGGACAATCGGAACTATGCGGGAATCCGGTACCGGATGGCCGAAACCGAAGCCCAACTCTGCGATCCTCCGCCGTCTCCGGCGCAAGATGCTGTCTCGGATGTCGGTCATGGAATCCCCTGTAGTTTTTTCGCCGTGCGTATCACGTCGGAAAGCTTGTCTTTCGCCATACCGGACGCTATTGCTTCGCGTGCCATAAGATATCCTTCATGAATGTCGCCTGCGAGGCCGTACACGAAAAGCGCTGCACCGGCGTTCAGCTGTACGGATTCGCGCACAGCAGCAGGGCCTTTCCCGTCAAGGATTGTCGCTGCAAGCGCGGCATTCTCCTTCGCATCCCCTCCGCGCAGTTCGTCCAACCCGAACAACGGAATGTCGTGATCTTCAGGATCGAATACGCTCTGAGAAATTTCCCCCTGGTCCGTGACGCTCACGATCCGCGTAGGCCCCGTCACAGACATTTCGTCTATGCCTTCCAGTCCATGCACCACGAGGGCTCGTTTTATGCCGAAGAGCTGGGCAGCCTTTGCGACAGGGAGGCAGAGTTTTTCATCGTACACGCCTATGAGCCGGTATTCGGCATCCGCAGGATTCGACAAAGGACCGACCAGGTTCATGATGGTCTTGATTGCCAATTCCTTCCGAGCCTGAGCGGCGAACCGCATGGCTTCGTGGTACAGAGGAGCGAAAAGGAACGCGAAGCCCGTCTTTTCCAGGAGTTTTTCAGCCTGCGTAGGCGAAAGGTCTATGGGTATACCGAGTTCCTTGTAAAAATCTGCGCTACCGCTCGAAGAGCTCACCGCCCGGTTTCCGTGTTTTGCCACATGCGCACCTGAGGCAGAGGCGACCAATGCCGCGAGGGAAGAGATATTGAACGTGCCTTTCTCGTCTCCTCCTGTGCCGCACGTATCCAGGAGGGGTTTTTTCGAAGCGATGCTCTTCTTTTTCCGCTTAAGAACCGAGGCGCAGCCTGCGATTTCCTGGGCCGTAATACCTTTGCTGTTGAATGCCACGAGAAACCCCGCTATCTGTTCCGAGCTCAGATTCCCTTCGGTCAACTCTTCCATGAACTCTTCGGCTTCCTTCATGGTCATATCCGTTTTTCGTATGAGGCCGGACAGCACCGCTTTCGCGTGGAAGGGCTCGCGCCTGTAGGTGATGAAATTCTTCAGAAGCCGTTTGCCGTGCTCCGAGGCTACGGATTCCGGATGGAACTGTACTCCCTCTATCGCGTAGTCCCTGTGGCGGATACCCATAATCTCTCCGTCTCTCGACCACGCCGTAATTTCAAGCTCTTCAGGCAGGCTTGTGCGCTCTACAGCAAGAGAATGGTACCGCGTAAACAACGACACGTGGGGAATAGACCTGAACAATCCCCTGCCGTCCGTTGTTATCTCATCCGCTTTGCCATGCACAATGCGCTTGGCCTGCACGATATTCGCTCCGAAGGCGTACCCGATTGCCTGATGGCCAAGGCATACACCGAGAATCGGCACGATGCCTTTGAACCGTTTTACCACGTCCACCGTCACGCCTGCTTGTTCCGGTCTTCCCGGGCCAGGCGACAGAATTATGCCTTTGGGGTTCATGCCGGCAATATCTTCGAGCGTTATTCTGTCGTTACGGAACACCCTTACCTCGTCCACGATCTCGGACAGATACTGGTAGAGGTTGTAGGTGAAGGAATCATAATTATCGATGAGCACGTACATCCTATACCTCCACGCCTATGGCTTGGGTAAGAGCCATGAGCTTTTCGTTCGTCTCCTCGTATTCCCGGCTGGGAACCGAGTCATACACGATACCTGCTCCTGCCTGCAGCACCATTATTCCGTCCTTTTTCAAGGCGCTGCGGATGGTTATGCAGGTGTCGAGATTTCCGTCCGGCTCCAGATACCCGACAAGCCCTGCATAGAAGCCGCGCGGTTCCGGTTCAAGCGCATCGATGGTCTCTATGGCTCTGATCTTCGGGGCCCCCGAGACGGTTCCTGCAGGGAATGTGGCGCGTATCGCGTCTATCCCTGTGCGGTTCCTGCTGAGAGAGCCTTCTACCTGCGACACGATGTGCATGACATGCGAATACCGCTCTATTTCCATGTTCGCCGTCATTTTTACCGTGCCAGGGGTACAAATGCGGCCGAGGTCGTTTCGCGCGAGATCTATGAGCATGAGGTGTTCAGCTCTTTCCTTTTCATCCGCGAGAAGCTCTTTCTCGAGAGCGCGGTCTTCGGCACGGGTCTTTCCCCTCCGTCTCGTTCCTGCGATAGGACGTACCAGTGCATTACCGTCTTTCACCTTCACGTGGACCTCGGGAGAAGCTCCGAACAACTGATACGCGCCGAAATCCAGGAAAAACAGATAAGGAGACGGGTTCACCGATCGTATGCGTTTGTATGCTTCCAGAGCGCTCATTTCCGTCTTCACCCTGAGCCTCCTCGACAAAACGCCCTGAAGCAGATTCCCTTTGATGATTTCTTCCTTAACGATTTCGACACCTTTTTCGAAATGCGCTTTATCTTCCCCCTTCCCGAGGATTTCCCCGGCATAGGGCCTGTCCTCGTTCGACAGATAATTGAAATTGAGATCGTTTATCTGCGCGCATACCCGTTCCACTTCAGCTTCCAGGTCGATTTCGTGCTCTTTGTAATTGATACCGAGTATATAGAGGATGTCCGTATAATGGTCGAACACTATGAAGATATGGCCGAAAAGAAATGCAGCTAGCGGAAGGCCGAACATATCCTTTTTTTTGCCTAATCTGACCGTATCGCAGAACGCTGCAAACTCGTACGAGAGAAAGCCCACCCCCCCTGCGGGAAACGGGATGTCCTGATGCAATGCCTTGTGCTGATTGGCAAAATACAGCAACACATCGAGTATGTCCTTGCCTGTGCTTTTGATCCTGTACTGATTGTCGCTGCTTTTCAGGATAACGTCCGTTCCGCTCTGATGGATCCGGAACGCCTCGTTCACCATGAGAATGGAATACCGCTCTTTCCCCTTTTTGAACGATGAAGATTCCAAAATCACTTTGGCACCGAGTTTTCGCGCAAGCGCATAGGGGGTAAAACGCTCACCCGGAATCATTTTCAGTATGCCGTCCGTTCTTCTTTCCAAACAAAACTCCTTATGTTTCTTTATATAGAAACATAAGGAGCATATCGTTTCCTGCCCCCATGTGTCAAGTAAGGGGATATAAGCCAAAATCGGCTTATATCCCGCAGAACACGAAAAATCAGGCTCCTTCCTGTACCTCCTCGCATTCCGTTGCAGTTTCCATGTATTCCTCCGCTTCCTCTGCAACACAGGCGTCCTGTTTTTTTTCTTTGCTGAATTCGGGCTTGAACTCCACATGCTCCGCCACGATCTTCACCTTTGAATGTATCTTACCATCGGTATCGTTCCATCTGTCCTGCTTGAGCCTGCCGACAACACGGACTCCGCGTCCTTTATGCAGATTCTCCGCACAGGACTCTGCAAGCCGCGCCCACGCTTCCACATCGAAGAAGGATACTTCCTTCTGGAGTTCTTCGTTCTGCTTGAAAAATCTATTGGAAGCCACGCTGAAGCTGCACACTTGCGTCCCTTTTGGCGTCTGAGTGAGAACCGGATCTTTTGTGAGATTCCCTTCGACAAGAATCGAATTCAGACTGTTCATGTTTTCCTCCTGCATGATTAGGTATGCTTGTTCCGGAACGTTCTGAAAGATACTACAGGGGGAAACGTTGTGCCGATTCAGGGCAGCAAAAAATGGGACAGTGCCTTGCCCTGTCTTAGGATTGGTACACGAGAGGAAACTGAGTAGGATTGTTGATGATCTCCGTACTGAGATCGATATCCAACGCGGGCCAATAGAAATGATTCGGAGATACTTCTTGAACATCGCATATGGCGTCTATGGTCGCTTTACGGAACCAGGGGAAATGCGAGAAATCAAGGAAAAACTCGGCATCGCCAACAGCCATCCAGCATCCGCGCCGGGTGATTTGAACGATTTCAACCCGAGAAGTGACGATTCCAGGCATCGATAATTTCCTCCTTCCGTTCCTCGACAATGCTAGTGAGACGAGCAATCTCGGTTTGAGATAAACCCGTATTTTCGGCACAGTCGACCCTCGGCGTTAACCAAAACTTCGCTTCGCCGTCCGGCAGCATGACATGTATATGCATTCGAGATTCTTCCCTCGAGAAAAAATAAAACCGCGCTGAACCATCACGGAATACCGTCGGACTCACGATACAATACTACTACTTTGCGGCTCCGCAATCAACCGTCCAGGCAGGGGACAGAGATCGGGTGCACGACACTGCCCATTAAATAAAAAACCCGCGGACGAAACCGCCCGCGGGTCGATAATCCGTAATTCGGCTGAATTACATGGTGATCTTTGCTTCTAATCCGAGTGCGCCGAACTTGGAAGCAAGCACGTCGCCACTCTTGTACTGGAGGGTAAAAGTGGTGTGCTTTATCATCTTAAGCGCTGCGCCGACGCAGAACTGTGCGGTGGTAGAAGTTGTGTTAGCTACTTTGACCCATGCGTACGGAGTCACGTCTGCGATCGTGTAATCGAGGTATGCGCTTATTCCGAGTCCCATGGTGCTCAGAAGGTTCTTCACTTCGACCATGCCTGCGAACCCGAGTCCGGGAACGAGACCTGCGACGCCCTCTTCGTAGGTGGAGAGCACGACGTTCATATCGTTGGCAGCTCCTGCAAGACCGGTGCTGATGTAGTTCACACCGAGTGCGAGGCCGGGTTCAACTCTGTTGGATTTGGTTCTACTCTCATAGGGGGTGAATCCGCTGCTTTCCTGCTCGGACCAGCAGAGGCCGGAAGCTCCGGGCCATCCGAGGGTCACGCCACCGCCAACTTCCATTTCAAACAGGCCTGCATTCAGTGCGTTGTAGCGGCCGTCGAATCCGACGTACGGAGAAAGGCTTATGCCTTCAGCTATGGGCAGCTTGTATGCTGTGGCTACGCCGAATGCGAGCGGATTGTTTGCAACCGCAACGCCTGCAATATATTCGTTGTAGTTGAAGCCCTGCACCAAGCCCAGGGTCAGGGTGAGGTCTTTTATTGCCTTCACTGCGAGGTCGAGGTTGACTACGAAGGAGTTCTTGTCGACCATGCCCTTCACATCCTGAGTCGTCTGAACGATAAGACCGGTTGCTGTGTCGAGAGCGTATACAGTCTGAGAACCGGTGACTGCTTCGCGGTAACCGGAACCTACGCCTACGGACAGGCTTACGAGGTCGGGCACGTCAGCGCCGAGTCTGAAATTGCCGCTCACAGGATAGTACACGCCTGCATAGTCGGTACCAGTGATGACATAATCGGTGGTGGTAGAGATGAGTTTATAGTCCTTCAGTTTTCTTTTTATGCTGAACTGGTCCACGCCGATGGCATCGGTTACTGCTGCACCCGCTATTTCCACCCATGCGGGACCCATAACGACCTTTGCCTCGATAGCAGGATCATAGATCCAGTGGAGCGGTCCTGCTGCTGTCAGCGAAGGAACGTTTCCACCGTCGATATAGTCCTGGGTGGCGCTCGAGGTCGCCAGATATCTCTGCCTATAGGTGTTGACGATGTTGCTCAGGCTTACATATCCGTACACGTCGCCGGATTCTTTGTTGTCTTTTGCTGCATCGCCGAAGGTGAGATTCAGATCGGCCCGGATGAAGTTAGAGATGTAGGCATTCGCTGCATCGATGTCATAGTTGAACTTTGCGCGTGCATCGACGCTGAGTCCTACGCTCACAGGAGATTTTGCTTCTTCTGCAAAGCCGAGGGCTACGCCCAGGCAGAGCAGTACAGCTACTAGTAAGGAAATTTTTTTCATTCCACTTCCTCCTTTCGGATTTTGGGGGGCGAAAGCCAACGGCCTGCTACACATCCCCGCTTACTTTAGGATTTCGGAGTCAGTATAACAACCGGGAATCCTAGTGTCAAGTTTTTTTTCTTTTCGGAAAACCTCACAAAATCAGGCATACTTTTTGTTGTTTCATGATCGGTAGGTTCCCGGATTTTCTTGATCGGACAAAAACTGATAAAAACCGGACGTTTCTCTCCGCGGAAACCAATTTTTTCGCACATTATTCATTGTTAGAGAATGAATTAGGCACAAACCTCCTCTGTTTCGTTCCTGCGCTGGACGGAATCAGGGGAAAAGCGCATTTTCGCTCGATCAGCCTAGTTCGAACGCCTTCATACGCTCAACAGCCTTCTTGACATCCTGTCCGGAACCCTTTCTGCACACAAGGATCTTTCCATTTTTCGCCACTACCATGAGGTCCTCCACACCGCAGAGCACCACAGGCACGTCTGAATATACGAAATTATTTTTCTCTTGTATTCCGACCACATTCGCTTCGTCGCCGCCGTGAAGTTGGGCGAATTCCTCCCAGCATCCGATATCGCTCCAGTGGAAATCGCCGCGCACCATGGCTGCACAGGAAGTTTTTTCCATGATCGCATAGTCTATAGATATCGAAGGTATGGCCTTGTACAAGGCCGCGAGCGTTTCACCGCCTTCTGCGATACGTACCCCGCTCTCTGTTGTTTCGTGCCACGGTATTCGTACGCGCTCGAATTGCTCATGGACCTCGGGGCAATGGCAGGACAGTTCTTTGCGAAAGGTATGTATTGCTGTCACGAACATGCCGGAATTCCAGTAGAATGCGCCAGAATCGACGAATCGTCGCGCGGTTTCTCCATCCGGTTTTTCTTTAAAGGAAACCACGCGAAATCCCTGGTTCATCGGTTCCCCTGCTTCTATGTATCCGTATCCCGTCTCAGGTCTCGACGGCGGAATGCCATATACCGCTATGAACCCCTGCTCGGCCAACCGTGAAGCGGATTCCGTTACCTCTCGAAACCGTTTTACAGGCGTTATGAGATGGTCCGCAGACGCAATGAGCACTGTGTCGGCATCGCTTCCGCGTTCGGAAAGGTATGCGCATGCGGAGGCAATAGCAGGAGCGGTGTTTTTCCCTTCCGGCTCCGGCAAAATGACGACGTTATCTTTCGCAAAAGCGAGTGCGCCCACATGTTCGGCAGCAAGCTTTCCATGGTGCTGGTGGGTCACTATGAGAATTTTCCCTTCGGGATTCACGGCACAAGCCCTTTCCACCGTAAGCTGTAGCAGGGATTTTCCGTCCTTGAGCCGTATGAACTGTTTCGGGTGGGCATCCACAGAGGCCGGCCACAGCCTGGTCCCCGATCCTCCTGCCATGATGATTACATGCTTTACCATATGCGTCATTGTACTGGAATACTGTTCCTGTGCAAGAGGATGAAGGCATCTACACTGTGTGGGCCTTACGGGATACTGTGCGCAGCTCCGTTTCAATCGGTACAGGAAAGTACGATAAGGAGAGGCAGGTGATCCGAATACCCGAAAGCGCGTTCGGGATTCCAACGCAGCGGAATCTTCGCTTCGGTGAGCATGAAGTCCTTTTTGACTACGGAAAACCGTGCGAACACGATACCCACACTGTCCATGAGCCCCGGACTTAAGAATGCGTGGTCTATGGTCTCCCATGCATCGCGGTACCAGTAGCTGCCCGGTTCTCCGCTTTCGGGCCAGGGAGAATGGAGCACCACCATGCTTTCTTTCACGCCGAGGGAGGAGCGTTCGGAAGAGAAAAAAATGCTCTTCGTGCGATGAGCCATCGTTCCGACCTGGTCGAAAGGCATAATGGCGGTCTGATACGTCCTGCCTACCCGTTCGTATTCGTCGATATTTTCGTTGAAATCGCCCACGACAAGGATTTCCGCGTGCGGTTCGCTCTTGAGAATCTCTTTGATTCTATCAGTTAGGACCCCTGCCTGGAAAAGCCGCTGCTCCTCTGTGTTTGCAGCCCCCCCGGATTTCGACTTCCAATGGTTGTTGAACAGCACAAGCGCATTGCCGCGGACAACGAGCTCCACTTCCATAATGCTGCGTTCTCCCGTCCCATGGGATATGCCGTGGAAGCGCACATATGAAAGAGGAATCTTGCTCAAGAGCGCGGTATTCACCGAGGTGCCTACGGATGATTCGCACACCTGCTCAACATATCCCAGATCTTCCAGATAGTCGGCGTTCAGAACAGAGAGGGCATGCAGATTCTCCACTTCCTGCAGCGCCACGATATCAGGGCCTCCGGTGCAGGAGGCGCGGATAACCTCTGCTATGTTTCTGCACTTCGCGAGGAATTTCTCCCGGGTCCATGCGCCGGCACCAGGATCGTATTCGGAATATTCGGTTCCGTCATCGACATCGTCGAAGAGATTTTCGACATTATAGGACATGATGGTGATACGCCGCTTCCCCGCAGCCCCAGGCTCGTGGATGCAACCAGAACAGGAAAGTATGCAGATACAGAATAAAACCAGGGACGCAGGAAAAAACCAATGCCTCCGCATAGGTGCCTCCTCTGCGAAACAGGGCAGCTTCGCCCCTCATTCGATGCTGGACCACCCGTGTTCGCTGAATCACACTATGCTAGACAGGATTTTCTGTTTTTCCGCTTCAGGATCAGTACCTTGAGGAGAGAAAGATTCGCCTGTGATTCGTTCATACGCCTGTACGTACTTCCACGCCGTCTCCACCCGTACCTCGTCCGGAATCTCGGGAGCGATTCCTTCTCCCATGAATCCGCGGTCCATAAGCCATTGGCGGAGATATTCTTTGTCCAGTTTTCTCTGGGAAGTTTCTGCTTCGAACAGAGTGGCATAGGTGTCGGAAAACCAGAATCTAGAAGAGTCCGGCGTATGTAGTTCATCCACGAGCATGAGGCTTCCGTCGAGCACACCGAACTCATACTTCGTATCCACTAGGATAAGTCCCTGCCGGGCAAGCAACTCGGTTCCTCTGCGGAACAAGCCGAACGCCGCCTCTTCGACCTGTTCCCAGAGCCGTTTTTCGACTATGCCTTTCTCGAGTATCTCGTTTCTCGAAACAGGTCGGTCGTGGAAGCCCTGTTCCGCCTTAGTGGAAGGGGTTATCATGGGTTCGGGGAACCGCTCGTCCATACGCATACCTTTGGGAAGCACGATGCCCGAAACCGGCTTACCTTCTTTATAGTCCCTCCACGCTGAACCGGTGAGGTAACCGCGCACCACAACTTCCACAGGCAGAACCCGACATGTGTGCACCAGGGTGGCCCTGGAAGAAACCTGACGTATGACATGGTTCTGCACAATATCGTTCGTATGCTCGAACCAAAACAGCGAGATACGGTTCAGCACCTCGCCCTTGCACGGTAGCGTGGATAGTATCCTGTCGAAGGCAGAAATCCGGTCCGATACTGAAATGAGAAGAGAATCTTTTAAATCGAAGACATCCCTCACCTTGCCGCGGTACATCCGGATGCCGGAGGGAATATCGGTATCGTCGAATCCGGGAAATGTCGTGCCGAGCAAACGGTACAGCTCTTCCCGTTTCATAGCCCCAGCTCGTCTCTTCGGATGACGATTCTCGAAATGAGATTGTATTTTTTCGCCTCATCCGCATTCATCCAGAAATCCCTGTCCGTATCCTTCTCGACCTGTTCGTAAGGGACATCCGTTTCTGCAGAAATGAGATTGTTGATCTTAACTCTAAGTTTTTCGAGTTCACGCGCGTGAATTTCTATTTCCGTGGCCACGCCGCGCATGCCGCTCAACGGCTGGTGTATGAGATAATGAGAATTGGGAAGGCCGATCCGCCGTTCGCGTGGAGCAGCGAGCAGGATAATGGCGGCAGCGCTCGCCACCAACCCCATACCGATGGTGACAATATCCGGTTTCACAAATCGCATCATGTCGAATATCGCAAATCCTGCATCCGCATCCCCGCCGGGGGAATCGATAAACACTTTGAGTTAAGTTCAACAATCTCATTTCTGCAGAAACGGGTGTCCCTT
>CAZWAS010000111.1:5856-12698 GCA_964631915.1 uncultured Spirochaetales bacterium | reverse complement strand
CCGCCGGTGTTGCGGTGGCGGCGCAGAAGCAGGGCGTGCTGCCGATCAGCCAGCAATCGATCTTCGTACTGGCGAGCCTGGCCTATCACGCCTACGAAGGCGTGGCGCTGAACCACGAAGAAAAGGCGCGTTTGCAGGCCGACCTGGGCGACAACAACTTCCTGATGCTCCTTCAATGCTCTTTCAAGCCCTTTGTTCCTATCGATCGCTACTGATGTGCCGGGAGTCCCCTCGACCCATCCGATTACTTTCTTTCCATCCGCATTCGGCTGCATTTCGTTGAACAGGGCTTTTGCCATGCGATATCCCGCATCTTCATCGCTCGGACCAACAAATGCGATGTAATTCGGATACTCGGGGGTCTGGGGTTGTACAGTCGAATACACGTCCGTAAAAATGAGAGGAATATTCGCGGTCTTTGAGTCGCGCAATGTCTTTCTATCGCCGGCCCAATAAGGAACGACTATCAATCCATCGACACCTTGCGATACCAGATCTTCCACATGTTTAGGCAACAAATCAGCTTTATTGTCGCAATTGAGCACTACCAAATCCAGATCGAGTTCCTGTGCTCCCTTTTTCATGAAATCAACATAGTTGTTCCAGAATTGTGCGTTCAGTGTAGGAACAATCGCTCCGATTTTTACTTTTTTTGCCGCTTTTTTCCCCTCTGCCTGTCCTCCGGCAAAAACGAAAGCTGTGAGGAGAACCAAAACAACCAATACCGACCCTACGCGCTTTTTCATACAATCCTCCTTGGGAAAATAAAAATATATTTGATCCAGATGCCTTTTCTGTCTGCGAAATTAAGCATCTAGCAATTCCACATCGATCCGTAGCATACGGCATATCATTTTCAGACTCTCGACATGATCTCCGTACACAGCGTGACAATGATTCGCATCGAACTTTTCAATAAACAGTTCGTGGCTGAAAGGAAGTTTTGCAAAAACATGGGGCCATTCTTTTGTCGTTTCGGCCATTTTTTCCCGCGGAAGCTCTACAAATTCGACGGGAATTATTACCATGCGGTATGTGCCTTCTGTCCTGCACAGCCGGGCGATTGTCGCTTTTCCAGCCTTGGTCATGCAGTTTACATGCGCGCCGCCTCCGGAGTAAATATCCAATGCGGGGTATAACGTGACGTTTTTCAAATTTTCTTCAGGGTTTCCGGATTTTCCGGCATAGTAGGTCGACTGCGAGCCACAATTGCAGAATACCATAACCTTATACGCTTCATCCCAGTGCCGCACATCCATGAAAAGCACAGGATCATTCGTAAGCAATTTTAAAATCTGCATAGTGAGCCCTGCGTCAGAATCAGCCTCGCACGCAAAAACCAACGGCTCTTTCGCCCCATTCCAATCATAAGGATCATTCATGAATGCGGCGCTGATGCATTGCGTACAATAGTGCCGGCTCATCTCATAATGGCATTTGACACCAATGAAATCAAAATTATTCATTTCGGACAGTTTTTTTGTGGCCTCGTAATGCCGTATTTGCGTTTTCAATTTTTCCGGTGTCAACCGGCGCCCATCATACTCTATCGCAGCAGTTTTTTCGGTAAGCCATTGAAACGCTTTTTCCACAGTCTCGACAGGAACTTTCTCTGCCAATCTGAGAATTTCTGATTGATCGACATGTTCCACATCGATTCCGAATTTTTTCTGCCAGTCCTGCATGCTCACTGTCGAACTATACATTCCAAGGCTTCTCCCTCCAATGAGGCCGTACTTCGCACCTTTCAGGCTAGACACGACTTTCGCACATTTAGCAAATTCAAGATATTTTTTCAAAACTTGTTCGCTCTTCACATCTCCGGAAACACGAAAGTGATCGATTCCCAAATGGTGCAAAGCTCCCCCTGCAGCCAACATTGCCACCATCCCTGGCCAATCAGGATTCAGGTTTGCTGCGAGTAAATAAGGAGCTTTTCCAAACTGCGCCGCAACTGCGGAAAAATTGGGAAAACTGAAAACTCCGTAGGAGAAAATCGTACCATCCACATCATGCCCTACCATGTTCAGGGATTCTTCTTTTGCGGTTGATACAGAATTCACCAATTTTTTCCCTGGAATTACATCTACCAAACCCGTTTTTTCCAATGCGGTTATGATTGAGTCCATTTGATTCTGAACAAATTCTTTTAGCTGCTCATGAACCTCTGGGTCTCCATCGGAAAATCCTAAAACACCTAACCTCGGTTTTCTCATCAAAAAAATTCCTCCCTGTGTGTTCGTGAAAAATCACGAATATACATAAATTCCTAATATGAAATTATTGATTTCACCTATGAAATATTCTATCATATGTAATACAGTTGTCAAGTCAATAAATTCGGATAAAATCTGCTTTCGGGTGGGCTCTTGTCGAACAAACCGCTGAATAAGGAAGGAATGCGAGCTGATCAAGGTGATGAGTCCCACAGCATGGTGGATACCGGCAATATTGACTTTCTATCGGACTCGCTATACTTTAAAGCAGAAAAAAGACTATGATATCTTGGAAGTGATAAATTTGGAAAATAAAAACCGTGTACCCGCTGTCGAAAGGGCGTTCGATATTCTGGAATACTTGATGTCGCGGAATGAAGCTATCAGCATAAAAGAACTCTCGAACGGGTTGAAAATCCCGAGCGTAACCGTATTCCGGATAATAAAATCTTTGGAATCAAAAGGATATGTTTATAAACAGCAAAATAATAGAGGGAAATATGTGTTAGGGGCAAAGGCAGTATCCTTCGGCAGTGTAGTTACAAAAGAAGCCAACTTAAGCCAGATTGCGAATGCTTTCATGTATGAACTGGCAAGAAAAACCGGCCAAACCGTACAATTAGGCGTTTTATTCGAATATCAGGTGATGTATATTGAACAAATTCGAACCAGCGATAATCTCTCGCTCATTGTTCCCACGCGGAAACCATTTGCTGTCAACATAAGCGCAGGGGGGAAAGTTTTGGTTGCGAACCTGGGAGAAAAACGATTAACGGAGTTTTTGGCCAATGCTGTTTTTATCTCCAATACTCCCAATTCCATAATCGATAAAACCGAATTTTCAAAAGAATTGACCAAGGTAAAGGCACAGGGGTATGCAATAGACGACGAAGAGTTTGCGCGCGGTATTAGGTGCATAGCAGCGCCAATTTTCAATAGTGCGCATGAAAATGTGGCATCTCTCGGAATAACAGGCCACACACAAGCGATGACGAATGAATTATTCGATGAAATGATCAAAACCACTAAAGAAGTGGCAGACAAGATCTCAAAGGCATTGGGATTCAAAAACGCATAACCGCCTCTCATAACAGCTCTCAATTCCCAAAAAACGATACCATTGATTGTTTCAATACGCATGAAGGATCCTCTTGATTCCAAGCCGTCCGTTACGCGTTATTCCTTTGCCAATAATCGCATTTCGGCATATAGTATGATATCGCTCTGTTTCTTTTACAATGATTCAGCGAACGGTTGATCAAGAACTACACACCTGAACCATGAACGGTTTCAATATCGCCGATCACGGGAATACGTGGAACAGATAAGGAGGATAGCGTGGAGCAGCCTGTATTGACGGACAAGCATACATTTCCATCCGAAGAAGTGATCTTTTCCCATATCGGGAAAGCAAAGTCGTTATGGTCGGCATTGTTCGACCATATCCATGTGGCATATCCGGATTTTGCCGAAGACTGGAACTACTACCTTGACGGGAAAAGTTGGCTTCTGAAAGTGTCAAGAAAAAAGAAAACTGTGTTCTGGCTTTCGGTTCTCCCTGGGACTTTCCGCACAACATTCTATTTCACTGCCAAGGCCGCAGGCCAGATACAGGAGAGTAACCTTTCCTCGGAGTTGAAGAAACAATTCTCGGATCCTGCGAAACACGGCAAAATTCGCGGAGTGACCCTCGTATATACTGCACAAAAAGACGTCGAGGAAGCAAAAAAGTTGATAAGATTGAAACTCAACATGAAGTAATAATCGTATGTAAAACGAGGATGAGATGGAAACTCCCTTTTGTTTCATAGACATGCAGAATTCCTCCGATATGGAATCCGCATGCAGATCGCTGAGACTTCAGACCACTCTGATACGCGAACTGTTCGATTTGATCAGGGAAATGGTATTCCTCACGGATACGCGGTTGCGGATACAACGCATGAACCTTTCCGCACAAACCTTGCTCGGCGGAAGCGAGAAAAAGTTCCTGAGAAAACGGTGGAGCGATCTCTTCCCGGATAAAACCATGCAGAGCACGATCTCCAAGGCCGTTGCGGAAGCTGCCCGGGAGAGAGGACGCAGTACGCTGAGCGGAATCCTGATAAACAGGCATAACAAAGAATTCATGACCAGATTCATCATACACCCGCTCTTCGATGAACATATGCATTGCGGATTTATGATTGTGGGAGAACGCTATTTTCCGATTGCACATACATCCGCAGATGCCACAGATATTTCAAACGGTCTCCTCGAACGCATGCTCACAAGGTATGACAGACCGCTCCTCATACTTGAACCAGGTTCACGCATCATACGCGACTGCAATGAAGCTGCGGTGGAATTATTCGGGTACCCGAAAGAAGAGCTGATCGGATATTCCACATGCAAACTGTATGCATCCAGAGAAGCATATGAGGAGTATGGCAAGAAAGCGAACGAAGCGTACGCAGGCACAGGCATTTTTCAACTCGAATGCAGCATGAAACGGAAAAACGGCTCTCCGATAGACTGTATCTTGACTGTACTCCCGATCTTCAATGTCAAGCAGGAAATAAAATTCCTGATCTGCCTCATCAACGACATATCGCGCGATCGGAGAAACGAACAGGAAATCGCTTCCTTGATCGGCGAAATAAACGAAATTTCCAACCGCCTTTCCGAACTATCTGCTATACACACAAGAAACAAGAAAGCGGAGGAGCGGCTCTCGCATTTCGGAGCCACCCCACGGCAGATCGAAATTGCAAGGTATGTGATCATCGGCGAATCGACAAAACAGATCGCTGCACGGTTTCGCTTGACAGAATCCACTGTGAAAAACCATCTTTCTGCTCTGTTTCGCAGGCTTTCGGTTTCGTCCAGAGTGGAATTCGTGCGCATCATAACAGAGCGTGGAATTCACATATCATAGACAAAAGTACTATCGAACAAGACGTAAATCGTGTGTCTCATTTTGCTGGTGCCACTTATAATGGATTCAATAGAGTTTTTTATTATTTCACTCAAAGGAGCCATTATATGAAAATTGGATTTAAATTGACAAGTGGATTTCTTGTTGTTGCACTGATTGCAGCAGGCATAGGAACGTTTGGCATCATTAACATGCGCACAATGGGTGCAGCGGATATATTTCTCTATGAGAATGCCACGCTCCCAATTTCATATCTCTTGCGGATAACAGAAAGTTTTTGGCGTATGCGCATATCCGTACGCGATTTGCTGGATGCAGATACTGTGGAACAAGAGCAAACGGCAAAACAGACGATCGACTCATTCAGAAAAAAAATTGAAGAACTGCAAAACCAGTTTATACGCACGTATATAAACGATGCGGACCGCGATACCTTCAAGGTTTTTGCTGATACCCATATTACATATCTCGCAGTGCTGGAAAAAGTGGAGCGTTTGATAGAAACGGGGAACAAGGCAGGAGCGCAGGCAGTAATCAAAAGCGAAGGAAATCAGGCTGCAGCGGCAGAACAGAAAGCGCTCGACGATCTGGTGCAAAAAAACGTACAAGCAGCTCGCGACACAGCGGATGCGAACACGCACTTAGCGGATTCCACCACACTCATCATGATCATCGTTCTCGGAATCGGTGTTCTTCTCGCGCTCGCAATAGGGATAATCCTCTCACTCTCCATCACAAAACCGCTGAAACTCGCAGTATCTCACACAGGAGAAATTGCAGAAGGAAATCTACTCAAAGATGTTCCCTCGCAGTTTCTCACGCGAAAGGATGAAATAGGAGCACTTGCGATATCGCTGGACACTATGATCAAAAAGCTGCGAGACATCTGCTCTATGATTCAGGCATCGACCGCCAATGTCGCATCCGGAAGCGGGGAAATGAGCAGCACTGCGGAGGAGCTGTCGCAAGGTGCCACGGAACAAGCTGCTTCTGCGGAAGAGGTCTCTTCCACTGTGGAAGAGATGAGCGCAACGATCAAGCAGAACTCGGATAACGCGCTCACCACCGAAAGTATGGCCCGCAAGGCAGCTCAGGATGCTGAAGCAGGAGCGCGGGCAGTGATAAAAGCAGTGGGAGCTATGAAGGAGATCGCAGGGAAAATCACCATCATCGAAGAAATTGCACGCCAGACGAACCTCCTTGCGCTCAATGCAGCGATCGAAGCAGCGAGGGCTGGAGAAGCGGGGAGAGGTTTCGCAGTCGTCGCGAGCGAAGTGCGAAAGCTCGCGGAACGGAGCCAAACTGCAGCGTCGGAAATCATACACATAGCGGCGAACAGCGTGCAGGTCGCTGAAGAAGCGGGGGACAGGATCATGCAAGTAGTGCCAGACATCAGAAAGACAGCCGATCTTGTTCAGGAGATCAGCGCTGCCACAAGAGAACAGAGCTCTGGAACGGATCAGATCACAAAGGCGATTACGCAGCTCGATACCGTTATCCAGCAGAATGCGAGTGTAAGCGAAGAACTGGCTTCCATGGCCGAAGAGCTATCCAGCCAAGCGCGGAACCTCGAGGAAACAGTTCGGTTCTTCCGCATTTCCGAGCAAAAAACACAGAGTGCCGCCCCGGCGATTGTGCAGTACAGAACCACCAGGCATCAGCATGCGGAGAAAACAGGACACAACGGTACTGGGAAAGGCATCGGAAAA
>CAZWAS010000111.1:5320-5816 GCA_964631915.1 uncultured Spirochaetales bacterium | reverse complement strand
ACGAAGAAGGCGCAGCAGACACCGAGTTCGTTTCGTATTGACTGTCTCGTTTAGAAAATCAGAAGAACACCGAGCTCGAGCGCGCATTTCCTTGGAGTTACCTTTAGAGCTTATACTGTAGCCTGTTATTGCTCTCTGAAATACTGCCCTTGAGGAACAGCTCCTCTATGATGGTCTCGATATCCCCATCAGTAATGCGGCCCGCAAAGTTGTTCTTCAAATGCTTCTCAAGCGTGGATCTGGTTCTCGGCCGTTTGGAAACATTGATACGCGCCAGATTCGCGAGTACCTCGTTCGTGAGGCCGGACTCGGGGGCATTCTGCTTGGAAGTAGGAAGTTGATATAGATTCACAATCCGCTTAGTTTTCAGTCCGGATTCGTTCACGTATTTCAGGACAGCATCGTAGCCTTTATCTTTCGAAAGAATAAATACTTCAACGGTTTTTCCCGTCTTCTGCGCCTCCGTGCACAATCGCCCGAGTTCGAACGTTATGTG
>CAZWAS010000111.1:0-5297 GCA_964631915.1 uncultured Spirochaetales bacterium | reverse complement strand
GTTTTTCCCCTCTCCCTGAATTTTGAACCAGCGGAGCGAGTTTCCGAAAGGTTGAGCAGCCCTGACGAGTTCGAAAGGAATCCTGTTTTGCGATTTACCTATGAAAATCCACACTTCATAAGCCTCCGGGCTGACTGAATCGAGTGCGAGGTCTTGAACATTTTCGTAATCGACTATAAGAATCATTTTCATGCTGTCTGCTCCTGCTCAGACAATACAGCATTCGACGATTAATATCCAGAGAGATGGATTCTATACTCGAAATGGTTTATCATGCGAGAGAAGGAGCAAACAGCCATGAAAAAAGATCCGTCTATGGAGCAGACCGCAGCAGGGCTAAGCACTACCCGCGGCATTACCGGCGACCTTGCATTGAGCGAACGCGAGCGGATCCATCTCAAAGACCTGGCAAAAAAGGTGAGGGAACTCGCTTCTCGGCCCATCGAAGAAGAAAAAAAGAAACTGTGGACAACGCATAATGATCTCGGAGAGACGAGACCGTTGGTGTTTTGCGACCCTGAAAATGGCTGGAACGAGATTATACCTCAGAACCGCATACTCTGCGAAAAACCCCTGTATCGGGTCTGGGAAATGGCACTCAGGAAAGAAATTTTCTGGGCCGAAGAGATGCAGGACGATCGTGTCATAGAGCCGTATTTCAATGTTCCCTACAACTACCGGGACACCGGGTGGGGCCTCGAATCTGAGAAGATCGGCGGAGAGGAAGGCGGCTCCTATACCTGGCATGCTCCCATTCAGGACTATGAAAAGGATTTCCCACAGCTCAAGGCTCCGCAGATCGTCATAGACGCCGATATGACGAAGCGGATAGTCGGGATTGCAGAGGATCTGTTCGGCGATATCCTGACGGTGCGGCTACGAGGGGTGTGGTGGTGGACGCTCGGCATGACGTGGGAATTCATAACACTGCGCGGTCTCGAGAATTTCATGCTCGACATGTACGACAGGCCGGAATGGGTCCACAGAATGATGGGTTTCCTGCAAGATGCGCATATGCAGAAACTGGACTTTCTCGAATCGAACGGGCTCCTCTCGTTGAATACGGAAGGCACCTATGTCGGATCAGGCGGATTCGGATGGACGAAGCAGCTTCCTCAGGTGGGGTTCGATCCGGATGCAGTAAGGACAGCGGATATGTGGGGGTTCTGCGAGAGCCAGGAGACCGTGGGCGTCGCCCCTGATATGTTCGGCGAATTCATTTTCCCCTACCAGAAAAAAATCCTCGAACGGTTTGGGCTCAACTGTTATGGATGCTGCGAACCGCTCGATTCCAGGTGGCACATCATACAGCATATACCGAGATTGAGGCGGGTTTCTGTGTCTGCATGGACGAACTGGGCTGCCATGGCGGAACTGCTCGGCTCCTCCTACATCATGTCCTTGAAGCCAAACCCCTCTGCTTTGGCAGTGCCTGCAATCGACGAAGAGGCGATCAGGCAGCATCTCAGATCGGAGCTGAAACATATGAAGCGCTGCAGGGTCGAAATCATCATGAAAGACAACCACACGCTCGGAAACAATCCTCAGAATGCTGTCCGTTGGTGCAGGATAGCGAAAGAAGAAGCGGACAACCTCTGATATATATGATGTTGTGCAAGCGGGGGGAATTGCTTATCATTTAAATCAGAAAAACACAGCGGAAAGGGTGAATGGTGGTCAAAATTCATCTCTTTGATTCGATCGCGTGCAGTATCGACAATATGAGCGTTACACTCCCCTACAAACAATCCGAACAGGCCTTGATCTACCTCATACTCTCTTACCCGAACCCTGTCGAGAAGGATGTGATAGCGGAACTGCTGTGGCCTGAGCGGCCGCCGGGAGTTGCGCGGAGAAATCTGCGACATGCCATACATGTTCTTCGCTCGATGCTGCGCTTGCGAGGAATAGTGCAAACGACAAAAAATCTTGTACATCTGACCGATTCTGAAGAAATTGAGTGTGATTATTTCTCCTTCAGACGACTCATTGAACAGGGAGCAAGCGCATCCTCCGAAACAGTGTATAGAATTCTCGATCTCTATAAAAACGGCCTTCTGGAAAACTATAGCGCCGAGCCCTCTGCAGAATACGGATTCTGGTTGTATTACAAACGGAAAACCTGCGCAAATCAGCTGCATGCATTCCTCTTTTCCGTTATCCCCGGTCTGTGCACGCAAAAGGCGTATCCCCTTCTCTCCGATCTCGCCAAACGGCTCATGGTATGGGATCCGTTCGATACGAGTACCTACGAATTTTTGATCCGTTCTCTCATGTCCCGCGGAGAGAATTCCTTTGCACTCTATCTTCATCGTGATATCGCAGCGCTTGTGGAAAAATCCGGAGACAGCGAAGCTCTCAACGGCCTTGCGGACATGGCGAGACGCGTATTTCCGTTGCACAGCTATCCAGTCAAGAAAAAACTCCCTCAGCAGATCGTACCGTTCATCGGCAGGGAATATGAGCTTAGACGCCTTGAAGCGTTGGTGCGCAATCCCGATGCACGGCTCATTACGGTTTTCGCACCGGGCGGATACGGAAAAACCAGCCTTGCAGTTGCCTTGGCCCGGAGAATCGATGTAGCACAATTCCCAGATGATATATATTTCATCGACTGGAAAGACTGTGTGGACACAGAGGAATGCATTGGGGAGACGTTGAAATGCCTCGGCTTGTCGCGAGAAGGTTCCGCCATCGAGGATATGGTGGTCCGTTATGTGGAAGACAAAAAGCTGCTGTTCATTTTCGATGAGGTAGAGGAAAAACAATTCGCCGCTTCGTTCATCGTCCGCATGTTAAATACCGGTCCGAATATCAAGATTCTTGTGACGACCCGTAAACAGTTGGAATTGAAAGGCGAATGGATCTTCCCGCTGCATCCGTTCGAAGTAAATTCGGAAGCAGCGGAATTTTTCTTTCGTGCTGTCGAACGAAAAACCGGTAAAAAGATTTGGTCGGAACACGAGGTGGAACTCGCCGAGAAAATATGTCGCCTCCTGAGTGGCATCCCCCTTGCCCTGGAAATAGCCGCATCCCGGATCAGCGATCTGGATATCGATTCGCTCTACCGACGTCTTAAAAATCTCCCGGAGAATTTCCTGACTCACGAAATTGCTATGGAACGGATTATCGAATATCAGCTCAATTTGCTGAGCGAGGAGAAAAGGCGGAAATATTACAACCTCTCCTTGTTCTTCGATGATTTCGATAAACAAACCGCTCTGAACGCTTTTTCAATTCCGGAAGAAGACTTCGCCGAATACTGTAAACTGTCCCTCGTGTGGCCGGCTGAAAGAGGGATGTTCCGAATCCACAATCACATCCGTACCTATTGTCGTGCTTGTATACAACGAGCAGGGGAATCCGATTCCTGCTTAAACCTGCTCTGTACGCATCTGGCGTCAATTTCGGAAGAACATTTCAAACGGATGTTCTCCCTGAAAGACGATCCACAGGCTGTGGTAATCCAATACCCCGCGGAAATAGAACAAGCATGGCTCTTCGCCTTACGGAACCACCGGTGGGATGTTGCTTTGAAAATCGCTATACCGCTTGGAAGTTATCTGTATTACTTCGGCTTGGTGTGGAAAGGGAAAGAGCTGTTCAAACAGGAATTCGAAAAACTCCTTCGCGTTGGCGTTCAGGAGCTTTCCTCCGATGCATACCACCTCCTGCTTCAGATAGGATTGATAACCGCGATACTAGAAGTTCAGGCACGAAACATATCCTCCGCTCGTACGGTTGTGAAAGCGATGCAAGAGATCGATAGACGAGGAGGCTACGGCTTTCTCACGGAAAGACGCGGAGAGAAAGATCCCTTTCGACAATGGCTCATCATTGCATATCCTTGGTTACAAGGCCTAATCGCCCTCCAGACTGGCAACAATACCCAGGCTGCAATGTTCTTTCTTTCCAGCCACGAGAAAGCCACGAAATATTCGGCTCATTTATGCAGGGTCTACGTATCCATCTATCGTTCGATGATGATATTCGACGAATGTCCTGAGGAAGCTTTAGATATTCTGAAAGGGACTCTCACATCGAGCCACAGCAGGCATATTTCCGGTTTCAGAAGCGAAGTTCACCTGTTGTTGGCGCAGTTCTGTTTTAAGCTCGGGAAGATCGAAGAATCGAAAATTCAGGCGGAATCCGTTCTCGAAGCGACGAAAGACAGACCAGGCGCCTGTGCGGAAATGGAAGCTCAGTTTCTGCTCGCTCTTCTGCATATCGGAAGAGCGATCGATCCAGAGATACCGAAACTGTATGTGCTCCGGGCCTTGGCAACAGCACGGAAAAACGGCATATACGCTATCGCAGTCAATTCTTCCCTGGCTTACCTCCACAGGTTCATCGAGGAATACGCCCACATACCGGATTTGGAAGTTTACGAAAGTGTTTCGCTCCTCATGCATGGACAAGACTTCGAAAAACAAAAAATCGAACTAGATCGGCTTTTCAATCTCACCTGATCATTTCAACGAATCTTCAACGCTCGTAAAGGTATGATCGGAACACCGTATGCCATCGGTCGGCAGCGGATATCAGGTTCGGAGGAATTATATGAAGCATGACGCGCAAAAGATTTCTGCGTATACAGGTTTTCACAGTACCTACCATCTAAGGAAGGTTCCCATACATCCTGCCATCCTCATCATCGCGCTGGGTATAGTTCTTATACTCTCGGGATGCCCTACCCCCATTGCACCGTCCCCGGACGACACAGCACCGACAGAAACTGCTGATACTCCGCAGGATACCACAGTGGCTGTCTCTGCCGTATCCTTGGATGAATCGTCCGTAACGCTCACTCTCGTCACCAGCCGTCAGTTCACTGCTACGGTCAGCCCGGAGAATGCTACGGACAAGACGGTATCATGGACATCGAGCAACTCTGCTGTGGCGACAGTGAGCGCAAGCGGTTTAGTGACAACCGTAGCAGCAGGCTCTGCTACGATAACCGTCACCACCACGGACGGAGGCAAAACCGCGACCTGCTCGGTGACGGTCCGAGAACCCGATGTGTATATCGGTGGAACCTACAATGACGGCACCACCCTGCAGCCAGGCTTTTGGAAGAACGGAATCTGGAACAACCTGGCGAATCCCTATGGGGCAGAAGGCGCCGCTGTATACGGCATCTTGGTCCATCAGGGAGATCTCTATGTCGCCGGCTACGCCTACGACGGAACGCGGGACGAACCGGGCTATTGGAAAAACGGCGTGTGGAACGCTCTCCCAGCGGTCTCTTCAAACGACAGCGGCCATGTCCGGTCGATATACGTTTCCGGCTCAGACGT
>CAZWAS010000110.1:4241-12782 GCA_964631915.1 uncultured Spirochaetales bacterium | reverse complement strand
GCAGATGCAGAAACTGTCTGAATGGATACTACACCGCTTGCCTCAATTGGGGAAACCGCGACAAAGGACATCGGGCGAACGGCATGACCATGGCTGGAGGATTTGCGCAGTATGTGATCAATCATGTGAGTACGGTCCACAAAATTCCGGATCACGTATCCTTCGAAGAAGCCTCGCTTCTGACAAACTTAGGCTGCGTGTTGTACGGTTTTGAGCTGACAGGGGGGTATGTTGTCGGCGACAGTATCGCTGTCGTGGGAGAAGGGCCGCTGGGCCTTATCTCCGCCGGTGTCGCAAAGATCCTCGGAGCGGAAGAAGTCAGCCTTCTGGGTATGGACGATTACAGACTCGCCCTGGGGAAACGGATGGGAGCGGACAGGATCATCGATGTGAGGACCGAAGATCCTGTTGCGTTGCTCAAAAGAAGCGTCCAGCAGGGTGTGGATATGGCAATCGAGGCTTCCGGTTCCGGGTCGGGTTTAAGAACCGCGGCGCTTTTGCCCAGATGGGCCGGCAAAGTGCTCATACTTGGGATTCCGGAAGGAGATACAGGTATGGGCTTTCATGATTTCATACGAGGAAACAAATCGATGTTCACCGTCCGCGGCGAGGGATTCACGAATTGCAGGCGAGCAGCCTCTCTCCTCAGACAACGGCGTATCGACTTGCGTCCTTTGGTCACGCATACATTTCCACTCGTGTCGGTCGATGAGGCGTTCTGCACGCACATCGAAAAACGAGGAGACGCTGTGAAGGTCGTTGTACGACCTCAGGAAGAATAATACTGCCTCTGGGAATTGCTGGAATGAAGAGGCTTACAGCGAGCACTGCCGGTTTATGAACCGGATGCTATATTGAGAAAGCACATTTTATTATTTAAGGAGAGAAAGCGATGAAAACATCTTTCAAGCGACTTGGCGCTGTTCTTTTTGCCGTGCTTATCGTTGCCCTGCTTTTGGGCGGCCTTACAGCATGCAGTAAGAAAGAACCGAAAATCACCGAAGCTACGGTCGGTTTCATGTCGTCGTTGAGCGGAACCTTCGCAGGTGTTGCTGAGACGCAGCGCAAGGCGTATGTCTATGCGATTGAGGCGATCAACGAACAGGGCGGATTGAGCATGCCGTGGGGCAAAGTGAAACTGAATACCGTTATTGCGGACGACGAAGCGAAACTGGATATCGGCGTGCAGCGTTTCCGGGATATGGTGGAAAAAGGTGTCATAGGAGTGACCGGCGGTATATGGAATCCTATGTCCTCTGCCCTCAATGAGGAAGCGAAAGTCAATCCCGTTATCTACATAGCGGGTTACCTCCCGGCTATCGACATCTTCAAAAAAGGACTTCCCTCGGATTGTACGTTTACCGCGGCGTATACCCCCTGGACCCTCGGTTATCTGACAGGTCAGGCGGTGATCAAAGACCTTGGAAAGAAGAAAATTTATTTCGTAGAGCGTTCGGACTCATGGGGACAGACGATCAAGGCAGGACTTGAGCTCGCTTGCTCGGAGTTCGGCGGAGAGATCGTTGGTATTTCTCAGGTTCCGCTTGGAACAGCGGAATATTCGGCAGTAATCAACAAAGCCATTCAGGTCGGAGCGGATGCGTTCGTGACGAGTATGTTCGGCGGCGATGCTATCGCCAACATCAAGCAAGCATATGATATGGGCCTCACACAGAAAGCAGTGATATTCAATTGCTCCATAACCAATGTCGTCGCAGCAGGTCTTCCTCCGAAAGCGCTCGAGAACCTCTACGGAATCGCCTACTTCTACTGGAACCTCGCCGGCTATAGCGACCAAGAGGCTGTGGAACGTGTGAAAAAGTTCTCCGAAGGATACATGAAGCGCTGGAACGAGCCGCCAGATGCGATGAGCGGAAGCGTATATGTAGCGCTCGAAGCGATGTTCCAGGCAGCACAGAAAGCCGGATCCTTCGAGCCACTCAAAGTCAGTGAAGCCCTTCTGAAGAATGAGTTTATAACCATCAAGGGAAAAACCAGATTCAGAGCGGATCATCAGCCGATTATGGACCAGGCGTGCTACCTCGTCCGCGGAAAAGCCGAAGCCAACCGCAGCGGAAACTGGGATTACTTCGATGTCGTTGCTGCGTACGGCGGAGAGAAAATTCTTCCCCCGTTGTCCATGATGGGATACTGATAACCATGAAGGCCGTCCCTAAGCGGGGCGGCCTCTCTTTATTGATCAGCAGTCAACCCCGGTCCGCAGAGCCTCCATAGAGCCATATACCGATGCTTCCCCCGAAATCAGCAGGAAGGCAGCGATTTCTTGCAATTTGAAAGGTTTTAAGGTATGATCATTTTACATAGAGCAAAAAGTGGTACAAGCCAATGACTGAAAGAAGGAGCTATAGGAATCATGAAGATTCGAAAAAAGATCTCATTTCTGGTGATCTGTGTCGTCGCAGTACTGCTTTTTGTAAGCGGCATTTCGGTACTCGGTATCACCCAGGTTCTCTCTTCACTTAAACAGGAAATGCAGGCCAACGAGCAGGCATCTATAGTGAATAAACAACAAACACTCGCGCTCAAAGTGACTCTTTTGGCTACCCAGATAATCTCGACAATGGAAAATGGCGTATCCGAAGAACAACTACAGCAATACAGAAACTTGAAAAACGAATTCCGCTCGGTGCTCGAGACCACCGATACCCTGATGGGTTCGGACAAAAAAAAGAAAATGGAAGCCGCTTCCATAGGCGTTTCCTTGGAAACGCTTTTCTTGAATATCGATAACAATCTCTTGAGCCCTTTGTTGAATGCTCAGCAACCGGATCCGAATTATCTCGATGACGAAATTGGCGGGTTAAGTACGCTTTTGAACTTTCGGGTCGATACATTCACCAAGACAATTTTGCAGCAAGCCACACAAACCGCCCATGCGACACAGTCCCTGGCGAATCTGTATCGCATGATTATTCTCATATCCAATATCGCGATAGTCGCAGTGACGATCGTGCTAAGCGTTGTGCTGTTTCAGTCGATGTATACCTCCATCAGAAAAACGATCACTATACTCAAGGATATTTCGGCCGGGGAAGGAGATCTCACGAGTCGGCTGCAAATAACGTCGAAAGATGAAATGAAAGAGCTAGCCGAGCATTTCAACAATTTCGTAGAGAAACTGAATGTCATGGTCATGCACCTTAAAGAATCTTCGAGAAAGAACCAGGAGATAGGCGAATCCCTCACCGCCACGGCGGAAGAAAGTTCAGCTGCCATAACGCAAATCCATTCCAACCTCGCTTCGATAAAAAAACAATTCGTCGCCTTGGATAATAACCTGGCCACTTCGACAGCAGCGGTGGACCAGATCAATGAGAATATCAGAGCCCTTTCGGAGCAGATAGGGCATCAATCCTCTGCGGTTTCGCATTCTGCCGCGCTTATAGAAGAGATGACAGCTTCCGTGGAGAACGTAGACCGCATAACCCAAGAGAAGAAACGCTCAAGCGACAAACTGGTGGAAATTACCGACAGCGGCGGGCAAAAAGTGGAAGCGACGAATAAAATGATACAAGACATCGCGAGCGATGCTGATAAAATGCTCGAACTCATATCGCTAATAAACAATATCTCAAGCCAGACTAACCTTTTGGCAATGAATGCAGCAATCGAAGCCGCCCATGCGGGGGAATACGGCAGAGGATTCGCCGTGGTGGCCCAAGAAATCAGGAAACTTGCGGAACAGTCTTCGACTAATGTGAAAAGCATCTCCGCATTTTTGAAATCGAATATCGTAAAAATCAAATCAGCTTTGAATGCGAGCATGGAAAGCGGAAAAAGTTTTTCCCTTCTTCAAGACGAAGTGAAAAAGACTTCCACGGTCTTCGAAGAAATATCGAAGGTTATGGCGGAGTTATCACAGGGGAACAGTGAAATACTGAGCGCCATATCCACACTTACGCAGGTATCTGCAGGTGTCCAGTCCGAATCGGAAAAAATCAACGAGAATATTACGGAAATACGCACATCGATGGAGAATGTGAAACAGATATCCAGCACGACGCTTCAAGGGATAGACGAGATTACGAACGGTGCCGACGACATAGCGAAAGCGGCGGTGCTTCTCGCGGAATTGAGCCAAGATAATAAGAACACCGTCGCTTTAATGAACCACCAGATCGATCAGTTCAAGACTGCTTAACGCGAGAAAGAAACTCTTTAACAGACGATACAATTTGCTCGGTCTGAAGACCATACAGACCGAGCAGCTCTTCGTATGGACCGTTGCTCGCTACTGTATCGTCCACTCCCAGCATCTTTATACGGACCGGGTATTCCTGGGAACACAGTTCCGCAATGGCACTTCCGAGACCGCAATACAAGAAATGCTCTTCCACGGTTACGAGCGCTCCGGTTTTGCGAGCGGATTCCAGGATGAGCCGACAATCCAAGGGTTTTACAGTATGCATATTCACAAGCCGAACGGAAATTCCTTCCTTGCGTAGTTGTTCCGCAGCAAAGAACGCCTTATGAAAGACCGTGCCGGTGCCAACAATAGTCACATCGCCTCCATCTTCCACAAGAACGCCCTTGCCGAGCTCAAAAGGAAATCCCTTGAGCAGCGTTGGAAGTTTCTGGTTCCCGATCCGCATGTACACTGGCCCCTGATGAACCACAGCAGCGTGTAACGCCTTTGTTATTTCTTCCGCATCCGCAGGATTGAGAATGGTCATGCCCGGAATAGTACGCAGAATTCCCAGATCCTCGAGCGAATGGTGAGTAGGACCGAGATCCGAATACGTTATGCCCGCGCATCTACCGATGACCTTTACGTTTTGTCTCATGTAGCCGAGATCGATCTTCATCATCTCGAAGGGACGAGCGCTCACAAAGGGTGCGATGGTGGCGACAATCGGAATCTTGCCGGTTGTCGCAATTCCTGCTGCAAATCCAATGACGCCTTGCTCCATAATACCGAATTCGACATGACGATCGGGGAAAGTTTCCCTGAAAGATTTCAATCCGGAACCATCGGAACTGTCTGCGGACAATGCGACGATATTTGCATCTCGTTTGCCCTCTTCCAAGAGAGCGTCGCCGAAAGCCTTTCTGGGATCAATATAGTCGATCATACGCTGAGGCTCCTTTCGATTTCCGCGAGGTCTCTGTCAGCCTGAACAAGCTCTTCCGGTGTGGCTTTCCAGTAGTGGTAATTCACCTTGCCTTCGGCAAACGAAAGTCCTTTTGCTTTTATGGTATCGGCTATAAGCACCGAAGGCTTTCCCTCCTCGAAGGGTATGGAAGAAGCATTCCGAACAATATGGTGGAAATCGTGTCCGTCGATTTCTCGAACCGACCACCCGAAAGATTTCCACCGTTCGTGAAGCGGCTCGTAATTCATCACATCCACAGTACGACCTCCGATCTGGAGGCCGTTTCTATCGACGAAAACGAGCATATTGTCAAGCTTATGATTGCTCGCCGCAGCTATTGCTTCCCAATTGGACCCCTCTGCAAGCTCTCCGTCGCCCATGACGACATATACCTTTGAATCCTTTCCCGACATCTTCAATCCGAGAGCCATTCCGCCGGCTATCGACAAACCATGGCCCAAAGAACCGGTATTACACTCAACCCCCGGAAGCTTATACATGTCGGGATGTCCAGGAAGTTTGGAGTGCAGAGAGCCATAGGTGTCGAGAAGGGAGGCATCGAAAAAACCCCTTTCGCAAAGTGCGGCGTACAAAGCGAGGCACTTATGGCCTGCGGACAGCACAAATCTGTCCCGATCCGGCCATTTCGGTTCTTCGGGCCTGACGCGCATTACTTTGAAAAACAACGCAGTAACAATGTCAGCCGCGGAAAGTGCGCCTCCTGCGTGCCCTGCCTTTCCTGCTTTAATCATACGTACTATATTCTTGCGCACTTGAAGAGCAGTCCTCTTCAAAGATAGTTCATCTTCCTTCGATAAGGGAATCATGATGCCTCCACGGTGAGGTACTGGAAGTGTCCGCGCGCGCCACGGAACGCGCGCGGAAGTAACAAGCGGATCACGAAGCCCCTTTCGCAGCATTCATGAAACGCCGCTGATAGGAAACGACCAGGTTGCTGGACATGAACTTCGCGAGATATTCCGGTTCCGCAGTAATGACGAGCTTATCCATAACATCTGCAAATTCCGGTTCGGCGAGCAGTTTGTCGATAGCCGGATACATGGTTTCACCTTCCATGCTGCAGATGATGAGACGAGTATCGGGGAGATTCGCTGTTTTGAGGATGCGCAGATTATGCCGCACTCCATCCAACCCATCTATCCCTTCACAGTCGTCGTACAGCCTATACTGGACGATTCGTTTTCCCATTTTTTGGACCTGCATAAGATCGAGCCCTGCGTCGCTCGGCGGCAAATAATCCTTCTCGATGAAAAAATTCCGCAAATCGATCAAGGCTTTTGGATCATCCGAGGCTTCATAGAGATCGAGGTACTGCTTAATGACCTGAGTCTGCATAAGCCGATGCCGGATGAAGCTATTGATGAAATACGGCTTTGCCTGCAAGGCCAAGGCAGTTTGATAGGGTTCGAACATGAGGGTGAAATTGACTTTGTACCCATGCTCCCGCAGCAGAAGCGCAAGGTTATGCCCTCGAGCGAGATCGCTGGTCGCCCCTGCATCGTATCTTCGTTTGAATTTTTTGTCTCCTTCCAGGAGTTCGCTTACATTCTTCGCGTTTACAGGACCGGTATGCGGAACTTTTATGACCACGCGATACGGAGAAAGCATTTCTCTGAATCGAGCAGCTTCCTCGAGTATCTTCTGCTCCGATTCCTCGAAAGGATTATTGAGTTCGACGCTAATATCGACTCCAGGACCGAGGATCGTTCCGATTTCCTGCATAACCTCGTCCCGCGTTTTGAATTTATTGCCGACGTTCGCCTTCGGGTTATTGATGAACAAATCATAGATAATGCCCGGATTGCAGGTGAGGTTCGCGATGAGATTTCGTATCGGAGCCACCTCGTAGGGGTTCGCGCTGTCCGCGGAAAAAAGCACTTTCGTAGGCCGTTTTTGACCGTTCTTGTCGTATGAGATATCCCGAACCAAATCGACACGGAGAACATTGTCCTGCTCGAGCACATATTCGATTCTGAACCCCTGTGGAGTTTCATGTTCGGGAACTTTGAAATAATCGATGACTTCTTTAAAGTTTTTCGTTACGCCGATGTATTTCGCGATCGGCCTCAATTGTTCGTATAATGCTACCGAGATCGGAAGATTCAATACACGCCCGACATACGCCTCTTCTCCTCGTACCAGAGCTGCCCCACTCCCCTTCCCGTCCAGAGAAAGGAGCGATTTGAGGGATGCGCGTATCCGCCCTTCGAGAAGATGTGCTCTGCCTAAAGCCATTTCTGACATTATCTACCTCCTATACAGTTTTGCTACGACCGGTTATTTCCGTTTTTTCAATCCTTTCCATTTGTCCAGCGACAAGACTTCAGGGTTTGCCACGTTTTCAGGGAGAAATCCGTGATATAAGTCGACTACCCGCTGCGCCCCGGAAACAGCCATTCTGATCACGCATTCCTCCGTAAGGGCCGCGGTATGGGGCGTGAGTATCACATTCGGAAGCTTTAAAAGGGGGTTGTCTTTTTGTATTGGTTCAGACTCGAACACATCGAGCCCTGCACCCCCGATGCTTCCTTCGGATAATGCCACGATCAAGTCCGCTTCGTTCACGACTCCGCCTCTGGATGTGTTTATGAGAAAAGCGTCAGGTTTCATCAGAGAGAGAAAACGGCGATTGATGATACCCTGGCTTTCCACGGTGAGGGGGATATGAACGGAAATCACATCTGAACCTTTGAAAAGCGTTTCCATATCCGTGAATCGTACCCATGAGGAAAGTTCATTTTTCCGCTCGGCGGACAAAAAATCGTCATTCGCGAGGATTTTCATGTTGAACATAGAGCGACAACTTTCAGCTACGAGGGAACCTATCTTTCCGAAACCGATTATGCCCAAGGTTTTGCCCCGCAAATCCCGTGGGATATTCTTATACCTGATGCCGAAATTATTGTTTCGCACCTCCCTGTCCATGAGGAACAGTTGTTTGAACAGACACATCATCAGGGCTAAACAGTGTTCGGCGACCGAAGTCGTATTCGCTCCTATGCTGGAAGTGACTATCACTCCTTTATCTGTAGCAGCCTTCAGATCGACATTGTCGACGCCGGCACCGGTTCTCGAAATCATCCACAAATCTTCCGCGTGGTCGAGCAATTCCTTGGTGATTTTGATACCGGTACGAAGCACTATCGCCCTTGCATCTTTCATCAAGGGAGCAACCACTTCGGGTTTCGGCTCTTTGGCAATCACAATATTGAACGTGTGTTCTTCCAGAATCTGAACAGCCTCTTTTTCAATAGGCTGCGGAAGCAAGACATTCCAAGCGGTACTCATGGTTCACCACCTCTATCGTTTCTATAAAGTAAATAAAAAGAACGATCTAGTGTCAAGCACAAACGGTACGATTGTATTACAATACGATAGCCAACCACTATTTTTATCCTGGAATTCC
>CAZWAS010000110.1:0-4231 GCA_964631915.1 uncultured Spirochaetales bacterium | reverse complement strand
TTATGCTTTCATGAATCCGCTTTCTCTGATCTGTGCTTCCAGCATTTTCTTCTGCTCTGCTGTCAATCCGCCCAGCGGTCGCCTCGGAACTCCACCGACAAAACCGACTATGTCCATTGCACATTTTACCCCTGCGACCCCATAGGTTCCGGAGACTTTTTTGTTCAGATCGACAATTTTTTCTTTCAAAAGAAGCGCTTCGCTCTTTTTGCCCTGTACAAAAAGCTGATACAGTTGAGCGCAAGCCTCAGGGAACACATTAGCGAGCGAGAGTACGCCCCCCGTTCCTCCCTTTTCCATCAGTTCGAAAAAATAGTCGGCAGATCCTGCGAGCACAGAAAAATGGCCGCTATCAAACGAAACATGCTCGCTCCACGTCTCTTTCGAGCTGTCTTTAATCCCTACAACATTCGGATGTTTCGATACTTCGTTTAAAACCGCCTTCGATATGGTAACACCTGCTGCGACAGAAGGGTTGTTGTACAACATCACAGGCACGGGCGATACCTCGGCTACCTCCAGGATGTGTCGGATCATGACATCATCGACTATCTTTTTCGCGAAAAAGCTGGGCATGAGAAGGCTCACCATGTCGGCGCCCAAGTCCACTGCCTTTTTCGTGAGCCTGATCGTCTCCCGCGTGCTTTCGCACCCGGTTCCGACCATTACGGTCTTCCCTTTCGCAGCCCGTTTCCGTACCGCCTTTATGATATCGCACCGTTCATCCTCTGAAAGAGTTTTGAACTCCCCATTGGTACCTAGAACAAAATATCCTTTCAAGCCGGTTTCATTCATGAGCTCGATATTCCGCTCGACACCTTTCAGGGAAACTTCATCGTTTTCAAAGGGTGTACACATCGGCGAAAAAACACCCTTCAACATTTCCTTTGCTGACATAGAACCTCCTCAAAATCCATATAGTTATAACGAGTACCCCAAGGCCTTCAAATCCTCTTCGGCGTTCATGAGATGCCGATTCATTTTCATTTCAGCCAAATCAGGATCGCGGGCTTTTAGAGCCTCAAAGATCTCCCAATGGGCTTTATACGCACGCGCAATGCCTCCAGACTGCAACGTAGCGACGCGGGATTCTCTGATCAGATCGTTCACCGAGGACAGCACGATTTCAAACACCAGACTATCCACCGAATGCAGGATGAGCCCATGAAAATCCGTATCCTTCTTCACATAATAATCGAGGTCTCTGCCTTCGATTTCCATGAGCTTTATGTTTTCTTCTATTTCCATCAGCGTGGAATCCGTCATCTTTTGTGCAGCCATCCTTACGATCTTGCATTCGAGAGCAGCCCTCGCAGCCACAAGGTCGAACAGAGGTTTCTTGGTTCGCTGGAGCACGAGTTTCATCATGGCTGTCGCAGGGTATGCGGAAGGAGAAGCCACCACAGGGCGTTTCCCCTGGTTGATTTCCACAAGACCCTGAGCCTGAGCCACTCGAAGCGCTTCCCTCAGGCTGAATCTGCTGACACCGAGTTGCTCGGAAAATTCCTTTTCGGAAGGCAATTCCATCCCCGGCTGGAGCTCTCCATTGATGATGCGATCATGGATAATTGATAAAATTTGTTCAATTTTGTCGATTTGTTTTATGGGTTCAATCCTTTTGGTTGACACGTCCATACGCCCATGATATTCTGACTTCACCATGATTGTCAATATATAATAATACCTTTTGTAGATATCTATTATTATAAAAACTTATTATAATATGTTAGCAATGGAGCGCAAGATTCGCATGCACGTACTCGCTGTCGATATCGGAACGCAATCCCTCAAAGCTTCGGTGATAAACGAGGCTCTCGAAGTTCTTGAACGGCATACGAGTTCCTACCAACCGCGAACCTATTCGGGCAGCTGCGTGGAAATCGACGCAGAGGTGCTCTGGAATGCTTTCCTCTTGTGTTGCAGTCGAATCGTTTATCGAGATGTCGTGGGCATAGTCTTTTCCAGCCTCTGTCCTTCGCTCCTGCTCATGGCCGAAAACGGCGAAGCTTTGACGCCGATCATCCTCCATCTCGATCGAAGAAGCGAAAAGCAGTCCTCGTGGATCGTAAAAACCATAGGTCTTGAAAAATTCAGGAGCATCACCGGAAATCCACCCATTGCCGGTGGTATGTCAGTGACGAGTATGCTCTGGATCAAGGAAAACTGCGGAGGAACGCTGCCTCCAGGTGCGGTGTTCGGTCACGCGGTGACGTTTTTTATCAAACGGCTCACCGGAGACTTCTTTATGGATCCCTCGCACGCTTCATTCACAGGGTTGTACGAAACCCTGCGTTATGCCGATTGGAGCGAAAAACTTCTCGGATTGACAGGAATCACACGGAACCAATTGCCCTCTCTGCGCGATTCCATTTCTATAGTAGGAGAGATTTCCTCCACTGCGGCGCAACGGACCGGCCTTGCGAAAGGCGCAGCCGTCATTATCGGAGCCAACGACACAACATGCGCCGTTGCCGGAGCCGGAATACGGGAGCCCGGTATGCTTCTCAACACTGCAGGAACCGTCGAGATACTGACCCTGTGTACGGATACGCCGACGATCAGCGATTCATACCTGATCAGAACCCACGCGTACCGGAATAGGTGGCTTTTAATGCGGACCCTCGGAGCAGGAGGAGCTTCCGTGGAATGGTTCAGGCGGAATTTCTGCAAGGAGATGTCCAACGAGGAGTTCTACGGTATATACTACCCGCGTGTGCTTAGCCGGAACGGGCCGAGTAGTGTCGTATTCGAGCCCTATCTCACCGGAGACAGGCATCGCCTCGAAGCGATGCAAGCCTCATTTTCGCATATAACACTGGATACAGGGCGGGGCGATTTCCTCTATTCCCTTGTCTACCACAACATACAGTTTTTGCTGCAGGTGCTTCCCGAATGGGAGCAACTGCACGATGTGACGAAGCGTATCTATGTAGTCGGCGGGGGAGCGGGAGATGCCTACACGAACCTGAAAAGGCGCATGTTGCCGAGCTACGAGTTCCTCCAGAGCGGCGAGACAGCGGAAAAAGGGGCAGCGATGATAGGCTTCGAAGCGATGGGCAAAGAGCGTACGTAGTACCCCCTTTAATGCTTCCCATTTCATTCCTGATACAATATTCCTTTTCTTCCTCGCGAATCTTCACGCTGGATTAATTCGATATTCAAATTTATACTTTCTGTAAGCGGAGGCCATCTTACCATGAGCAGAACGATCAATAGATTCAGGAGAATACTCTCCCACGAATCGGCTATGAAAGGGGGTGAAAAATTGTTCCTCCCCGAATTCACGTTCTGGAAATAACGCGACATGAAAGGTGATGTTCCCTACAAATATATAGTGGAAAACGCCTCGAGCGCCATCATCACCTTCGATCCGAACGGCAGAGTTACGTATTTTAATCCATTTGCGGAAAAGCTTTTCGGATACACGTCGCGCGAAGCTCTGGGCAGAAACGGTATCGAACTCATAGTTCCTGCGACTGATTCGAACGGTACAGATCTGAGAGAGCTCCTAAAAAATTGCATGGAGCATCCGAAGCAGTATGTGTACCACGAAAATGAAAATGTCTGCAAGGACGGAACGCGCATCTGGATGGCCTGGACGAACAAACCCATCATAGGCCGCAATGGAAAACTAAAGGGGCTTCTCTCCATAGGCAACGACATAACCGAGCGAAAACGTTCCGAGGAGATCATCAGGCAGTCCGATGCTCTGAAGCGTTCTGTTATGGAAGCTCCACAGAACATCATCATCTGGTCGCTCGATAGGGAGTATCGATACACATTCTTCAATAATGCGCATAAGAAAGCGATGGAGGCGATATGGAAGGCGAATATCCGTCTCGGCGACTGCATTCTTGAGCATATTCCCGATCCCGAGTATAAAGCGATGGTGCAACGTTTGTATGAACAAGTGTTGGCCGGCAAAACACTGCAAACCACAAACGAATACATTGATGAGATGCAGGCAAAACGGTACTTCGAAAATATTTTGTCGCCCCTCACCGCAAATACTGGCGAGGTGATCGGCATATCAGCATTCACCACGGAAGTGACGGCGCGCATTTTGGCGGAACAGAAGCTCAAGGCGAACCTGGAAGAGAAAGAAATATTGCTCAAGGAAATCCACCACAGGGTTAAAAACAATCTCCAGGTCGTTTCAAGTATGCTCAGCCTTCAAAGCTCGCTCTTGCCGGATACGCCGACGAAAAGGTTCTTTTTAGATTCGCAAAAC
>CAZWAS010000109.1:12337-13507 GCA_964631915.1 uncultured Spirochaetales bacterium | reverse complement strand
GATCCGGGAAATCGACTCTTGTAAAAATTATTACGGGTGTTGTCAAGAAAGATTCGGGGACCATTTTGTTGAAGAACAAGGCCATTGAAGTGACAAGCCCCATACATGCTCGGGCACTCAGCATCAATGCAATATATCAGGAGTCGGCACTTATTCCTTCTTTCACTGCTGCGCAAAACATATTCTTGGGTCATGAACCGACCTCTGCGTTGAGGGAAAATATCGAGAGCATATTGAAAGAGTTCGATATGCATATTCCTTTAGACGTACCGGTAGAGCATTTCGGTATGGCTCAGCAGCGAATCATCGAGGTTGCAAAGGCGCTTTCGTATGAATCGGATATTATTTTTGTCGATGAAGCGACAGCCGGTATGTCAGACCGTGAAATCCGAGTATTCTTCACGATTTTAAAACGGTTGAGGGAGAAAGGCAAAACTATCATATATATCTCCCACTATCTGGAAGAGATATTTGCACTAGCGGATAGGCTTACGATCCTGAAGGATGGAAACCTCATAGCAACGGAATTGGTGAAAACTACGAATCTCCCGTCCGTAATACAAAAGATGATAGGAAAAGACGATTTCTTTGAGATGTTCCCTCCCAAAAATGAACCGCGAGAAGAGGAGTGTCTCAAGGCGAGGAATCTGCAGTGCAAAGGGAAGTTTTCGCATTTGTCGTTTTCTCTCAAGCAAGGAGAAATACTTGGCATAGCCGGACTTATGGGCGCCGGGAAAAGTGAATTAGCTCGATGCCTCTTCGGCGCTGAAAACAAAATTTGTCGAGGAACAATAGAGATCAACGGGAAGAAGCATGACATTGGTAGGGCATATAAGGGAACGAAAATCGGGATCTATCTTGTTTCCGAAGATAGGAAACGGTATGGCATCTTTCCCATGTTGTCTTTGGCTGAGAATATAGTGATCGGGAACACTTCATGCGGCATCACCGTACCTGTTGTCGGCAGTTTCCGTAAAACAAAAATGGTCAGCCATATCGAAAAAGTGACAAAACGAGTATGTGTAAAATATGAAAGTACTGGTCAAAGCATCACTAGCTTGAGCGGCGGGAATCAACAGAAGGTGATCTTAGGAAAGTGGCTGCTTCGCAATCCTGATGTTCTTCTTCTGGATGAGCCGACACGAGGCATAGATGTCGGCGCAAAAGCCG
>CAZWAS010000109.1:228-12276 GCA_964631915.1 uncultured Spirochaetales bacterium | reverse complement strand
AATTCCGGAAATAGTGGGTTTATGCACGCGCGTCTTGGTGTTGTATAAAGGTAGGATAAAAAAAGAACTTACTGGCTCAGAAATAACGAGCGATACTGTTTTATATTATGCCATGGGTGGTGAGGAAGTAGACAATGTCAAACAATCAGAAGACGCTTAAATTTCGAAGATTGCTTTCAGGGGATCTATTGCTTTTGCTGATTCTCATTGTTTTATCTTTTATACTTTCGCTTGCAAGTCCGCATTTCTTTTCGTTCGGGAATATAATGAACGTCATCAGGCAAGTCGCCATAAATTTCATCGTTGCCATTGGCATGACATGTGTGATTCTCAGCGCACAGATCGATCTTTCGATTGGATCCGTTGCGGCACTTGCAGGTGTAATAACAGCGTATATCCTCAAGACCTTCGATTCTTCAATTCTTGCGGTCACGACAGGGCTCGCTGTGGGCTTGGCAATAGGTTTTCTCAACGGTCTGTTAATCGTGGCCGGAAAAGTTCAGTCCTTCATCGTCACTCTCGCAATGATGGGGATAGCGCGAGGAGCGGCTCTTGTAATCACCCAGGGGTATCCGATTTCCAATCTGAAAGAGAGTTTCGGCCTATTCGGTACGCAGTACCTCGGTCCGATACCCATACTTGCAATCTTAGCCTTTGTTCTTTTCATTATTGCATACTATTTCTTTCGCTACACAAAGCATGGGCTTCATATCAGGGCCATCGGCGCCAATATTGAGGCTGCGAGGCTTTCTGCTGTTAACGTTACCCGTTATCAGATTTTGGTCTTTGTTCTTTCTGGCTTCTTATCTGCTCTAGGAGGAATTCTGATAACTTCACGGCTTTTGTCCGGCCAACCGACTGCGGCTTCCGGTATGGAGATGGATGTCATAGCTGCTGTTATTCTCGGTGGAACTTCCCTTTCCGGCGGTGTAGGAGGGGTGACCGGTACTCTTATTGGTTCGCTCATTATCGGTGTTATTAATAACGGTTTGAATTTGCTCAACGTCTCATCGTTTTATCAACAAATTGTTAAGGGCCTCATCATTCTCGTGGCGGTTTTGATAAAGAGACGAGACTAATGAGATTGGGGGCAATCTATATTGGGCTCGCTCGGCAATGATGTGCTTGAATAGCAAAGAATGGTCGTTGACCATAGAAATTTTTCAGAAAGGAGACAAATTATGAAGATTATTAAACGGATTATCGTGCTGTTGCTACTGGCGCTTCTGGGTATGAACGTTTATGCAGCGGGTTCAAGCGAAAAAGAGACCATCCGAATCGGAGTCTCTATGTCGACATTAGCTAATCCCTACTTTGTAACGATGAAAGATAGTGGCGTTGCGACCGCTGCAAAGCTTGGAGTAGAACTGATCGTGTTGGATGCCCAAGATGATGTTACAAAACAAATAGCGAACATCCAGGATTTAATCAGCCGAAAGGTGAATGGGCTTATCATCAATCCTGTTGATTCCGATGCGATCGTATCTGTCGTGAAGGAAGCAAATAAGGCGAAGATACCGGTGATTACGGTTACAAGACCTTCTAAGGGGGGAGAAGTCGTTCAACATATCGATTCGGACAATAAATTCGGCGGGAAATTAGCTGGTGAAGAACTCGCAAAACGATTGAACGGGCGAGGAAAAGTCATCGAGCTTGAAGGTATTCCCGGTGCACCGTCGACCAGAGATAGAGGGGCCGGCTTCAAGGAAGAACTCGCCAAATCGCCTAATATCGCCATTGTAGCGAGTCAAACGGCGAATTACAATCGACAACAGGGGCTTGAAGTTACAGAGAACCTCCTTCAGGCACATCCGGATGTGAATGCGATTTTTGCTCATAATGATGAAATGGCTTTAGGAGCGGTTCAGGCTTTGAAAGCGACCAACAAGCCGAATGTTCTGGTATTCGGCTTTGATGCTACGGATGATGCTTTGAAAGCAATAGAACGCGGGGAAATGGCCGCTACAGTGGCACAACAACCGGCGCTTCAGATGCAATATGCGGTCGAAAACATTGTGAAATATTTGAAAAAAGAAACCATTGGTGATTCTGTCATTCTCTTACCGCTTAAACTCATTACGAAAAAATGACGATGAAAGCCTGTTGATCCCTTGCCGGTGTGTGGACACCGGCAAGGCTTCCCGTCGGCGGTATTTTATCTTTTCAGCCAACCGAGAGATTCATATCCTATTGACAGGAAAGGATTTATTTGATATCTGTAGAACTGCTTCCTTTAAGAATCATATGGTAGCATGGAGGAACATAATTGTCTGGAAAACTATCTGCTGCAAAACGGCATAGACAGAGCGAAGTGCGAAGACTGCGGAACAAAGCGGCGAAAAGCACAGTGAAGACGAGCGTAAAGAAATTTCTTTCGGCTGTGGAAGAAAAGAACAAGGAAATGGCCGAAAAGAATTTCAAAGAAATGATAAAGCTTCTTGATACTGCCACACGAAAAGGCGTGTTTCATAAGAACACCAGTGCGAGGAAAAAATCCCGCATGCACCATCTGCTCAATACAATGAACGCTTCTTAATAGCCGCTTTTTGTCTCGCGGGAAGGTAGAAAAGGTGGCGCAGAGCAAGATTACAAAAGCTGAAATAATCGAAAATATCCATGAAAAAGTAGGCGTAAGCCGCAAAAACATTCATGAAATCTTAGACCTTTTCCTCGAAGAAGTGAAAGGGGCTTTGACGCGCGATGATATCGTCGAGCTTCGGGGATTCGGCACCTTCGAGATAAAGACGCGGAAAGGCAGGGAAAAGGCGAGAAATCCGAAAACCGGCGAGAAAGTCAGCGTGAAAAACCACGGTGTCGCGAGTTTCAGACCCGGGAGGGAGCTGAAAACGCTCGTATGGTCTTTGCGCGAATAAGATGATGCAGCAGACTCCGCTTGCACAACAGCAGAAGAGAAAAAGCCTGGGGAAGCTTTTATTGCGATTCGTACAGGATATCGGGCTCCTCGTGCTTTCTGCGTTGCTCTTTGCATTATCTTTCCCGAGCTTCTTGTCGATATGGGGATATTTCCCCGTTGCATTTTTTTCTCTTATACCGATTTTCATCGTCATCCATAGGAGCGGATGGGCCGCGATATTTTTTTATGGCGCCTTTTATAATTTTCTCGCATACGCTCTTTTCAATTACTGGCTTGCGAAATTCCACCCTCTTGCCATCATTATCGTACCAACTATTTATCTCTTGTACGGCATTGTGCTGTTCCCCATTCTGAAGTTGGCGGATACGCTTTTCCCGAAACGCGGATACCTCGTTCAGTGTCTCGTATGGCTCGGGTATGAATACCTGCGGACTCAGGGGTTTCTCGGATATTCGTACGGCATACTCGGGTATTCGCAGTATCTTTTCCTACCGTTCAGCAGGATCTCCTCTCTCACTGGAGTCTGGGGAGTCTCTCTCATGGTCGTATTCCCGTCGGTTTTTCTCGGGAATGCTCTAAAACGCGGTTTTAAGCAGTTCAAAGATTTTGTTGTAACCAATATTCCTTCTATAGCTGTCTACGGAGTTCTCTTCATAGGCGTTCTTGTGTTTGGGTTCGCTTCGGTATCCGATTTATCCGGCAGCAGAAACTGGAAAGTATCTCTGATACAGCAAAACGTGGATCCATGGCGCGGCGGTATAAAAACCTATGAAAAGGCGCTCGAAATCCTCACACGGCAGAGTCTCGCTGCAACAAAGGACAATCCCGACATCATCGTGTGGTCCGAAACCTCGTTCGTACCTGCTATAGACTGGCATACACGGTATAGAACTGACAGGGAATCCTTCGAACTCGTTCAGAAGTTGAAAGATTTTCTGAAAAACCAGGAGATTCCGTACGTCATCGGAAACGATGATGGGCAACTCGCATTGGTGAATGGTGAAATGGACCGGATCGATTACAATGCGACGCTCCTTTTCGAAAAAGGAGAATTGAAAAACACGTATCGCAAACTCCATTTGGTTCCTTTTACCGAGTATTTCCCGTTCGAGCGCATACTGCCGGGCATTTACCAATGGCTTCGCAATGCGGATACGCATTTCTGGGAAAAGGGCGAAGAATATACGGTATTCGAGTCGAACGGCGTGAAGTTTTCCACACCGATCTGTTTCGAGGATACGTTCGGCTATCTTTCTCGCGAATTCATCCGTCACGGCGCGCAGGTGATTGTGAACATGACGAACGATTCTTGGTCGAACTCGGTGACTGCTGAAATGCAGCACATGAGCATGTCCGTGTTCCGGGCGCTCGAAAACAAACGCAGCGTTGTGCGGAGTACGAACGGTGGAATCACTTGTACCATCGATCCCAACGGGAGGATCACGAATATGCTCGAGCCGTTCATCGAGGGGTTTCTCACCGGCGAAGTTCCGGTGTACATGCAAAGCACCACGCTCTACACTGCATGGGGGGATTGGTTCGCAATAGCAGCTGTCTTCGCTTCATTAGGTCTACTCGCGCTCGGCGTTATTCTCGCCATTATTCGGAAAACCGGACTCCGTCGAAAACCCTTTGGGATTGACAAGAGCGGAGAAGTATAGGAAAATACCATATTACCCGGATAAGGATGTGCTGGACTGATGAAAAGAAAGATACTGATAGTCGATGATGAGCAGATCAACCTTGATTTTTTCGATGTTATGCTTTCGAAACTAGGGTTCGTGGTCGAGAAAGCCGAGGATGGGGAAGAAGCTCTGGAAAAAGTCGTGAGCGGAAAACCCGATCTCATCATACTTGACAATATCATGCCCAAACTTTCCGGGTGGGAAGTGACGAAGATCCTTAAGACCGACGAAGATTATCGGGAATATGCCAAAATCCCTATCATCATGTTCTCCGCAATGGACGACGTGAAGGACAAAATCGAAGGGTTCGAATTGGGGATAGACGATTATATCACAAAACCATTCAATTTTTCCGAAGTGCTCGCGCGGATTCGTGCCGTTCTTCGCAGCAGAGAGCTTTCTCTTCAGGTTGTTCAGAAAGAACGTCATATAGCGCAAATCGAGTCGCTCAATAAATCGCTGATTTTTTTCACGCAGCATTTGAAGCAGCCGGTGACGGAGCTCATCCACTCTGCGAAGAACCTGGATGCAACGAACGGAAAGGAGTTGAACCGTTTTGTGGAACTCGTCATTCGGGAATGCGAACAGACATTGGCTGCGCTCAAAGGGCTCGAAGAAGAAATCGAAGAGCTGCGGCGGGAAGGGGAAAAGATGCAGGAGGATGCACTTTCTCTTAAGGACCTCGAAGATAAATTCCAGAAACATTTTCAGAACTGGCGGTCCCGCCAGCAGGATTTGAATGAGGTACGGAGTTGATCTCTGAAACGAAGAAGCAGGTTCTGGAACTTTTTGCAAAAGGAAGAAAATTTTATAAACTCATGAATTTCAAGGAAGCCCTCGCTTTGTTCGACGAGGCTCTCAAAATAGATCCTGAGGATGGTCCCTCTAAAGTATACTTTGAACGTTGCAAACACTATATGGAGAGTCCTCCGCCAGAAGACTGGGACGGTGTGTTTGTGATGAAGACCAAATGAGATTATGGCAAAAAAATCACCATTACCCGCAGTGGACATAACTACGACGCTCGGAAAGGAAACGCTGTTCAAGGGAATCATGAAATTCAGAGATTCTTTGAAGATCGACGGCAATTTCGAAGGACACATCGAATCAACGGGATTTCTCTATGTGGAGCAGGGGGCTGTCGTGAAAGCCGATGTGAAAGTCCGTTCGGCGGTGATAGGGGGAACCCTGTATGGAAACATCGAAGCTGCTGAAAAAGTGGAAATGCTGTCTTCCGGGCAGGTGTACGGAAATGTGAGTACCTCCAAGTTGAAAATAGCGGACGGTGTGGTATTCGAGGGTAAATGCGAAATGCTCAAGAATGCGGACAGTGTGGATATTTTTCAGGCTCCTGTGGATCAATTAAAAAAGGCCATACAAGGTACCTGAGCATACAAGGCTGCGTAAAAGGTTTTTTTCCGGAAAGTGCAGCAATGCTGCATAGCATATAATAATCGATGAAGAAAGCCGTGTACCAGAGAGGTCATGAAGGCTCAATCGGGCGAATACTTACAGGTCACAGTGTATATACCCTCGGAACATCGGGTGAAGGCACTAGTGCAGAAAGAATGTACAGGGACATTTCTGTGGAGCACCGAACTTCGGGAATTCGGCGTCCTGTGTTCTCTGCCGGTCGTAACGGAACAAGATGCGGAGGAGCGGTTTCGTTCGTTGGAGCGCTGTGTCGGTGCTGCGTATATCCGTAAAGGCGATGTGCCTCTTGCTGAACCGGTAATCGACCTTTTGAAAAGCTATGGCCTGACACTCGCATGTGCGGAATCCTGTACGGGCGGATACCTCGGTAAAGCCGTGACGGATATAAGCGGCAGTTCGGATGTATTCTGGGGAGGATGCATCGTCTATTCGAACGAAGCGAAGATTTCGCTTCTCGGCGTTCCTGCAGACTGTATTGCGGCTTACGGTGCAGTATCCAGACAAACGGTGGAAGCCATGGCGTGCGGAGTAGTAGAGAGGGTTCGGGTCGATATAGGGGTGGCAGTATCGGGCATCGCAGGGCCGTCAGGTGGCACAGCGGAAAAACCGGTCGGAACCGTGTGGATATGCGTGGCGCATAAGGGGAAGGAACCGTTTTCCAAGAGGTTTCAATTTTCCGGGGCGAGAATGGAAATAAGGAAAAAAGCAGTCATTGCAGCATTAAAAGCGGTAGAATATTATGTTTGCGAAAAACTTGACATGCTTGAGGAGAACGAATATAGTTGATTGAAAAGATAATGGTATCCTCTTGAGGAAAAAACCCAAAATATTCACCAAAACCTTCTAAAATACAGTGATCTTACCAAATTTAGTGGAGATTTTAATAATGGCAATAATCCGTAAAAAGCGGAGTACTTTACAGCAGGCCGATGAAGAGACTATGCAGTCGTTTTCAGGCCAAACCGAATTCGATCTCGGCACCGAGGTAAAGTCTGCTCCCACCTATGAAAGCGTACCGGATGCAATGAACAATTCTGACGAGAAGGATTCGCATAAGAAGCGCGGGCGAAGAAAGACGGTACGGGTCGAAGTAATAAAGGAAGCTCAGCCGGGGAAAGACGAAGAACGGCCCGAAGAGCAACGAAATGAACGGCCCGAAAACGGCAACGGTCAGTACGCCCAGCAGGAAATCCCACAACCGGAGCAGAGAAGGAACGAGGAGGCCGAATCCGTCCCGCATAGGGGGTTCAGGCGTACCCAGAACTACGAGAATGAAAGAAAGCAGCAGGAACACCATGTCCTGTCCGTGATGCCTCCCAAACTGAGTATCAACGAGCTCACCAATATGAGCATGAAAGAACTGCGCTCGTTCGCGTCGCAGATGGGCATAGTTCAGGAAGACATGCTCTCTCTGAAGAAACAGGAAATCATTTTCAATATTCTGAAGGCACAGACCGAGAGAAACGGACTCATCTATGCCTACGGTTCTCTCGAGATTCTGCCTGACGGATACGGATTCCTTCGATCCCCCCAGAACAGCTATCTTCCCGGGCCGGACGATATCTATATCTCCCCTTCCCAGATAAGGTTGTTCAACCTGAAAACAGGGGACACGGTAGCCGGACAGATCCGTCCTCCCAAAGAAGGAGAGCGCTTTTTTGCGATGCTTCGCGTTGAAACAGTGAATTTCGATAGCCCATCGGTCGCCCAATCGAGGATCCCCTTCGACAACCTGACTCCTTTGTATCCGAATGTGCGCATCAACATGGAGACTACGCCCGAGGAAGTGTCCAATAGAATGATCAATCTGTTCTGCCCCATAGGGAAAGGACAGAGGGGGCTCATCGTATCACCTCCGAGAACAGGAAAGACTATCCTGCTGCAGAAACTCGCGAATGCCATAACAACGAACCATCCCGAGATATACCTCATAGTCCTGCTCATAGACGAGAGACCGGAAGAGGTAACGGACATGCAGCGGAATGTGAAGGGCGAGGTCATTTCCTCCACATTCGACGAGCAGGCCACTCGGCATGTGCAAGTCGCTGAGATGGTGCTCGAAAAAGCGAAACGCCTGGTCGAACACAAAAAAGACGTCGTAATACTCTTGGATTCCATCACGAGGCTCGCGAGAGCCTATAACCAGACTGTTCCAACATCCGGCAAAATTCTTTCCGGTGGTGTGGATTCGAACGCCTTGCACAAACCGAAACGGTTTTTCGGCGCTGCGCGGAACATCGAAGAAGGCGGTAGCCTTACTATAGTAGCCACAGCGCTCATCGACACAGGAAGCCGCATGGACGAAGTCATATTCGAAGAATTCAAAGGCACGGGCAACATGGAAATTAACCTGGATCGACGTTTGTCCGACAGGAGACTGTTCCCTGCCATCAACATCAAGAAGTCAGGGACGCGCAAGGAGGAGTTGCTGCTCACCGAAGAAGAGCTTAACAAAATGTGGATCCTCCGCAAAGCGATAAATCCGATGGACGATATAGAGATCATCGAGCTTCTCATTGACAGAATGAAAAAAACCAAGAATAATATAGCGTTCTTACGGTCCATGAATACATCGACTATGCAGGAGTAGTCGCGAGGAGGAGATAAGGCGTATGAAGAAAGACATTCATCCTGAGTATTACTTCACCAAGATATCCTGCGCCTGCGGGAATGTCATAGAAACGAGATCGACGGTGAAAGACCTAAAAGTAGAAATCTGTTCAAAATGCCATCCGTTCTTCACAGGTAAACAGAAGCTTGTGGATACAGCAGGACGGGTCGAGCGTTTCAAGAAGAAGTACAACATCAGGGAGACGTGAAAGCAACCCCTCAAGGGCGGAGCCTGCGAGGGGTTTTTTGTTTCCGAAATTTTGTGGAAAAAGCGCGATTAAGGAGTGTCCATGGCAGGTTCTATTGTGTTTTTTGCAGAGCTCAATCCAACAAGTTCCTCGGCGGAACGGCAGAAAGCGGTTGAACGCATCCTATCCGCTTCAGGGTTTGATTCGGTGATCGAAGCGAAGGACAAAGTCGCTGTAAAGACTCATATCGGAGAAATGTCGAATACCACGCATGTGTCGCCCGATCTCGTGCGGCTCGTCGTCAACAGGGTAAAAAAACTAGGCGGAGCTCCGTTTCTTACGGAGACATCCACACTCTATAAAGGGGCGCGTTCCAATGCGATCGATCATCTGATTCATGCATATGCGCACGGATTTACGTATGAAAAGGTGGGAGCACCGTTTATCATGGCTGACGGCCTTTCCGGCAATTCTGAAGTCGAAGTCCCCATCAAAGGGGTAATTTTCGACAAGGTGAGCATTGCGAGGGAAATCGCTTTCGCTAATGCGCTTATTTTCATTTCCCACCCCACGGGTCATGTCGGGTTGGGCCTCGGTGCCTGCCTGAAAAACATTGGGATGGGGCTTTCGAGCAGGATGGGAAAATTGAGGCAGCATTCCACATTCAAGCCGACCATCAACGCAGGCACATGCACGTTCTGCAAGGTCTGTACGAAGTGGTGTCCTGTCGAAGCGATCATAGAAAAAGCGGGCAAGGCGTTCATCGTGAGCGAAACCTGCATAGGATGCGGAGAATGCCTTACCGTATGCAAATACGATGCAGTCAGGTTCGATTGGGGCAGGGATTCTGCCGATATACAGAAACGGACCGCCGAACATGCGCTCGGAGTGATTCAGGGGAAAGAGAAGAAAAGTTATTTTCTCAATTTTCTTATAGATATGACGAAAGACTGCGACTGCATCCCTAAAAAGCAGGAACGCATCATCCCGGATGTAGGCATACTCGCTTCGAACGATCCTGTGGCAGTGGATCAGGCCACCATGGACCTGACGAGGGAACGCTTCGGTAAGGATCTGGCAAAAGCGAGCTGGCCGAATCTCGATGCAGGGCATCAGCTGGAGCATGCGGAACGGATCGGCCTCGGTTCCCGCGCCTATTCCCTGAAAAGCGTATAAGCAATCATGAGCGCTTTCCGAATCGTCGTCACTGACGACAGGTATGGCGATTATACCGAGGAGAACCGCATTCTTGAACCGTTGGGGTGCGAGGTGGAGGTGCATACCTTTACTTCCGATTCAGAGGCTGTGGAGGTTCTCAAGCATGCGGATGCAGTGTTGCTCAATCTGTTTTCTCTTTCCGCCTCTGTCATCCACGAAATGAAAAAGTGTCGAATCGTTTCCCGCTACGGCGTAGGATACGACAATGTCGATGTGGAAGCTGCGACGGCTTTGGGTATATGGGTCGCTCGGGTTCCTGATTACTGCATAGAGGATGCATCGGATCATGCAGTGTCTCTGCTGTTGGCCTGTGTGCGGCAAATCGCATTGCGGGATAGGAGCATCCGCATGGACCATGCTTGGAACATTCGAAGACCCTGCGGCGTGCACAGGACGAGCGGAAAGGTGCTCGGGATTCTGGGGTTCGGCGCTGTCGGCAAACGTGTACAGAGTAAATTATCGGGGTTTCCCTTTTCTCGGGTGCTCGTCCACGATCCGTTCATAGACCAACGCAGCATAGAGGCGGTCGGTGCTGTGGCTGTGGATTTCGAAACGCTGCTTCGGGAATCCGATTATCTCACCATTCATGTGCCTCTCACGAAGGACACAAGGCACAGAATAGGTGAGAGGGAGTTCGGACTCATGAAACCGGATGCTATACTTGTGAACACCTCTCGAGGCGCTGTTTTGGACGAGGCTGCACTGTGCAAGGCACTTCAGGAAGGCAGAATATGCGCTGCAGGGCTCGATGTATTCGAGGTCGAACCGCTTCCGAAAGAGAGTCCTCTATTGAAGCTCGAGTCCGTGGTCCTGAGCGATCATGCCGCATGGTATAGCGAAGAGTCGATCACGGAGCTGAAGAGGAAAGCCGCCATGAATGTGCTCGAAGTACTCAAGGGCAATGCGCCGCTGTGGCCTGTTAATAACATCTGAGGCATGGGAAGCACACTCCATGCGACGCCGTTTTGGGGACTTCGCCGTGCGCCACACCACCAGGTCGCGGCCTCGCTCTGCACGATACAGCAGGACGCGTTACCGTAGGTTTTTCCGAAGTCGCCTGAAGGGCACTATTCTTCTATACACAAGTACGGCGAGCAGCACTATGCCGAGGCCAATAGGCAGGTAGTCGCCGAATAAGGTATACGGCGTGAGAAAGGGTTCCTTATATACGGGGACCGTCACCGGGAGGGCAGCCTCTGTGAACAAGGGGAGGCTGCTCAGCACCTCACCGTAAGGGCCGATCACGGCAGTGACGCCACCGTTCGTAGATCGTATGAGAACCCGTCTTGTTTCCACGGACCGGAACCGAGCGACCACGAAATGCTGAGTTTCTGCCGATACCTTTCTCGACCAGGAGTCGTTCGTGAGGTTGATCAGGAGTTCCGCCCCTTTCTTGATGAAATTCCTGCAGAGGTCGGCGAACGCATCTTCGAAACAGATGGGGGTTCCGAATTTCACTGTATATCCGGCAGACGTCGGCACTTCAAAGATAGTGTAACGGTTTCCCGTGGTCCATATGGCCCAGAGCCCTATGACCTCCTGGAAGAATTTTTTCACCGCGCCGATTTCCCAAAACGGAACGCTCTCTGCGAACGGCACAGGGTGTTGTTTGCCGTAGGAATCCACCAGCCTGCCTTGTGGATCTATGAGTATGGTGGAATTCGTGGCAGCATATTCATCCATATCCACGATTTCTGGAGCACCTACGAGAAAATACGTCTCTTCGTTTTTGATGAACGTTAGGAACGGTTCCTCCGGTGGATTTTTTGCATAAAACGACTTGCTCTGTTCGAAGGGGCGCTTCAATGTCGTTTCGCTCCATACGACTAGATCGGGTTTTTTCTCCGAAGCTCTGAGTCCGGCCCTGCTCATGTTCTGCGCTCGCTTGAGGCCCTCGATTTCGCTGCCCGGCCTCCACGGATTGATGTTCTGCTGCACAAGCACAACATTGATCTGTTTTTCGTAGGGCACAGGCATCGAAAGCCTTGCGAAGCCGTACACAAGCATGCACACGAGCATGGCTGTAGCGAATATCCAT
>CAZWAS010000109.1:0-208 GCA_964631915.1 uncultured Spirochaetales bacterium | reverse complement strand
TTCGGAGCTCCTATACCTGCGATCTTTCGGTTTCCTACAGATATCTGTGCGACATGCGGTGCGAAACGGGCAACCATGTCTTCGGCGATGAGGGCGTTTATGAACGCCATGAGCCAGGATATAGACCAGATCCCTGTTATATCCGCGACCTGGATTAGCGGCAGAATCATGTTCACAGGATATGCTACGAGTCCCCAAGGGTATGCGA
>CAZWAS010000108.1:11835-13647 GCA_964631915.1 uncultured Spirochaetales bacterium | reverse complement strand
TGGACGGATCGTACAACATAGAAAAAGGCCTCCACGTTGCGAGGAAACTGCTCCTCGATATCACCTCCCTGGGGATCCCCGCTGGTTCGGAAGTGCTCGACCCCATAGTGCCGCAGTACCTGTCGGAGCTCATCACCTGGGCGTCGATAGGAGCACGCACCACAGAAAGCCAAATCCACCGCGAAATGGCGAGCGGGCTTTCCATGCCCGTGGGGTTCAAAAACTCCACGGACGGCAGCCTCGATGTTGCAGTGAACGGCCTGTCTTCTGCAGCTCATGAGCACAGCTTCATCGGTATAGATCAATACGGTATGACCTGCGTGCTCAACACGGGCGGGAACCCCCACGCCCACATCATTCGGGGGGGGGGGCGGGAAGGGCCGAACTATCATGCAGAGGATATAGACCGAGCTGAGGCCATACTCGCAAAGGCGGGGCTCGAACCGCGCATACTCATAGACTGTTCCCACGGCAATTCGGGCAAGAAATGCGCTCGGCAGGAGGTTGTGCTCAAGTCCGTAACTGAGGAAAAGAAGAAGGGCAGGGGTTCCCTCATAGGAGTCATGCTGGAGAGCAGCCTTATTGAGGGAAACCAGTGCATAGACGATCCTTCGGATCTGAAATACGGCGTGTCCGTCACGGACGAATGCATAGGATGGGAGAAAACCGAAGAGCTGCTCGCCTTCATGCACAAGGAACTCTGAAGGCGTTTTCTTTGTTGACACCGGTTCCGATTCATACTACTATTTTCAGCATAGTGAAGAAAACGGATATTCAGATTCTCATAGCGTATTCGAATCAGAACCCGGAATTGAAAGACTGTGCGGAAACGATGCAACGCCTCCTTTCCTGCAAGGAAGTGGATGTCATTGTAAAACCGGCGGTGGAAGTGACTATCCCTCAGATCCTCGCTTCCGATGTTATTCTGCTCGGCGCGGATGAAAGTGCACAGGAACTGCTTTGCGGGGATTTCAAAGAACTGGCGCGGCTGTTCAGAGGCATAAACCTGGCAGGCCGCATCGGCGGTTTTTTTTCCGTCACCTCGCAAGAATCTCTCGATACGCTTCAGGGGATGAGCTGCGATACGGGCCTTAAAGTGCTCGGCACACTGAAATACGACAACAACGCGCAAGCCCTGTCCGCATGGATCGAAGGCTTCGCAAAAAAGCTCAAGGAGTGATGCATGGCAAAACCCTACAACCTCGATGCCGCTATCAGAAAGGTTCCTGATTTTCCCAAGAAGGGTATTCTATTTTACGATGTTACCGGTATTCTCGCGAAGCCGGAAGCCTTTGCGTACTGCATAGATGCCATGGCGGATCTGTACACATCCGCTTCGATCAACGCTGTAGCAGCCATAGAAGCCAGGGGATTCCTCTTCGCCGCTCCGCTTGCCATACGGCTGTCTCTTCCCATCATCCTTATTCGGAAGAAGGGTAAGCTTCCGAACAAGACGCTCCGCAAGAGCTTCGCCCTCGAATACGGAGAGGATTCCATAGAAGTGCAACCCATAGACGTGCCGAAAAACGGAAAGATCCTGCTCATAGACGACCTCATAGCCACAGGCGGTACGCTGAAAGCTGCTGCGGAGCTCATCGCAGAAGCGGGCGGCACTGTGAAGGAGATATTCGGCATCGTGGGCCTGCCGTTCCTCCATTACGAGGAAAAGCTTTCCGGCTTTAAGGTGACGACGCTCATCAATTATCATGGAGAAAGCGTCCTGGACCAGTGATGTACCCTATGACATGCCAATACCGGAGAGGAAGGCAGGAATCTCGCGCACCTCACTTTAGCGGATAAGAATCCGATGCC
>CAZWAS010000108.1:10560-11825 GCA_964631915.1 uncultured Spirochaetales bacterium | reverse complement strand
GTTCGTGGTTCCTGCCTTCCTCATGGATTTTATCGTCTACAAGGCAGCACTACTTCTGCATGCGCATCATATACAGAAGTGTTGCCTGTGGACTGGTTCTCTTGACAATTCACTGAAGATTTAGTAAGGTGGGCTACGTTCATTCCCCGGTTGTGTAATGGTAGCACGGCAGACTCTGGATCTGTTTGTGGGGGTTCGAGTCCTCCCTGGGGAAATTCGGAGGCCCCTTCGTCTATCGGTTAGGACATCAGATTCTCAATCTGGTAAGAGGGGTTCGATTCCCCTAGGGGCTGGAGCCGGCGGGCGTGCCGGCTTTTTTTTAAGGCGCCTCCACAATTCTGTGAGGAATACCATGGCAGAGTCCTGTTTTCTCGTTCTCGAAGATGGAGATATATACGCAGGAAGACCGTTCGGAGCTCAGGCCCCCAGAGCCTGCGATCTGAAACCGGGCGGCGTGCTCGAAAAAGCCGCAGGGGAAGTCGTTTTCAACACAGGCATGACAGGATATCAGGAGATACTCACCGATCCTTCCTATACGGGGCAGATGATCGTTATGACCTATCCTCACATCGGCAACTACGGAACTGACCCTTTGTGGTCCGAGACCGGGCCGGAAAAAGGGCGAACGCTTCCTCCGGTGAAAGCTGCAGGCATGATAGTACGATCCCTGTATACCGGTTCGGTGCCGCCTTCCCGAAAAACGCTCGATCTCTATCTCCGCGAGCACAATACCCCTGGCATATCCGAGGTGGATACCAGAGCACTGACATTACGCATCCGCGATTGCGGCAGTCCCCGTGGAGTGATAGTGCAGCCTTCCAAAGAAGGGGAGCAAATGCTCTCGGATCGCGACAGAAAGCTGTGTACTGCGTATCTTTCCGCGTTTCCTTCCATGGAAGGTCGGAACCTCATAGACCGTGTGGGTACAGGGGAAACCGAGATCAGAGGAGCAGGGGGCAGTCCGCATATAGCGCTCGTAGACTGCGGTGCAAAGGCGAATATCGTGCGGGAGCTTGTGCATCTGGGATGCCAGGTGTCCGTCCTCCCTCAGACGAAGGGACTCGAGGATGTGCTGAAGATCAATCCGGATGCCGTGCTTTTCTCGAATGGTCCGGGCGATCCTGCGGTGCTCGCTCCGCAGATAGAGCTCGCGAAAAGCCTGTTCGGAAGACTTCCTGTTCTGGGCATATGCTTGGGACATCAGATCATAGCGCTCGCTATGGGCGCGAAAACGTACAAGATGAAATTCGGCCATCATGGTGTAA
>CAZWAS010000108.1:0-10550 GCA_964631915.1 uncultured Spirochaetales bacterium | reverse complement strand
CCATCCGGTGAGGGACGAACGTACGGGCAGGACGTTCGTCACATCGCAGAACCACGGTTTCGCTGTAGCGGAAGATTCCTTGCCCGAAGGCCTCGCTGTGTGGTTTAAGAACGCGAACGACGGAACCGTAGAAGGGCTTTTCCACCGGCAGCTATCCGTTATGTGTGCTCAGTTCCATCCGGAATCGGCCCCAGGGCCATACGATTCGAAATGGATATTTGAAGAATTCATGCAATGCGTACGGAGTAAACGCGCTCCGACACTCTGAGGAAACGGTATGCCAGCACGCAAGGACATAATGTCCATTCTCGTCATAGGATCGGGTCCCATTGTTATAGGGCAAGCCTGCGAATTCGACTATTCCGGAACCCAGGCGGTGAAGGCGTTGAAAGAGGAAGGATACCGGGTCATCCTGGTGAATCCCAATCCCGCTACGGTGATGACAACGCCGGGCATAGCGGACAGAATCTATATGGAGCCGCTTAAGGTTCCATATCTCGAAGAGATCATCAAAAAAGAAAAACCGGACGCTTTGCTTCCGACCATGGGAGGGCAGACTGCACTCAACCTCACACTCGAGCTGCATGATGCAGGCATTCTGAAAACTCATGGGGTCGAAGTCATAGGTGCGAACATAGATGCGATCCGAAAGGCAGAGGACCGGGGTCTGTTCAAGGATGTGGTGACGCGGATAGGGCTCGACACACCCCGCTCGCTGGTGACGTGCGATCTGGAAGGAGCGCGGAGGCTCGCCAAGGACGTGGGACTTCCCCTGGTCATACGGCCGAGTTTCACATTAGGCGGCCAGGGTGGGAGCATAGCGTATACGCGGGAAGAGCTCGATTTTCTCGTTGAACGCGCTTTGCTCGAGAGCCCCGTAGGAGAGGCGCTTATAGAGGAATCGCTGATCGGATGGAAGGAGTTCGAACTCGAGGTTATGCGCGACAGAGCTGATAACGCTGTCGTCGTCTGCTCCATAGAGAATGTGGATCCCATGGGTGTGCATACAGGGGACAGCATCACCGTAGCTCCCGTGCAGAGCCTTTCGGACAGAGAATACCAAGCAATGAGGAGCGCATCCCTTGAAGTGCTCCGCGCCATAGGCATAGACTGCGGCGGATCGAACGTTCAGTTTGCGGTGAAGCCGGACACAGGAAGGATGATCATCATAGATGAATCCTCGGGTTTCCCGTTCCTCCGCCCTCGCAAGCAAGGCCACGGGATTCCCCATAGCGCGCTGTTCCGCGCGGCTTGCAGTGGGGTATACATTGGATGAAATAATAAACGACGTGACAGGGGTTACGGTTTCCTGTTTCGAGCCTTCTCTGGACTACGTCGCTGTGAAAGTTCCGCGGTTCGAAGTGGAAAAATTCCCCTTAGGCTACAAGGTACTGGGCACGCAGATGAAATCGGTGGGGGAATCCCTCGCGCTCGGCAGAACCTTCAACGAAGCCCTGAACAAGGCTCTGCGCGCTGCGGAGTTCGGTTACGAAGGCATAAGCGAATTTCACGGCGTAAGCGACGACGCTCTTGAACAGATGCTCGTGACCGCCCATCCGCTCAGGCTTTTTGCTGCATATACGATTGTAAAACGCGAGGGAAGAAGCGCGATAAAAGATCTGTCCAGAAAGACCGGATTCGATCCGTGGTTCCTGCACAATCTCGCAGATCTCGCACTTCTGGAGCTCCGGCTTTCCAACGAGTCCCTCGAGACACGGCTGCTCATGGAGGCGAAACGGAACGGACTTTCGGATAGGAGGATAGCATCCTTATCCAGCCGACCCATACGGGAAATCGACTCGCTCCGCGAATCCTTGCACCTGCATCCAAGCTATCATTTCGTGGATACCTGTTCGGGAGAGTTTCGTGCTGCCACACCGTACTACTATTCCACGTACGGGGAAATGGATGAAGGAGATTCTTCCGGAGAAGATGCAGTGATCATCCTCGGTAGCGGCCCGAACAGGATAGGGCAGGGCCTCGAGTTCGACACCTGTTGTACCCTTGCTTCGCTCGCATTGCGGAAACTCGGTAGAAAAACGATCATGATCAATTCGAATCCGGAGACCGTTTCCACGGACTTCAACATTTCCGATAAACTCTACATAGAGCCGCTCACCTTCGAGCATGTGAAAGAGATTATGAGGAAGGAACGAGCCAAGAGCGTGATAGTGCAACTCGGCGGCCAGACGCCGCTCAACATGGCCGAGGATCTGCATGCATGGGGGGCAGACATAATCGGCATGCAGCTTTCCGGCATAAATACCGCTGAAGACAGGGGGCTTTTTTCGAACCTTGTGTCGAAGCTCAATCTGCGTCAGCCTCAGAACAGAAGTGCGAAGACGGGCGAAGAAGTGCTCAGCTACGCCGATGAGATCGGTTTCCCTGTTCTGCTCAGGCCTTCCTTCGTGCTGGGCGGAAAGCATATGTTCATTGCGTTCAGCCCCGAAGAGCTCCGTGAATTTCTCGCAAAACCAATAGAAATATCGGCAAAGCGGCCTGTGCTTGTCGACGAGTTTCTCGAAGATGCATTCGAGTACGACGCGGATGCCCTGTGCGATGGGCATAACGTGTATATAGCGGGAATCATGCAGCACATAGAGGCTGCAGGCATCCATTCCGGCGACTCGGCGTGTGTGTTTCCTGCATTCAAGGCCAAACCGGAAATTCTGCAGGAAATGGTGGACATAACCGTACGCATAGCGCGTGAAATATCGGTGAAAGGGTTCATCAACATCCAGTTCGCGGAAAAGGATGGAATCCTTTACATACTCGAAGTGAATCCCAGAGCGTCGCGGACAGTGCCGTTCCTGTACAAGGCTTCTGGTGTCAATCTCGTGGAAGCTGCGGTGAAACTATGGACTGGCACCGATCTCGAAGAACAGGGGCTTACGAAGGATGGGATCGGAATCGGTTCGTGCAAAACGGTATGGGCCGTGAAGGAGGCAGTGTTCTCCTTCGATCGGTTCGGCAACATCGATCCCATGCTCGGACCAGAAATGAAATCCACAGGAGAGGTGATAGGCACAGGAGAAAGTTTCGGCGAGGCCTATGCCAAAGCCCAAGCTGCCTCCGGCACCGCCTTGCCCACCAAAGGGAGGGTCTTCATTTCGGTGCACGACAACGATAAAAAAACCATTCTTCCCGTAGCTAAAGAATTGCAATCCTTGGGGTTCACCCTGACAGCCACGCGCGGAACAGCGCAATTCCTCTACGAAAACGGCATATTCGCCGAAGTCATTCTGAAAATCCACGAAGGTCACCCGAACATTATAGATCACATGCGGACACGCAGGATCGATCTGGTCATCAACACGCCCCTCGGCAGGTTTTCCCAGAAAGGTGACCACGACCTCCGTATCGAAACGATTAAAAGGAAGATTCCCTACACAACTACTACATCGGCGGCCATCGCAGCTGTTGAAGGGATCAAATATTTGAAAAAGAAAGAAATTCTCGTGCGGCCTGTTTCTCTGTAACGCTTGTAAAAAGGACCTTCTTACAAATCGAATGTATCGAAGAATTTCTGCGTATCGAAATAGGTGTCGAACAGCTCTTCTATCATGCGGATTTTTTCTGCGTCGTACGTCTGGAGCTTGGTGCTCTCGAAGGATGCGGAAATCTTCTGTTCCGTGGCGGCTGTATCCTCCTGTACGTACAAGGCGGGAATGCCTGAATCCGCTATATGCCGTTCGACTTCCGGATCGAGGGATGTCGTTGCACCGCAAGTGAGTATGATGCCGCCCAGGCTCAGATCGCTGCACTTTTTGAGCGTCTTGTTGTAGGAAAGTATCCTCGCTCTTCGGTTTTTCGAAGCGGAACCGAGCAGCACGATATCCCCCGGTTTCAGATAGTGCTCGGGATGCAGGTATTCGGCGGAAAGGGAAATGATCCTTATGCTGTTGCACGGCGTTTTCCATGCATGCTGGTTCGGATTTCCTATAATATGCGCATCCCGGAATATGTCTTTTATAACGTTCATGGAGGGCTTGTACAGAAATTCGATGGAAGGCAGATACCCGAATATGCGGAGCGGCTGCGGAAATTCCGGGTATCGTTTATTCAGAAGATCTTCGGTTATGAAATCCTTCATGGACTCAAGCTTGTCCGGCAGACACTTGTTGAAGATGATGCCTCTGACTCTGTTTTTTTTGTACATGAAGTAGGAAAGGTCGACTTCGAGCATGTCGAGGGCTTTCCCTATGCCTCCTCCGGACAGAAACAGGAGGTCAGCGTCTATGAGGTTTCCCACTTCCGCATTGGAGATGCCGAGTATACCTCCGACGCCTGGGTGTCCCGTTCCTTCGGCTACTATGATTTTCTTGCGCTTCAGCACTTTTATCGCATCGCTGATGAGCTGTTTCAGTTTTTTCGTCTCTGCTTTCTGATCTTTGGATTCGAGGAATTCCTTGGTAAATCCTGCGCCTACGAGCACCGGAGAGACGCTGCCCATATCGAGGTCGGGAATCCGTGAGAATTTTTCTATGATTCGCGCATCCTTGTCTACGAGTTTCCCGTCTTCGAGTTGCACGAACTCCTGTCCGACCGGTTTGATGTAGCCGAGCTCTTCGGGCTCGAACCGTTTTCTGAGGAGCGAAAGGATGCCGAGGCTCGTCACCGTCTTTCCTGCGTGTTGGCGGAATCCCGTAACATAGAGGATGAGGGGTTTCATGTGCTCTCCTTGTTTATAATGAAATTATTGTAATAATATTCGATGCTGTCAACGAGAGCTTCCCAAGAGGCTTCCACGATATTCTCCGATACTCCGACCGTGTCCCATGAGATGTTGTGATCCGAGGTGGTGATGAATACTCGCACCTTCGCTTCCGCAGCGCATTCGGGATTCAGCACCCGTACCTTGTAGTCCGTGAGGCTTATCTTTTTCAGAAAAGGGTAGAAGGGGGCGAGCGCATCCCTGAGGGCGCTGTCGAGGGTGCCTACAGGGCCTATTCCGCATGCAGCGCCCATGATTTCCCTCGTATTGCTCCGCAGGAATATACGGCCTACGGTCTTCGAAGGGGTCTCCCAGGTTTTGAACGATTCGAGGTGGTAATTGTTCAGCTCGAACAGAGGGGTATAGGTTCCGAGATGCTTGCGGATGAGCAGGTCGAAAGATGCCTCTGCAGCCTCGTATTCGTAGCCGAGCCGTTCCTTTTCCTTGAGTTGCTCTATGAGGGCCTCCACCGTATGCGAGTTTTTTTCGAAGGTTCCGTATTTGGACAGTTTTTTCACTATCGTGGATTTTCCCGCCAGTTCCGAGAGCAGTATTTTCCTCTGGTTTCCTACTATACTCGCGTCAATGTGTTCCATGAGGTCCTCCGCCTTGGCTATGACATCGACATGCTGGCCCGCCTTATGGCTGAAGGCTGCCTCGCCCACGTAGGGCTGGCGTTTGTCCGGTATGATATTCGCCCGCTCAGCCACGAACCGCGACAGAGATGTGAGATTCCTGAGATGGCTGTCCATGGCGGTCCGATACCCCATCTTTATGCTCAGGTTTGGAACAACTACGCAGAGGTTTGCATTGCCGCACCGTTCCCCCCACCCGTTCACCGTGCCCTGCACGTGCACGGCGCCTGCGCGTATGCCTGCAATGCAGTTTGCCACTGCGCAGCCTGTATCATTATGGAAATGGAGGCCGAGCGGACCGAGCCGGCTTTGGGGAAGGGATTGCACGATCTCAGTTACTTCGTGGGGCAGGGTGCCGCCGTTCGTATCGCAAAGCACGAGGCAGGCTGCTCCTGCATCGGTTCCGGTTTCGAGCACCTTGAGCGCATATTCCGGATCGTCCTTGTATCCGTCGAAAAAATGCTCCAGGTCGAAAAACACTTCTTTCCCAGCGCTTTTGAGATAGGATATGGAATCGTGGATCATGGCGAGGTTCTCTTCCAGCGAGGTCTTAAGCACTTGTTTCACATGGGCCTTCCAGGTTTTCCCCACGACCACTACGGCTTCGGTTTTCGCATTGAGCAGTGCCAGAATGTTTCCATCGGCTTTCACGTCGGTCGCCGGTTTTCTCGTAGAACCGAACGCAACGATGCGGGCATGGGAGAAACGCTCGCGCGAAGCCTGCTCGAAGAAAGAGGATTCCTTTTCGTTCGAGAGCGGAAATCCTCCTTCGATGAAGTCCACTCCCATATCGTCGAGCTTATGCGCTATGTCGATTTTGTCTTTGAGGGTGAAGCTGATTTCCATGCCCTGCATACCGTCCCGCAGCGTTGTATCGAAAACGAAAATTCTCTTGCCGCTCATGCTTTGCTCCTCTTACTGCTTTTTGGTCTTTTTGCTCCGCTCCAGAGCAACGACTCCGCTCCGCGCCATCTCCAAAAGCGGGAACTCTTGGGCCAGGGTGATGAACCCGTCGATTTTTTCAGGAGCGCCGGTTATTTCTATGACCATGGATTCCATGCCGACATCCACCACCTTGCCTCTGAACGCTTCCGTGAGCTGAAACAATTCGCCCCGTTTCCCAGACTTCGTGGAAACCTTGATGAGTGCGAGCTCTCGGTAGATGGAAGGGACATCGTTCAAATCTATCACCTTTATAACTTCGATGAGCTTGTTGAGCTGTTTTTTGATCTGGGTGATGACTGCTTCGTCTCCCTTGCACACGAGGGTTATGCGGGCCATGGTGGGGTCTATCGTCGGCCCTACGGTGATGCTTTCCATATTGTAGCCCCTTCCGGCGAACAAGCCGGATATTCTCGACATGACGCCCTGATGGTTTTCCACTAACAGCGATATGACGTGCAGCATTATTTGTTCCTCCCCAATATCATTTCGTATATGCCCGCTCCGGGCGGCACAATCGGATACACGTTCGCCTCCCGGGCCACTATGAAGTCTATGAACACCGGTCGGTCCAGGGTTTTTTTCGCGGTCTCGAGAGCGGGTCGTATTTCCTCCGGTTTCTCGACTCGTATGCCCACTGCACCATATGCTTCCGCGAGTTTGACGAAATCCGGGAAATAATGATCGGGGCAATGCGCTCCTGGGGTGTTGCACACCTCGGGACAGCCTTTGAAGTATTTCAGACATGTCTTGGAGTATCTCCTGTCGTGGAATATCTCCTGCCACTGCCGGACCATGCCGAGATACCCGTTGTTCAGAATTGCGACGATGACGGGGAGTTTTTCCTGCATCGCTGTGGCCAGTTCCTGTATATTCATTTGGATGGAACCGTCTCCTGCTATATCGATGACCCGTTTTGACGGGTTACCTATCTGTACACCCAGCGCTGCAGGAAACCCGAATCCCATGGTTCCGAGTCCGCCCGAGGTGATCCATGTGCGGGGCCTCTGGAAGTTAAAGAAGTGGGCTGCCCACATCTGGTTCTGTCCCACTTCGGAGGTGATGATCGCATCCGGGAAGAAAGCACAGAGCTCCTCAATGACCTTGGTAGGGGAGAGGAATCCTTCGAACTCTTCGTGGTAGAGTGGATGCTCTTTGGCCCACGATACCACCTGAGTCCGCCATGCTGTTATGTCAGGCTCCTTCAAGTGCGGAAGCATATCTTCGAGGATCAGCCGCGCGTCTCCGACCACAGGGATATCGACTTTGACGTTATGATCGACCTCGGCCGGATCTATATCCATGTGTATGATTTTTGCATGAGGGGCGAATTTTTTCACGTCTCCTGTTGCTCTGTCGTCGAAGCGTACACCTATGGCGCAGAGCACATCGCAATTGGTCACTGCCATATTCGCAGCATAGGTGCCGTGCATGCCGAGCATGCCGAGATAATACGGATGATCGTGCCGCAGAGCTCCGATACCGAGGAGGGATGAGACCACGGGTATCTTTGTTTTTTCTATCACGGCTCCGAGCGCATCCGAAGCCCCAGATATGATGACACCGCCCCCTATGAACAGCACCGGTTTTTCCGCCTTGTTGAGCAGTTTTGCCGCCTTTTCTATCTGGAGCGGATGGCCTTTGTATGTCGGATTGTAGCCGCGTATCGAGACTTCTTCCGGATAATCGGTTTCTCCGATTTCGTACAGCACATCCTTGGGTATGTCCACTACAACCGGTCCCGGTCTTCCGGAGCGGGCTATATAGAACGCCTCTTTCAGTATGCGCCCAAGATCGTTTCTATCCGTTACGAGGAAATTGTGTTTGGAAATGGGAAGCGTTATACCCACGGTGTCCGCTTCCTGAAAAGCGTTGTTCCCGATGAGATATCGGGATACCTGGCCTGTAATGCATACGATGGGAATCGAATCGAAGTTCGCAGTAGCGAGCCCCGTTACCGTATTCGTCGCTCCAGGCCCGCTCGTAGCGACGCACACTCCCACTTTGCCGGTGGAACGTGCGTATCCGTCCGCCGCATGAACCGCTGCCTGTTCGTGTCGTGTCAATACCACATGGAGAGAAGGTTCGGAATACAGGGCATCAAACAGCGGTATGACGGAACCCCCGGGATATCCGAACAGAACATCGACATTTTCGTGCTTCAGAACCTCAACGACCAGCTCCGCACCTTTTTTCTTCATGGATCGCTCCTTTGCTCTAAAATTAAAAAAAAAGCCGTTCTTCTGCAGGAAGAACGGCTTGGAATTCACAGTATAGCCCGTTATGCTTCCTGCTCCTTTGTTCCGGAGGAGATGATAATAATGATTACACCTACAATCAGAGAGGAAACGGACTGTGTTACTAACTTACAGAACGAATTTTTTCGCATCGTAGATATGATGTACAGCATAATGAAGATTTTGTCAACTAATTCAGCAATTCTAAATTGGGAGCATGTACACATGCGAAGTACCGCAGGGTGTAGATCTTTGTAGGTTTATTTACGCCACAATTCAGAAGTGCTGCACCTGATTTCTCCATACCCGGCAGACTCTCGTCCGCTTTGCTTGACTTCTTAGCGAAGAACGCTAGAATAAAAGCACCATGGAAGAACGGTCTGTTTTCGACGAACTTGTCTCCGAGCTTTCCTCTGCGGAAAGAAAAGAGATGCTCAAAAAACTGCAGAATTCCGTAGTAGTATCGGAGGAACCGCTTTTTTATCAAGAAGAATCTGCCGACATCGATCTGGATGAGATATATGAAAAGCTCGGTTTTTTCAAGAAAGTGATTCTTTTTTTCCGGTCGCTTTTTTCCGGCAAAGATAAGACAGTGCTCGTCGAGGAGATTGTGCTTAAGGGAATCGCACAGAAAGTGGAACGCGCCATTCCCGGCCTTGTTGATTTCAAACATTCTCTTTTCCTTTCCGGCATGTATGAAGAGCTGAGAATGTTGAAAGAAAAAGTGTCTGTATTCAAGGAACCGGTCGAGAAGGCGGCAGGCAATCTCAAAATGGATTTTTTCGCGTTCCTCGGGAAGATAGAACTTGAAGACATCCACGAAATGCTCATCAAAGAAACGGATCCGGTTCGCATAGCCCAGCAATACCCTCAGATGGGAGAATATGAGATACGGAAGGAAATAGAGCTTCGGTTCGAAGCGATTATAGATGAGATCCCTGAAAAGAAACGAAACCATATGTATTTTCAGGCAAAATTCCTTCATTACCTCTTTTCGCTCTGTTTTTTTCCGTTCGAACGGATGCTTTCCGCGTTTCTTGGGGCTGCTTCCATAGAGCCTTGCCTGCTGAGCTCGTTGGAAAAAAATCTGATGGAGCTTGGGGATATTCTGTACAGCATGCGTTTCCCGCCCTCAGCAGGATTCATTGAGGCATTGTTTCTGTTTTTTTTCAAAGAGGAACTCGAGGGAGAAGGCGTAGTCATGGAAGAGACGCTTCAGAAAAAGATGAAGGATGCCTGCTTCGCATTGGATTTCATCCGTCAGTTCAATATGCGCATACCCCTTCGCGACCTGCTCGCCTATATCTCCGGTAATCTGCGCTATGAAATGAAGGTCATAGGAGGGGGAGAATCCTGGCTCCAGATCTACAAGATGTTTTGGAAAAACCGGATTCAGGAATCGGTTAAACTTTTTTCCCGGGACAGAAAACTCGAGGATATTCTGAAACAGTTTATGGTGCTCGCCAAAGCGAAAAAGCGTTCAGAGCTCGAGTACTACAAGGCTGCCTACTGGGGACGGGGAGTGAGGCTCAGGTATGAAGCCTGTATGTGCTGCGTGAAACTGTTTTACGAGAGTGTGTTTCTCACGCAGATGAATCGGCTCTTAAAGGTAGTCCTCATAGATGGCGAGTTCTATAAATCGGAGAACAGAACCGAATACACGGATGCATATAACGGCATTCAGAGGATTCCCGAATCCATCGGTAGGCTCGAATCGTGCCTAAGGCCGGAAGGAAGCGTAGGGAGCGCAGTTGAACAGGCCAAAGCGGAGATCATCCCGCCCCAGATAAAAACGAAGAAAATACAAACCATACTGAAATCCGCGGACCGGGACGCGGAAGCCATTGTGGTGAAACTTCTCGAGGATATCCACGGCTTAGAAAAAGTTTTATACGGCATCCTCTACGGAGAAATAGGAGGAAAGTACGATACGCTTTCGAACATCAGCTACATGGGCGGAAGGAATAACGCGAGCTTCATCAAGGAAATGGATGCTGTTCTGCAGCTCCTCAAGAACAGCCG